>DCTL01000006.1 GCA_002329255.1 Patescibacteria group bacterium UBA1441
ATAAAAAGACTCAGTTTATTCTGAGTCGATAGAGGCGAGCTTTGGTTGACAAATAATTAATAAAATGTTCTACTTAAACAGTTTCTCATTAAGGAGGTGATTAAATGACCGGGCGAGAATGTCCTTTTTGTCACAGAACGTCTTATAGCGCAAGCAACTCTGAAGTTTGGGCCTGTCCCTATTGTAAACGTCTTGTAACTAAAAAAGACGAGAAATCTGCTGATTCGAAGAAGCACTAGGGGGATGGTTAAGGCAAATCCAATTAGGGTTTGCCTTTTTTATTTTTCAGAAATTATCTTGATTGCTTGTCCTCGAATCAAAGCTCCGGCAATTTTTTTCAGAGCGGTAGATAAAATGCGTTGGAAAGTGCTTTGAGATGTCTTCATTCGTTGGGCAGCTGTCACTTGATCCAATTCCAGAACATATTTTAATCGGATTGCCTCGGCTTCTTCTAGAGACAGTTCTATTACTTCAAGTGCCCGCAAGGGGATGCCTTGGGGTTTAAAATAGTGGGCTTGAGGCCGGAATCTAATTCGACGACATTGTCTTGGGCGAGGCATGTTTCTATGTTATAATCAAACTTAAAGAAGGCATTGCCCAGCTCCCTAAAAGGGAGCTGAGTTTATCCGCCTTCTTTTATTTTTGACCCTCCAGATCCTTTCTCCGCTGACGAATAGCTTCCAATTCAGCAGTCAATTCTTTTTCCGCTAACTCCAATTCAGTAACTTCGTCTTGTGGCAACCAGCGTTGAAATCGGCGAAAACCGAATCCTCCTCTGGCGCAGGGACCAAAGCCACGTCCGGTCATAGGACCGTATCCGGCTGGGCCAGTACCATCAAATCTAGGCATATTATATTTTGATGAATTAATTTTAGATAGTTCGACTGACTATCTAATATGAATATATACCCATAATGATTTCTTGTCAAGGGGCTTGCTTTGAGCTAAGATTGGTTGGCCAAAATGACGTCTCCCGCTCAAGAAGTTAAAAATCGATTAGATATCGTCGATATTATCGGCGACTATTTAAAATTAAAAAAAGTTGGCGCCGGATATCAGGCCCTTTGTCCTTTTCATAACGAAAAAACACCCTCTTTCTACGTTTCCCCAGAACGTCAAACTTATAAATGCTTTGGATGCGGAGCTTATGGCGATATATTTTCTTTTGTTATGGAAATGGAAGGCATTGAATTTCGAGAGGCCCTGCATTTATTAGCTCACCGAGCTGGAGTTGAAATTAGTGCTGCCCAGAGTCAACTTCGTAGTGAGCAGAAAGCGCTCTATGAAGTTTGCCAACAGGCAACGGATTACTTTCGCCATCAATTAGCTGAACATCAGGTTGGCCAGAGAGCGACGGCTTACCTAACCGAACGAGGGTTGAAAAAAGAAACTATAGAGGACTGGTCTATCGGGTATGCGCCTGATCAATGGACGGGGCTACTTGATTATCTACAACATAAAGGTTGTCGCCGGGAGGAGATTTTAGCGGCTGGATTGGCTGTGAAACATCCGGAAAAAGGAACAATTTATGATCGATTCCGAGGTCGAATTATCTTTCCTATTAATAATCTTCAAGGCCAGCCAATTGGTTTTGGTGGTCGAGTTTTTGAAAGTGACGACAAGTCAGCCAAGTACATTAATACTCCGCAAACATTAATTTATGACAAAAGCCGAGTTCTTTACGGATTGGATAAGGCTAAAATGGCAATTCGAGAGAAAGATCAAGCTATTCTAACTGAAGGATATACTGATGTGATTATGAGTCATCAGGCGGGGCTCAATCAGACTGTTGCTTCGAGTGGGACTGCTTTAACTTCCAGCCAGCTGTCGATTCTGAAACGTTATACCGACAACTTAATGATGGCTTTTGATATGGACAGCGCTGGCAATTTAGCGACTCAACGAGGTATTGGTTTAGCTCAATCGGCTGATTTTCTAGTCAGAGTGGTAACCATGAAAGCCGGACAAGATCCGGCTGATATGATTGCCGAAGATCCCAAGCAGTGGAGACAACAAGTTGAAGGAGCAAAATCAGTTTTTGATTTTTATTTTGAGTTAGCTTTTAGTCAGTATGATCCAAAGACGCCGGAAGGCCGACGTGATATTTCTCATTTAATTTTACCTCTACTGGCTAGTGTTAACGATCAGATTGAACAATCACACTGGGTCCAAGAGATGGCTACTAGACTTCGGGTTGATGAATCTGATATCTGGTTAGCTTTAGAGAAGAAGGCTAGTCAACAGCCAGAAGAAGAGGCCGCCGAAGAAACACCGACGAAACAGACAGCTACGCCGAGCCATTTATCGCGGAAAGATCGGCTAGAGCGCCGAATTATCGGTTTGCTTCTACAGGATGAAAAATATCATTGTTTGGTTGACAAGTCGGAATTAAAGATGTTTTCTAAATGGGCTCGTGATATAATTAACTGTCTGTTGAGCAAGACTTTATCGGAGAAGCAGTCCGCTTCTCGAGATCTTGATACGTTGTTGAATGTTTTAGCCTTGGAGGTTGAAGCTGATCAGGTGAATATTGACGAAGAGATGGCGGTTTGCTTAATGGAACTACGCCAAATGATTATTCGAGAAGAGATGAGAAAGCTGAGCGATCAAATTGCTCAGGCGGAACGGGATCAAAAACCTCGTAAAGCACAACAGCTGATGAAAGAATTACAACAGTTAAGCCAGGATTTGTATAATAATCATGCCTCAAAAGAGAAAAGTTAAAAAAATAAAAACAGCTCATCAAAAAAGACTCGAAGATTTGGTTGACAAGGTTCGAGATCGAGGTTTTGTGACCGAGGACGAGATTGATCATCTTTTTCCCCGGCTAAAGAGCGATTTAAAAAAACTAACATCTACTTATCGATTCTTAGAAAGTGTTGGCATCCAGATTAAGCCCAAGGTTTCTTATTTGACCGGAGAGACTGAGGCCGAAAAGGGATTGGCGACTAAAATTGATCCAGTTCAAGCTTATCTGCAAGAGATTGGTCGGACGGATCTGATTGATGCTGATGAAGAAAAAGAGCTATCGAAGCAAATTAAAAAAGGAGACAAGGAGGCCAAGCAAAAGTTAATTCGGGCTAATTTAAGATTAGTTGTTTCA
>DCTL01000017.1:0-46976 GCA_002329255.1 Patescibacteria group bacterium UBA1441
AATATTGGCTGGATATCTTTCAGTAATGTTGCGGCGGGGACAGAAGTGCCATACGGCTTACATATTAATCCAGAAACAATGAAGCTGAGTGGCTACATCTGGTCAGAAAATATTGGCTGGATTACCTTCCATCGGAGTGTGGCCGGGGATCCGCCATCTGGAAATCCCTGTTCCGAAGATCCAGATTGCATGGCTGTTCTTGATCCTGAAACTTTCGAGATAAGCGGTTGGGCGCGAGCATTAAATTATGGAGACGGTTGGACCGGTTGGATCAGCCTTGCTGGCACGGCATCTGACAGCTCTCCCTATGGCGTTTCTATTGATCCCGATAGTGGGATATTTGATGGTTGGGCCTGGGGAAGCGGCCTCATTGGGTGGATTAGCTTTAATAGTGATAATGAAGTACCGGGGGCTCCAGAGTACTATGTTTATACGACAATGGATATCGGCCCCAAGGTCGATAATCTGAGTCATACCTGGAATTACTGTTTGGATACACTCCATCCGATTTTAGATTGGGGTGTCAGTAAGGATTCTTATGGATACTTCATCGAAATTTATCAGGATGCTGGGTTGAGTCAGTTGATTTATCAATATGAATCAGGAATAACTGGAGCCACTTCACACATTCCAAGTTATGATGCGGGTACTTGTCATCCCGGAGATGATGGATACCAAAATACCGGTATCTGTAATCTCGAATATGGAAGTAACCAATATTGGTGGAGAATTAAAGCTCGGAGTGCCGGAGATTTATATGGAGCTTGGTCAGAACCGGCTGCTTTTATTGTTGAAAATAATCATCATTGGCCGGAGCCGGATTACATCTACGACCCTGATCCGGTACGAGCCAAACAAGTCTCTCAGTTTATTGACCAAAGTCAGCCTTATGGTGAGTCTGAAATCGAATCATGGTATTGGACGGTTGATGGGATAGAGGGCATAGATTATAACTTTGTTTCAGCCCAGAGGATTCCAATTGTTGAAGGATTGGCGATGCATCTGGATGCTAGCATGATTTCCGGCCTGGAGGATGGCGAAAAGATATCTCAATGGGATGATATGTCGGGAAGAGGAAATCATGCTACTAATAGTGATCCAGCTACCCAGCCTATATTTAAAGAGGATCCAGTCAGTAAAAAACCAATGGTAGGTTTTGCTCAAAATATAGACCGGAGTGACCCTCGGCACCTAGACTCTGTGCTTTCTTCTAATCATGATCCAAACGAGGGACCATCTGTTTTTGCAGTTGTTCTAATTCCCGATAATATTCCAGACGGGACTAGGGTTGGTAATGTATGGGGGTCTTATCCAACGGCACCAAACTACAATCTTGAATTACATGCTTTAGGAAAAACCCGCTGGTACTGGAATCAGGGAGAAAAAGATGTCTACGGGTCAACTGATATTAGGATGGGTGAGCTAGCGGTTATTTCCTATCATCGTGATGCAGTTAATGGAAAGTTGCAGACTTATATTAACGGAGTTCTCGATCTAGATCATGATGGTGCTGGGACTAATACAATTTATGGTCAAAATTGGCGATTGGGGAGGGATTACCGTAGTGGAAGCGGCATTGCTCTTATCGGTAACATTGCAGAATTTATAGTTTATGAAAGATCTCTTCCCTCGGACGAAAGAGAAGCTGTCGAACAATATTTGATGGATAAATGGTTAACCGAAGGAGATCTTGAAGAGACTGGTCCAGAGAGTCGGAATCCTTACATTATGTTCCGGCTGGAAGGCGAGTATGACGTTACTCTTGAGGTAACCGATTCTTCGGGTTATGGTCCTTGTGCCATTACTAAGAGGATTAACGTTGAGGAAGCAGCTGATCTGGAATGGCGTGAAGTTTCACCAACTGATGAGTAATTTATTTTGGTTTTTGTTTTTCCCTTTGGAAAATGCTAAAATAGGCCAGATTTAACATGTATATTACTCGTTTGGGATCAAAGCAATTTTTAATTAAAGACAAGATTAAGCAACCTCGGGTAAACATTATTTTGGGTCAACCTGACCAGAAAAAGAAAACTCCACCTGAGGCTGATATAATTTTGGTTGGATTGGGAGAATCAGTTTCAGGAATTGATCAGGCTAAGAGTTGCTTGATCAATTTGCCAGGAGAGTATGACATCAAAGACGTTTTCATCCGGGGTATTCAAGATAATAGTCATATTGTCTATTTGCTAGATTTGGATGGCCAGAAGATAGTTTATTTAAGTGGTTTAGCGAAAGCAGAATTAGACGATCGCCGAATTGAACAGTTGGGAGATGTTCATTTATTGATAATCTCTGTAGATGGAGACGGTTTGGGCCCCCAAGCAGCCGTTAAGTTAGTCAATCGAATTGAGCCTAGGATGGTTATTCCGATGGATTATAAAGCTGATGAATTAAACCAGTTTCTAAAGACTCTGGGAGCGGAGAAACAGGCTGAAGAGAGTTCACTTCAGCTTCAGTTAGATAGCTTGCCGGAGGAGGGATTAATAATCAAAGTTCTTGGACTTTCATGAGAGAATGGCTCAATCAACTCAAGAAACTGCCTCTTCAAAAAAAGAAGTATATCCTGTGGGGAGTAACAATTGCCTTTGCAGTTATTTTAATTATTTTTTGGCTTTTTTCACTAAAAGGCCGATTCGAAAAAGTAGCCTGGCCTGATGACCTGAGTCAAGTTCAATGGCCCGAAGATAATGATACCTGGTCTGAGATTAATGACCGCTGGTCAGAATGGAACATTGAAGACTTATTTCCGGAAGAGCTAGAAGATGCCTGGCGTTCGGAATTAGAAATGGAAGCAGGTC
This sequence comes from Patescibacteria group bacterium UBA1441, assembly GCA_002329255.1. GTDB lineage: Bacteria > Patescibacteriota > Minisyncoccia > Minisyncoccales > UBA1441 > UBA1441. The sequence goes on from DCTL01000017.1 coordinate 2,799, forward strand.
AATCAACAAACAGTAATATAGATTATGAGCAAAACAGAGAAGACAACTAAAACTGCCCGGGAAGTTCTGTCACGAGAGGTCACTGATGAGATGCGCGAGTCCTATCTGGACTACGCCATGTCGGTTATTATTTCTCGAGCGCTGCCTGATGTTCGTGATGGACTGAAGCCGGTTCATCGCCGTATTCTATATTCTCTATATGAAATGGGGTTGAAAGCCTCCGGTTCAACTAAAAAATCATCGGCTATTGTCGGTTATTGTTTGGGGCGCTACCATCCTCATAGCGATACGGCTGTTTATTATGCCATGGTTGGGCTGGCTCAGGATTTTGTCCGACGCTATCCTCTGGTTATTGGCCAGGGTAACTTTGGTTCAATTGACGATGATCCGCCGGCAGCTTCACGTTACACCGAGGCTAAGTTATCGGTTTTAGGAGAAGACATGTTAACGGATATTGAAAAGCAGACTGTTGATTTCGCCGACAATTATGATGGAACTTTTCAGGAGCCAACGGTTCTACCGGCTCCAGTACCTCAGCTTCTGTTGAACGGAACAGTTGGTATTGCAGTGGGTATGGCTACTAATATACTGCCTCATAACCTGAATGAAGTTTGTGAAGCCTTGATTTATTTAATTGATCATCCTCAGGCAACGACTGAAGACTTATTTCAGTTTGTCAAAGGACCTGATTTACCAACCGGAGGGATTATCTACGGACAAGGAGAATTAGTCTCCACTTATTCGCAGGGGAAAGGAGCCGTTTTAAATCGGGCTCGGGCGGAAATTATTGAAAAAGGCAAAGGAGCTCAAATTGTCGTAACAGAAATTCCTTATCGAGTTAATAAATCGGCTCTGGTTAGTAAAATTGCTCAATTAGCCGCCGAAGATAAATTAAAAGGAGTAAAGAATGTACGTGATGAATCAGATCGACAAGGTTTGAGGATTGTGATTGAGGTTTCGGCTCAAGGTTTTCCTCAGCGTATTTTGAATCAACTTTATCGCTATACTGATTTAGAAAAAAAGCAACACATTAATATGGTTGCTTTGGTTGATGGGATTCAGCCCCGAGTTCTGTCACTAGCCGATATATTAAATTATTATTTAACTCATCGACGCGAGGTAGTTGTTCGCCGAACTAAGTTTGATCTAGAGAAAGGATTAAAGAGACAACATATTTTAGAAGGTTTAATGATTGCCTTGGCGCACATTGACGAGGTCATTGCGGTTATTAAAAAATCTAATGATCGAGCTGATGCGGCTAAGAACTTAATGAAAAAATTTAAGTTGAGCGAAGTACAAGCTGAGGCAATTCTGGAGATTAAATTACATCGTCTGGCTAAGCTGGAGCAAGTTGAAATTAATCAGGAGCTAGACAATATTGCTAGACAGATTAGTGAATGGCAGAGTTTGCTGGCTAGTCCGAAAAAGATTGAAAAATTAATTCAAAAAGAGCTACGGGAAGTTCAAAAAAAGCACGGCGGGCCGCGAAAGACAGAGATTATACCGGGGGAGGTGAAGCAAATTTCTAAAAAAGACCTGATTCCTGAACAGAAGAACTTCGTTATTATTACCCAGAAGGGTTACATTAAGCGTAATCAGCCCGAGGTTTATAAAATTCAGAAGCGAGGGGGACGAGGGATTGTGGGGATGAAAACGGTTGAAGGAGACATTGTGGAACATTTTCTCTCAGTTTCAACTCATGATCAATTATTATTCTTTACTGACACCGGTAAAGTTTACGATCTGCCAGCCTACGAGATTGAAGAGGGTAGTCGAGTTAGTCGAGGGCGAGGGTTGGCTAACTATTTACCGATTAGTGCGGACGAGAGGGTCCTTTCAGTCCTCAGTCAGCAAACAGGTGATCGTCAGCGTTATTTATTGATGGCGACTAAGCGAGGGATGATTAAAAAGACCGACAAGAAAGAATATCTCAAGATTCGGAAGAATGGCCTTCAGGCTATTAGCTTGAAAAAGGGTGATTGGCTGAAAGCAGTTGCCGAAACGAGTGGTCAGGATTGGATAATGTTGGTAACTAAAAAGGGCAAATCAATCATGTTCCCTGAAAAGAACATTCGATCGACCGGTCGAGTTACCGCTGGTGTTAAAGGTATTTCAATTGGCAAAGATGATGAAGTTATCAGTTTGGCTGTTATTCCAGAGCAGAGTAATTTGAAGCAATTAACTCTGTTAACTTTAAGTGAAAAAGGCTATGGTAAGAGAACTAAGCTCTCTAATTATCGCCAACAAACGCGAGGGGGAAAGGGAATCATTACGGCTAAGCTAGCGACCAAAACTGGTAATTTGATCTTTGCTAAATTGATTGATGATCAAAATCAGGATTTGATCGTTATTTCTACTCGGGGTAGTGTTATCCGCACTCCAGTTAACAGTATCTCTATTTTAGGTCGCTCTACCTCCGGAGTCAGGGTGATGAAACTGGCCCCGAATGATAAAATAGCTTCAGCAGTTTGTTTGAGCGAGGAAAGTCAATCTTAATTTATGCCTCAGACTATTGACATTCATCAAATTTTAGATCGGTTAAAATTGTCACCGAATATGTCCGGTGCTGATTTTGGTACCGGGCCAGGCCACTGGGCGATTGAATTGGCTCGACGGCTGATGAAGGGAGTGGTTTATGCTATTGATATTCAGGAAAGTTATCTTTCGGCTCTAAAAGGTCGAGCGGAACAGAACTATTTGAACAATGTTCGTCTTTTGCAACGGGACCTAACGGAACCGAAAGGATCTGGATTACCAGAAGCTTCGTTACAGGTGATTATTCTAGCTAATACACTTTTTCAAGTTGAAGATAAAAAGGCAGTGCTTGCTGAAGCCTATCGGGTACTTCGTCCTCGGGGGCAAGTATTAGTGGTCGACTGGCGACCAGAAACACCATTAATGAAGAGACAACCAGCAGCTTTGATGGAAGAGATTGAGGCCTTGGCTGATCAGATTGGCTTTCAAGTGGCTGAAAAACTGGAAACAGATGACTATCACTTTGGATTAATTTTAAAGAAAAATTAAGCAATGAATTCTAATATTAAACGATTGGCTGGATTTCTGATTCTGGGAGGATTACTCTGTTTAACCATGCCTTTCGGAATCGAAGCCGATGAAGAAAGTTGGGTTGAGTTTAAGCCTCCACTCCGTCACGGAAGCTTGGTCGAATTGATTGAGCATTTGCTGCGCTGGCTTTATTGGGTCGGCATAGTGGGACTAGGATTTGTTATTTTAGTTGGAGCCTTCCAAATGGTTTTCTCCGGTGGCGATCCTCGTAAATTTGAAAAAGGGAAGAAGACTATTATTTATGGAGCGGTTGGTCTAGCAATTATCTTGTTCAGTCGGATGATTGTTGCTATAATAAGTTCGGTCTTGGGACCTTAATAATAATTAATTTTCAAATATGAAAAAAGTTTTTGCTATTTTAAGCGCACTAGCTTTAATTCTTACTTTAGCAGTGCCTTTAGTCGGTGGGGCTCAGGTTTCGCCCGGATCAAGTCCGGAGGGCTGTACTCTCAGAATGGATATGAGATTTAATGGCGAAGACGGGAGTCCTATTGATTTAGAGCGAGGAACAACCGTTGGTCCAAATGCTGAGGACGGTTACAATAGCGACGACTGGGCTATTGTCTGTATGTTACATACAGTGCATTATGTTACCAACTGGATTTTTTACATTATTATAATTGCGGTTGGTATTATGATTTTGTATGCTGGTTTCATGTATTTAACTGCTGGTGGCGACGCCGACAAGCCGAAGACAGCCAACAAAATAATAGTTTATGCGATTATTGGTTTGGTACTAGCTTTATTGGCGCGAGCTATTCCGGCTGCGGTTCGATACATTGTTGGTATGTAACAACTCTTCTTAGGAGTTCTAAGAAAAAACAGGCGCCTCCGGTTAACGGGGGCGTCTTTATTTATTAAAACAAATGGTTCTGATATAATGAATTTATAAGTATTTTTGTTCTTTAGGAATCTTATAAGCTATTTTTCGGGCGGGTGTAGCCGAACTGGTATAGGCGCAGGACTTAGGATCCTGTGGACTCTGTCCGTGAGGGTTCGAGTCCCTCCACCCGCACCTGCTCTAATAATCTTCGGCTCCAATTGATTAACCCGAAGTCAATTGCTATAATGATTTTAGTTAAGCTCTTTGATTAAATAATAATTAATTATGAAAAAATTATTTGCTATTTTCAGCGCCTTGGTTTTGGTGTTCAGCTTAGCGGCTGCTCCAGTAATGGCGCAGACCTTAGACCCTGAGATGATGGCCGAAGGTTGTGTGATTAGGGCGAGTTTCAATATTGGAGAAGAAACTTTCAAAGCCGGCGACGTTATATCCGGGGACCCGGAGGATGCTGATAACTATCATGAAGGTTGGAGCGTCATTTGTATGTTAGCCACTGTTTATTACGTCACCAACTGGGTTTTTTATGTCATCCTGATTGCGGTGATGATCATGATTCTCTATGCGGCCTTCCTCTTCTTAACCTCGAGCGGTAGTCCGGAAAAAGCCGGTAAAGCGACGAAGGTTATTACCTACGCCATCATTGGAATGGTGATTGGTTTATTGGCTCGAGCTATTCCAGCTGCAGTTCGATATTTTGTCGGAATGGGCTAAAGCTCGGTTATGAATCGCCGAAAGATAGTTTTTCTTTTACTTTTTCTGATTGGAAATATGGTTTTTATTGCTCCCGTGGGTGCAGCTGGAGACGGCTGCACCCTGAGGGCAAGTTTTTCTATTGGTGATCAGCGTTTTTCGGCGGGGGAGGTAATAGATGCCAATCAGGAAGACGGGAGTTTAATTTGTATGATTGGATCACTTTATCATGCCCTTAATTGGTTTCTTTATATTTTAATAATCGGAGTTGGATTGATGATTCTTTATGGCTCTTTTCTGATTGTTGTTTCCGCTGGGAATCCCGACCGGGTTGCCCAAGGTAAAAGGATAATTGTTTTTGCTGTTATTGGTCTAGTTGTTGGTTTACTCGTTCGAGTTATTCCTTCGATCGTTATCTATTTTTCTGGAGTTAATTAGTCTTATGAAGAAAAGACGCATCCTATTATTTTTTTTGACTGTCGGACTTCTAAGTTCAGCCTTTTTAGCTCAAGGTCAGATTACGATTCTGCCTGAAGAACCGGAGGGCTGTGTCATCAGGAGTAATTTTTCCGTGGGAGATCTTCAGTTCAAAACTGGTGATTTCATTCCTGCTAGCGGACCGGATCGCTATCAAGACTGGAGTTTTATCTGCGCCCTGGATAAAGTTTATTATGTGACTAACTGGTTTTTCTACATTATTGTCTTGGTGGTGGTGTTGATGATTCTCTATGCTGGTTTTATTTATGTTACCTCGGCTGGTAATCCTCAGAAAGGTAAGTGGGCGAGCAAAATAATTACTTATGCTGTTATCGGTTTAGTGGTTGCACTCTTTTCTAAAGCCGTGCCTTCGCTAATTATTTTTCTGACTGGAACGGGCGAAACCGATCTAGTTGTCAGTGGCGATTATGTCTTGGATATTAATATTGATGGTTCGTGCCAGGTGACCGCCAATCCGGGAGGAACCTTAGCGGGACCAGGTCAATTTTCTTTGGGTTACGACAAGGGAACAAATGTTTCTTTAAGCGTTAGTGACAATGATTGCTCTCCGTTTTTGCATTGGTCAGGATCGTGTTCGGGAAATAATAGTCAGTGCTCCATTAACAATATTATGGCCAATCATAATATTTCAGTTAATTGCCCAACTCTTGAATTTATCCTAACCGGATCTTTTAGCGGGGGAGGATCGGGGACTATCCAAGTAGATAACAAGACTTATCAAGCTGACTTTGCAGAAACTTTGATGTGTGGTCAAGAAGTTTCATTGTCAGCTCATCCTCAATCCGGGAGTAAATTTATTCAATGGATTGGGGATTGTTCGGGCAATGATGACTCTTGTCAATTAACAATGGATGCCAATAAATCAGTGACGGCTAACTTTGAAAGTGAAGATACAAATTTTTATGATTTTCAGCTAGGATGCCAAGGGCCAGGTTCGGTAGAGATTAAAAAAGACGGAGAAACATTGGACAACATGAATTGTGCGGCAATTGATGGGGATAGTTTTTCGGATGAATTTATCGAGAGCAGTTCTCTAGTCTTAAAGGCCGAATGGAGTCAGGCTGGTCTTGTTTTTAGCGGTTGGCCAGATGGTTTATGCGACCAAGTAACGGATGGGTCCAATCAATCAATTTGTTCTTTACAAATAGACGAAGATAAATCAGGTCAAGTTGATTTCAGGTATCCATTGAAGGTTGATATCCAAGGGCTGGGGCAAGTTGAGATTGGTGGTCATCCATATGCGGTTGATTTTGAAAAACATTATCTTCCCGGCCAGGATGTAACTCTATTAGCCCAGCAGCTTAGTGAATTTGATGATGTACAAGATCTGTTTTTAAATTGGGAGGGCTGCGATACATTGAGCGGGCTCAATCAAGAGGTCTGCCAAATCAATATTAATGAGTCTAAGACGGTTAAAGGAATCTTTCTACACGGACTTGGCGTATCGTTCTTAGGAGATGGTAGCGGCCAGATTATAGTTGAGGCTGGTGACTCTCAATTCGATCGTCATTCCGATGAGGGAACCTTGATTGAGTTTTTAGAATATGGGACAAATATTGTTATTCAGGCCATACCCGATACCGGAAGTTCATTTAATGGCTGGCGTGGAGATAATTGTGAAGGAGATCAGGGAGATTGTAATTTTGTCATAGAAGAGCGATTACATATCTTAGAAGCAGAATTTAAAAAAGATTTTGATTATCTCGAGGACGAAGATGCGATTATTACGCAAACTTTTAGAGGCCCTTACAATAGTGCCGTTAACTATTGTGCTAATCTAAATCCGCCAACTGAAACAACCGAAGGAAGTTGGTCGCTGATGCGATCAACTGACTATCAAGCAAGACTTGAAAACGTCCTTTGTAATAAGTGTAGTTGGGACCCTAAGTGTTGTTCAGGAGAAAATGGTACGATATATTTCTCTCATCCTAATGCAATAAATCCAAATCAGTACTTTGTGATAAATCTTGATCCTAATTATTTCGGGTCTTATTCTTTATGGATTGATCCCGATAAAGATGCTTATAATTATCGCTGTATTTGGTATAAGTAAATACCAAAAAGCCCTCATCTTTACAAGGAGGGCTTTTTTCTTTTAAACCAGACTGCTTCTCTTATTTCAACTTAATATTTTTCTTTATTTTGGGAGTACGGGGAATTCTAACTGTCAGAACACCGTCTTGGACTACGGCCTTGATTCGACTTGGATCAACATTACTATCTAAAGACACCTGACGAGAAAACGGTCCCCAATAACATTCTTGCAAAAGGTATCTTCCGCCTTCACTTATTGGTCGAGGTCGATAACCACGAATAGAAAGCATGTCGTTCTTGAAGGTTATTTTCAGTTCTTTTGGATCAAGACCGGCAATAGCCGACTGGATGATATAAAAATCATCCTTTTCAATAACGTCAACAACTAACTTTCCCTCTGATTCTAGCCATTTTTTGTCTGATGGATTTATTTTATCTTTAACCATCTTGATCGATTTTTTTTAGATGGGCAAAAGCAATTAGATCCAGGATGCCAATGCCGAGAGGAATGATCAATAACAGAGTATAAACTAAATATTTATAGTTGTCTATTTGAGCAGCTAAACCGATAATGCTCAAATTGTAAGCAGCGTGGATTAAGGCAGCAACTAGTAGTCCCATCCAAGCCAGCCCTCTTTTTTTTCGGAAGATCTGAAGGCTGACAAAGTCACCCATTAACCCGGCTGAGAGAGCGTGAACAAAAGTAGCTGTTAGAAAACGGAGTCCGCTGACGCCAGCGATCATGCTCAATCCAGATATCGATGGGCTAATTAAGACCAGTAGATTTTCCATTGCGGCAAAACCCAGTCCAGCTGTAATCATGTAAATCATAGCGTCGACCGGTTCGTCAAAATCGACTGAGCCAAAGGCACCCCAGCGAGCAGCTCCATATTTAGCGGCCTCTTCAACAGCAGCAGCCATCAAGGTCATCGCCACTAATCCGAACCAAAAACGATTAAGAATGATTTGTGCTCCAATAGCGGGCACGACCATTAATATGCCTATTAAAAAAACCCGCAGGACCATATGTCTTGGTTCAGGCTTGGGGTCTCTTTTTAGAAAAAACCATAACCAGATCAAAGACGGTAAAAGAGCAAAGACTAATAGGGCGATAAAAGGCATATTATTTAGGCCACTCTTCAATAATTAATGAATCCTTCTTGTCTTCGAGAGGTAGTTTTTGGTAAATTTCCTCGGTGACAAAAGGCATGAATGGATGTAGAAGCTTTAGGGTGGTTAGCAGGACAAAAAATAAGACAACCAAAGTAGCCTCTCTGGTCCGGGGGTCATTAAGGCGATCTTTTGATTCTTCTAGGTACTGATCACAAAAATCATGCCAGAAGAAATGATAAATCGATTCGGTGGCTTTGGAGAAGTGATATTCATCAAGTGCTTTATTAACTGTATGAATTAACTGCTGGACTTTTTTAACAATAGCTTCAGACTGATCAACCTGACTTAAATCAATCTTGTCTTCTTCCGCTCGTCCGATAACAAATCGGGAAGCGTTCCAAAGTTTGGTTAAGAATTTTTGCCCCATCACAATATCTTCTTCACTGAATCGAATATCTTGACGATTGGATCCGATTTGCCAGCNNGCAATTGGATCCGATTTGCCAGAGCAGTCCAAAACGGGTTGCGTCAGCTCCGTATTGGTCAATTAAAACTAGGGGATCAACACCGGTCCCTAGAGATTTACTCATTCGTCGGCCTTCTTTATTAAGTACTGTGGGGTGAAAATAAACTTTAGAAAAAGGTATTTGGCCGGTGAATTCTATTCCGGAGAAGATCATTCGAGCAACCCAAAGGTTCATGATTTCAGTTGCTGTTGAAATGACGTTGGTGGGATAAAATTTACTCAGATCATCAGTTTCTTCTGGCCAACCCAAGGTTGCAAAAGGCCAAAGAGCTGAGCTGAACCAAGTGTCCAAAACGTCTGTTTCTCCTTCGAGTGGCACGGAGTGTCCCCACCAAATCTGTCGCGACAGACACCAGTCTTTTATATTATCTAACCAATTTAAATAGACTTTTTTCCAGCGGGCAGGATAAAATTTAATTTGGCCGGAACGGACAGGTTCAGCGGCCATTTTAGCCAACTCATCCATTTTCAGAAACCATTGTTCCGAAGGTATAACTTCAACTTTAGTCTGACAGCGTTCGCAAACTGGAACACTGTGCTGGTAGGCTTCTGTTTTCAATAGCAGGTTTTCTTTTTTTAGATCTGCCACAACTGCTTCTCGAGCCTGATTGATCTTCAATCCTCGATAAGCTTCGGGGACTTGATCGTTAAGTTCTCCGGCTTCATTAATAATAGTTTTTAATCCAAGCTGGTGCCGTTCGCCTATCTCAGAGTCAACCGGATCGTGAGAAGGGGTAACCTTGAGAGCTCCAGTGCCGAATTCAATGTCAATGGCCGAGTCGGTAATGATTGGAATCAAGCGATCGGTAAGGGGTAGTTTTACTTTTTGTCCGATAAGTTTTTTATAGCGCTTATCTTGAGGATGAACGGCGACGGCTAGATCGCCAAAAATTGTTTCTGGCCGAGTAGTGGCAATGGTAATTGAATCTTCTGATTCAACTAGCTGATATTGGATGAACCAAAGATTAGTCTGTTCTTCTTGATAATCTAACTCTAGATCCGAAAGAGCAGTGCCACAACGAGGACACCAGTTAATAATTCTTTCGCGGCGATAAATCCAACCCCGCTGATAATAATGTTGGAATGACTTTTGAACGGCTTGACTATATTTGTCGTCTAGGGTAAATCGAGCTCGAGACCAATCACAGGAAGCGCCAATTTTTTTCAGCTGTCCAACAATAACTGATTGATATTGGTCTTTCCATTTCCATATTTCATCCAGAAACTTTTCTCGGCCAAGATCAAACCGCGTTAGCTTTTTTTCCTGTAACAATTTCTTCTCAATTACATTTTGGGTGGCAATACCGGCATGATCAAAACCTGGCAGCCACAAGGTTCGATAACCCTGCATACGCTTCTGTCGGATTAAAACATCTTGGACGCTGGCATTTAAAGCATGACCCATATGGAGAGAGCCGGTAATATTAGGCGGGGGGAGAGTGATGGTGAATTTTTCTATTCGAGATCCGGGTAGTTTGTCGGGATTAAAATATCCGCTTTCTTCCCACCTTTGATATATTCGTGTTTCCGCCTCTTTAAAATCAAAACGCTTGTCCATATTCACAGATTAAGATTAGCATTGACTTTTATTGTATCAGATAAGCTGGCTTTCTTTAAGTATTTTAATCCGGTTAAAGCAATCATCGCCGCATTATCGGTAGATAATGTGACTGACGGAGCAAAAAACTTAAAGTTATTAGAAAAGGCTCCGGTCGCTAATCGACGCCGTAATGATTTATTAGCCGCAACGCCACCACCGATTAAGATGGTTTTTGCTTGGTATTGGCTGGCGGCATTGATTGTTTTTTTAATTAGAACATCATTAATAGCATCTTCAATTTCGGCAGCCATTTTTAGTTTATAAAAAGGAGATCTTTTTAGTTGATCAGAATAACTGCGATGTTGATAAAGAACAGCTGTTTTAAGGCCCGAGAAGCTAAAGTCGTAACCGGGATGATTAATCATTGGCCGCGGTAAAGATATTTTTCTGATCTTTTCTGGGGCATTTGATTTATTGATTTCTCTCCATTGAGTGGCTAAACCCGAGATGATTGGACCGCCTGGATAACCTAAATCTAGAACACGAGCTGTTTTATCAAAACATTCTCCGGCGGCATCATCTCTAGTGCGACCAATTATCTGGTATGAATTCGGGTCTTTCATAAAAGCTAATTGAGTGTGGCCACCAGAAACAACTAAAGCCATCATTGGCCAATCTTGGGGCTTTGGCTCGGCTAACCAATTAGCAATGATATGAGCCTCCACGTGATTAACCGGGACAAAAGGAACTTGCCAAATTTGAGATAGAGCTAAGGCTAAGTTAGCTCCAGTCCAAAGGGCTGGCTCCAAGCCAGGTCCAGTCGTTATAGCCAATAGATCAATTGACGGTTTATTCCATCGTTTTAAAAACTTAACCAGTTTTTTAGCTAATTGTGGCTCTCGAGAAAGAACTTGATGAATTATTTCTTTTTCTCGGAGAGATAATTTCCAGCGTCGACAAGGCTTAATTATCAATGCTTCTTGTAGGGATTTGGTCAGAAGAGGAATCAGGTTGCGTTGATGTTCTCGACGAGCTAAATTAGGAACTACACCGCCCCAACGGCGATGAGTTTCGACTTGAGAAGCAACTAAGTTGCTAAGTAGGTTAATCGGCTCTCCAAATTTTCGGCTATCGGAGCTTAAAATAGCAATTCCAGTTTCGTCACACGAAGTTTCAATGGCCAAGATTTTCATTTTTCTTGATTTTTAGCTCTACTTTTGTAGAATGTGATGGACACGGCCCCGTCGTCTAGTGGTTAGGACGCTAGGTTTTCAACCTGGAAACGGGAGTTCGATTCTCCTCGGGGCTACGATATATTATCATCATTCATTCAAAGAAGCTAAAACCCCCGCTTTGTGGCGGGGGTTTTATTCTGTCGCTCTAGTTATTTTAGTTAATCTAAGTCTTGTCTCTTTTGTTTTGCTTTTATGAATTGTCCGTTATAATAAGTTTATGATCAAAGATTTTTTTGAAGAAGCTTTTAGATTAGCAGAACAGGCAATCGAAGATAACACAGGGGGCCCCTTTGGAGCGGTGATTGTTCGCAATAATCAAATTATTGGGCGAGGAATGAATACCGTTCTGCGGGATCATGACCCCACGGCCCATGCTGAGATAAATGCAATCAGAGACGCTGCTCGTCGAATAGCAAACCATGATTTAGGGAGATGTTTTTTAGTTACTACTTCCGAACCTTGTCCGATGTGTTTGATGGCGGCAGTCTGGTCAGGAGTGCAGAAAATTTATTATGCGGCTCCACATTCATTAGCCGACCAATATGGATTTCGCGATCAGAAATTAGCGGAATCGATCAGTGGTCGTCCTGTGGAAACAATCGAGGTGGCTGAATTTGGCCTTCAGGCGAAAGAAATCTTCGAAACTTGGAAAAAACAAGGCGGTCAAATTTATTGATTGTCCAACAGTCTTATTGTCTCTGACTAAAGGTGTGCCGATCAAGAAGGAGCAATTGACAGGTTGTTTTTTTCTGTTATAATCAAAATTGTTAAAGGTCGCTTAAATTAACTTTAATTAGGCTAAATATGAAGATTAATCAATCTAAAAAAGACACCTCAAAGTCAATTGAATCCCAAGTTTCTCCGGTTGCTCCACTGTCTCTGCGGGAAGCGATGAATCGTCTTTTTAATGAAAGCATTTGGGATCCCTTTGACCATTTTAGCTCTCTTGGCCTAAGTGGTTATGAGAGCGGTTTATTTCCGCGTGTTGACATTACCGAGGATCGAAAGAATATTACGGTGACAGCTGAAATTCCAGGAATCAATCCGGACCAAATTGAGATCGAGGTGAGTGAAGATAGTTTAGCTATTAGCGGACAGATCGATCGAGAAGAAGCAGAAGAGGGTAAAACTTATTATCGTTTAGAGAGAGAATGTGGTCAGTTTCGTCGTGTCTTGCCGCTACCATCTCGAGTAGATTCCGAAAAAGTAAAAGCTCGCGCTCAGAACGGTTTATTGACAATTACCTTACCGAAGTCTGTAGATAGTCAGCGACGTCGAATTAAAGTTGAGAAATAAGAAGGCAGGCCATCTAATTGGCCTGCTTTTTCATGCTATACTGGGGCGAATATGACGACAATCGTAGTCACTTTTGTTTTAGGGCTGAGTTTGTTTTTTGTTGGAGTTTTTCTTTTTGCTCGATATGCAGAAAAAATACTCGGATCAGACGTTAAAAGATTGCTCAAGAAAGCAGAGGGACATAAGTGGTTTTTCTTTTTTTTAGGCGTTGGAGTAACGGCAATTGTTCAAAGTAGCTCAGTTGTTTCTTCAATTGTCGTTGGTTTGGTGGGCGGAGGGATGGTTTCTGTTTTTTCCGGCATCATTCTGCTAGCCGGCGCTAGCGTTGGCAGTACGATCACAGCTCAAATAATCTCCTTGCCAATTATCGGTTATGGGCCTTTGCTAGTGGCCATTGGTTTGGTCTTTTGGGCCTTTGGGCTAAGTGGTAAATATATTAAAATGATCGGAATTGGATTCTTTAGTTTGGGCCTTTTATTTATTGGCTTAATGCTAATGACGGGAGCCTTCTCAGGGATAGGGGACACTAATTGGATTGCTCATCAAATAGATTGCTTTGCTGCCTCTCCTTGGATAATGTTTGCAATTGGCTTAGCGATGACCATTATTCTTCAGTCATCATCAGTCTCTGTTGGTATTGGTATGGCGATGGTGACGAGTGGGCTCGTTAATTCTTTGGCGGTCATTCCATTTGTTTTAGGGGCAACCACAGGTACTAATATTACAGTTAATTTGGCTTCTTTGATTACGGCTCGCTCGGGTAAAATAGTTGCTCGCGGGTTTTTCGTTTATCGCTTGATTGCAGCTTTGGTGGCCATGATCTTTTTAGGATCATTCACTTATTTAGTGGGACTGATTACGATTGAACCAGCCACTGCTCGATTCGTCGCTAATGCATACACTCTGTTTAACCTATTAGCGGCTGTGCCTTTGTTTTTCTTGCTTAAACAAATCGCTGAGACCGGGGCTCAATTATCTCCACCGGGAGAGCGATCATTGAAAGATTTTTTCCTTGGCTCAAAAAAAGAAAAATCTCGTCTTGGCAATTAGGCGGATCTGGACTATAATAAAGTAACTGAATCGGTCGACGTGCACCAAAGTTAAATAAAATTAATTATTTTTAAATACATGAATCCTCAAGCAATTAGCCTTTCTGAGGCTTTTACCTCCTCTCTTTCCGACCTCTGGTATGGATTGGTCGGCATTATTCCCGATGTGATTGGAGCGATTATTATCTTAATCATCGGTTTAATCTTAGCAAAGTTGTTATCCAACCTGACTCGTTGGGTGGTGAAAAAGGTTAAGGTTGATCTTCTATTTGAAAAGACCAAGATCACGAAAAAGTTTGAAGATGTTGGTTTTCGATTTGTCCCTTCGGATGTTCTGGCCTGGATTATAAAGTGGTTTATTATTATCGCTACTTTCATGGCAGTGGCCGATACTTTACGTCTTCAGGAGGTAACCAATTTCCTGCGAGAGATCGTTCTTTACATTCCGAATGTCATTGTGGCTATTTTAATTATAGTCATTGGTCTGATTGTTGGTGATCTGGTTAAAAGCTTTATTAAAAAGACCTTGCAGGCTTCTAAACTGAATGAAAAGAGAGCAGATACCTTGGGCCGGCTGGGTAAGTACGCCGTGCTGATCTTTGCCGGTATGGCTGCTTTGATCCAACTAGGCATTGCAGCTGAATTAGTTCAGATTCTGTTTGCGGGCATTGTCATTACCGCTGCTCTAGCCTTTGGCCTTGGTGGCAAGGACCAGGCGAAGCGTTGGTTGGAAGGTTTATTTGGTAACTGATTTTTATAGAGTTACCCGTCCGGGATTCTTCCCGGGCGGGAGCTCATCTTCCCATGGACAAAAAGGTAATTATTATCATTATCGTTCTGATTATCATGTTGGTGGCTGGTTTTTTAATCGCCCAACAACGCTTTGATCGGACGGAGCGCCCGATAACCGAGCTTGAAGATGAATCTGAAGGCCAAGTCGCCTCCAGTATCCGGGATCGTCAGATTCGTGATTATTTGATTGACAACTGCGGACAGGCGGACTTCCAGGGTCGAGTTTATTGCGACTACGAATTGTTCGGCCGAGAGGAGTCGAATAATTTAGTTACTTATTATCTCTGGGCCTTGTGTCAGGAGTACTATTTCGACCAAGAGAGTCAATTACGAAAGGGGACTCAGCTGAGCGGGCCAGTGATCATCGAAGCTGAAATTGTTGACGGGAACTTAGTTATTTGGGACCATCAACTCTTTTTTGATGATTTGGAAGGCGCGCGCAATTCCTTCCCGGAAGCTTATCATGAACGGCTGATGCCAGATCAAGATCGATTTAGCCGCTTGGAGAGATCGATTGATAATCGAGCTGAGGTTGATCTATTGCCGGGCCTAGGCAAGTAATCGAAGGTTGTCTTTTTTAAATAGGAACAGACTAAGAGCGCCTGGCGAGGCGCTCTTTTAGTATCAGCCATAAAAGGTGCTATATTTAGTAAAGGAATTAATTATATTTTATGGCTTTAAAAATAGGTATCGTCGGTTTGCCAAATACGGGAAAATCGACTTTATTTCAAGCCTTAACTCAACAACCGGTTGATCGAGCCAACTATCCTTTTTGCACCATTGAACCCAATCTTGGGATAATTGCTGTCCCCGATAAACGACTTAATTCTTTAGCTCAAATTTTTCCTCGGGATAAAAAAATTCCGACGACCATTGAATTTGTTGATATTGCGGGATTGATTAGCGGAGCCAGTCAGGGCGAGGGACTGGGTAATAAATTTCTGTCTCATATCAGAGAAGTGGATGCCGTTCTCTATGTTCTGCGGGGCTTTGAGCGTTCAGATATTATTAACACTCGAGCCAATGTTGATCCTTGGGCAGAAAAGGAGATTTTAGATACGGAACTGAGTTTGAAAGATTTAGAGACCATCGAAAAAAGATTGGCGGCTCTAGAGAAAGATATTAAATCGGGGCAAAAAGAAGCACAGCGAGAAGTTATTGTTTTGAAAAGATTTTCCGAAATACTAGAAAAAGGCCAAATGCTGGCTGATTTAACAATTCGACCGGAAGAAAAAGAGTTTTTAGATCAGTATCGCTTTCTGACTAGCAAACCTCGCCTCTACCTAATTAACGCTCGTCAGTCTGAGGTGACTTCAGAGAAGGTTGCTCCTTTCCAGAATTCTCCTTATTTGATTATCGATATTTTGACTGAATTAGAGGTGGCTGGTTTGAGCGAAGAGGAGCGACAAGAATTAGATCTAGGTTCGGATCAGTTAGACCAACTAATTCAGCGTTCGTATCAGCTTTTAAACTTGATTACCTTTTTTACGATTGGTCGAGATGAAGTTCGAGCTTGGACTCTACGACGGGGCCAAACTGCTCCGGAGGCGGGTGGTGTTGTCCATACTGATTTTCAAAAGAATTTTATTAAAGCTGAGGTTATTAATTGGCAGGAATTAGTTGAAGCGGGGAGTTTTTCGGTGGCTCGCCAACGAGGATTAGTTCGGACCGAAGGCAAGGAGTATCAGGTACAAGATGGTGATGTGATTGAAATTAAAGCGGGTATCTAATTTGATCTACTCGAAAAAGAGTGTTATACTCCAAAAACTATGCAAAAAACAATCGAGAACCTAATATCAGCCTTCGCTGGTGAAAGCATGGCTCGCAATCGTTATGCTTTTTTTGCTAAAGTAGCGAAAAAGGAAGGTTTTCAACAGATATCTCAGATTTTTTCCATCACGGCTGATAATGAAAAAGAACACGCCGAAAGTCTTTGGGAGATGCTTAACGAGCTCAATAAAGATGAAATTGAGCAGTTTGAGGCTAAAGCTGAAGCTCCGTTGATTGAAGGCGACACTAAAGAAAATTTGAAATCAGCTATTAATGGTGAGCGTTACGAGCAGACTGAAATGTATCCTAATTTTGCTCAGGTGGCCGAAGAAGATGGCTTGCCAGAGGTGGCAACACGTTTGAGGGCAATTGCTTTAGCGGAAAAACATCACCAGGAGCGGTATCAGAAATTACTGCAACAGTTAGAGGACGGCACACTCTTTAAGAAAAAGGAGAAGGTTTTTTGGGTTTGTTTGGAGTGTGGTTATGTCCATTACGGATTTGAACCACCAGAGGAATGTCCCTCCTGTCATCATGATCGGGGATATTTTTATCTTCAATGTGAAGAATATTAATTATTAAATTATTATTTACTATGGACAAGGATCAACAAAATAATTGGCAAGAGAAATTAGCTCCTTTATTTGGAGCCCTGACTCTACTGTTAATTGTGACGAGTGCGGTAATGGCTGTCGAATTCTTTAATGGCCTGAAAGAAAATCGTTTCATTGGCCGAAATATGGAGTTTCGGAATGAAATTACCGTATCTGGAGAGGCTGATCGATTTGTCCAACCAGATTTAGCTGTTGTTAGTTTAGGGGTTCGAAATGAGGCCGATACGGTGGAGGCAGCCATGACTGAAAATACGGAGAGAATGAATCGAGTCATTGAGGCGATGCGATCAGAGTTGGGCATTCCGGAGAAGGATCTGAAAACTACTCAATTGAACTTAAGTCCTCGTTATGAATGGCGTGAAACGCGAGACAATGGCTCAGGAGAAAGAGTTTTAGTTGGCTACGAAGTTTCTCAAAGTCTTCAAATTAAGATTAGGGACTTTGATCAGGTCGGTCAGGTTATGCAGCAAGCTGGTTCACTGGGGGCTAATCAGGTTGGAGATTTAGTTTTTACACTAGAGGATGAGACAGCGGTGAAAGAAGAGCTACGGGCCGAAGCCATTGCTCAGGCTCAAGCTAAAGCCGAAACATTGGCCGATCAAATTGGTGTTAAATTGGTTAGAATAACTGGTTTTAGAGAAGATTTATCAGCTATTAACTGGCCCCGGGCAGCTGGTAATGTGGCGTACGATTCGGTTGCCGAATCAGTTCCGGCTCCATCGATTCAACCGGGCGAAAACAAGGTCGAAGTTAGCGTAAGCATTACTTACGAAATTAATTAATTAAAAGTTAAAACAGTATGAAATCAAAAGCTAATGTTTTAATTATTGCCCTGGTGATTATTATCATCATTGTGGCGGCGATTTTAATTTTCGGTAATTCCGAAGAAGAACTTCCTGTCCCCGAGAATGGAGGACCGAACTCGGAGGAGACAGCTGGGTCTCCGGAAGTGATTAGTGGAATCGGTACCGTTTATTATGTTGATCTGGAGGGTGGCTTTTACGGTATCTTGTCTGATGATGGTATTCAATACCAGCCAATCAATTTAGCAACCGAAATGCAAGTTGACGGTTTAAGAGTTCAATTCAGTGGCCAGGTTGTCGAAGACTATGTTGGCACGACTATGTGGGGAACCCCGGTTGAAATATCAGAAGCGAGTATAGTTGCCGATATAATTCCAGAGGAACCAACAGGGGAGGAATTCCCTGAAGAAGAGTTACCTGAGGAAGAGGGCGAAGAGATGTTCGAGTGATTTTTAGGAATCAGATCAAGGCCCCGCTTGCGCGGGGTTTTTGATTTGCTTGAATTTATTAGTCATGTTAGAATACTGCAAAGGGTCGGCGTTTTATTAAAATTAGATAATCAATTTATTATGTCCAAAAATACTATTATCGCCATTATTGTTTTGGTGGTGTTAGTGGCTTTGGTTCTTCTCTTTGGGACTAATTGGGGATCTTCTATTGTTCCAAATGGAGAAGGTGAGCCAAACGGCCAGCCAGCTGGCCCAGGCGGTTCAGATGAGCCACCAGTCGTCGAAGACGGTCGAGTGATTAACCTTTACTTTGTTTCTCAAGAGCTAATGGAAGATGGAACAGTGGCTCCCGGGAATACAGTGGTAGCGGTTGAAAGAGTTATTCCGGAACAGGATGAAGAAATCGCTCCGGAAGATGAGGTTAAATTGTTAGTTGAAGAAGTTGTCGGGTTGTTACTTGCTGGGCCAGTCGGTCAAGAGACCGAGACTCTGACCACAGCAATTCCGGCCGGAACTACGTTGAATGAGGTAATTATGAGAGAGCAAACAGCCTTCCTTGATTTCAGCGAAGAGATGGCTAACATGTCTGCTTCATCCGTCAGTGCGATGAGAGAGCAGATTTACCGAACGACTACTCAATTTGATGAAATTGTAGCCGTGGTTGAGCAAATTGGAGGTCGTCCAATTGAGGATTACCTGCCTTAAGCTTTCGATCAGAAAGATCACTAAGCCCCTCCAATCGAGGGGCTTTTGTTGTTTGATTTTCAGATTAAATAATGGAATAATGAAGCTAATATGGATTGGGATAAGTTTAGTGAAAAAACTCTTCTGCGACTTTTGCCTCTCTTTTTAATAATTAAATCGCTGCAGCTAATCGGCCAAGACCTCAAGTCGTTATTTAGCCGATCAGACCAATAATATGATTCCCTGGGATATTTTACTTTTCCTCAGCTTAGGAGTTGCTGCTATATTTTTAGCTATCTTTTTGGGGATGAAGATAATCGGCTCCATTTTATTTAAAAGAATGGAAGCGAGTGAGCGGTCGAAGGGGCAAATATTGATGACACTGGCTGGATCGCTTAAAAAAAGCTGGATGTTTTTAATCTTAACCATCGCCAGCTATTTTGCTTTACAGATCATACCGTTTAACACTGGTAGTCAAGAAGTTATCAGTCGAGTGTTCTTCACTATTTTTATAATCTATTTTGCTTGGTTGATTCATCAACTGATTACTTGCCAAACCGAATCACTGATTGCCGACCGAAAGGAGAAGAGACGGAGCGTTACCTCGCTGAAATTTTTTAATCGCCTCTTTGATATTTTTATTTGGGTGGGAGTTGGGCTGCTAGTCATTTTCATGATGGGCTACGATATTACAGTTCTATTGGCCGGATTAGGCGTGGGTGGTATTTTAATCGCCATTGCTTCGCAACGGATCTTTTCTGATATTTTTTACTCTTTAGCCTTGCACTCAGATCATGTTTTTGAAGAAGGTGATTTTATTGTTATTGGTGATTTTCGAGGAGCGCCTGGCGGAGCTAGTGGTCGGATTGAGCGAATTGGTTTGCGCTCAACTCATTTACGTGCTCCAACCGGGGAAAGCATTATTGTTTCGAATAAAGAATTGACCAGCAAAGCTATTTATAACTACAGTAAGAAGAAAGAGGCCAGAATGTCTCTTAATTTTGGGGTCAGTTATGATGTGGAATCTAAAAAATTGCAGCAGCTAGATAAGATCGTGAAAGAAGTTTTAGCTCGCCAGAATTTAGTGAGATGCGGGCAATTGGCCTTTCTGGGGTTTGCCTCTCAGGGGCCGACTTTTGAGCTGGTTTATGATTTAGAAACATCTGATTATGACGAGATGCGGTCGGTCCATCGTCAGATTGGTTTAACACTTAAAGAAGGATTAGAGGAGGCGGGTATTAAGATGGTTGGGGGCTGATGTTGGGCGGAGGTTTTCTTTATCCAGCTAGCCGGATACAGCGACTAGTCCAGGGGCTTTTATTGATTGTTTTGGGGGTGATGATTTTAGTTAAACCGGATTTAATTTTAATAACTTTAGCCCTAATTATCGCCGGTATCTTAATTGTTTTTGGTCTATTTTTAATAATTAGATCCGGTCGTCCCCACTAAGGGGCTGATTGTTTTAGGCGGAACTTATGTTAAAATGATCAGGTTATGTTAAAGACTCTGAGGAATATTCTCTTATTGGCGGGAGCAACTTGCTTCTTATTGTTGACAGTGGTTACCGCGGCTGAAGCCACGGTCGTTTTTTTTGTTGAAGAAGAATATGACCGATTTGGTCGAGAAGAATTAGTGGCTCGACTAGTCGAAGAGAGCGAAAGAGGCCTTTTTTATGTCGATCAAAGCTGGTGGGACGGGCTTGGCGATGAGGAGAAAGAAGAGGCTCAGGATTATCTTAAGATACTGGCTTATGAATTTGAGAATAATATTTGGCCAATTCTATCTAAAAGCTATCAGTGGGATTGGAATGTTAGTTCAACCAGACAGAAAATTAATATCTTGATTCATCAAATGAGAGGTCAGGCGGCTGGTTATTTTCGGGCGATTGACCAATATGATCGACTTCAAAATCCAACATCTAACCAGCGGCAGATGGTTTATTTAAACACCGATCATTTAACGGATTATCGATCAAAGAGCTTGTTGGCTCATGAACTGATGCACTTGATTACTTTCCATAAAAAGGAAAAAGTATATCAAGTTAAAGAAGAGACCTGGCTGAATGAGGCGCGAGCTGAATATGCTCCGACTTTGATTAGTTATGATCGGATTTATGACGGCAGTAATTTACAAAATCGAACCCGAATCTTTCTGGAGAATCCGAGCAATTCGCTGGTTAGCTGGGAAGAGAAGGTTGCTGATTATGGGGCACTTAATTTATTCACTCAGTATTTAGTCGATCATTATGGAGCGGAGATTTTAATTGACTCTTTAAGTTCTGATCGGGTTGGCATCTCATCATTGAACGAAGCTCTGGCTAAGCATGGATATGAAAAAGATTTTAGCCAAATCTATACTGATTGGACGATTGCTGTTTTAATCAATGACTGTTCGGTGGGAGAGGACTATTGTTATCATAATCAGAATCTGAAGGATTTACGCATTATTCCAAAGACCAATTTTCTACCCCTAAACGGTGAGAGCGCTCTCAATGCTACGGATCAGTTACAAAACTGGGGAGCTCAGTGGATTAGGTTTATTGGGGGCGACGGTGATTTACGTTTACGATTTTTTGGTCAGTCAGAAACTCTTTTCCGGACACCTTATGTAGCCGTTGATCGACGGGGGAAAACCGAGGTTGGATTTTTAGATTTGAACGAGTATCAGAATGGCGAAATTAACCTGGCTAACTTTGGATCAAATTATTATTCTCTAACGATTATTCCCTCCATTCAAAGTAAACAATCTGGATTTATCGGAACGGAAGATTATTATGCTTTCAAATGGGAAGCGATGATGACTCCTCGTAATCCGGAAGAAAAACTAATTCAAGAGTTGCAGGCTGAGATTGATTATCTTCAGCAGACAGTTGTTCATTTACGCAGCCAGATCGCCATCGTTTTGGCCAATCAACAGGGGATTCAACTCAATTCCTTTGATCGCGATCTAGCTTACGGCTTATCCCAGAATGAAGAAGTCAAAGCTCTGCAGCTTTTTCTGGCTATTCAAGAACCGGAAGCCTACCCCGAAGGACTAGTCACTGGGCACTTTTATCAGCTGACTCGTCAGGCGATTATTCGATTTCAGGAGAAGTATGCTGCCGAGGTGTTACAACCGGCCGGACTGAGCAAGGGAACCGGTTACGTCGGACCACTAACTCGGGCTAAGTTAAACGCTTTATTGTTTATGGATCATCCATGAGCCTAAGGAATTTAAAATTGAGATGGTTAAAGAACGTTCCGCTGAAGAATCTAACCACTTTTAGAATCGGAGGTCCGGCTCAATATTTTTTTCAAGCTGAAGCAGAAGAGGATTTAATTGAGGCTTTGAAAGAAGCCCGGGAGGCAGACCTCCCGGTTTTTATTCTGGGTGGGGGAAGTAATTTACTAATTTCTGATCGAGGCTATCCAGGGGCAATTATTCGACCCACAAATCGATTTTTTCGCTTGGCCGGGCAAGAGTTGGAGGTCGGGGCTGGTATTTCTTTAAATTGGCTGGTAACAGAGGCAGCTCGATTAGGAATTAGCGGATTAGAGGGAGAGACGGCTATTCCCGGAACAGTAGGCGGAGCGATTTGCAGTAATGCTGGTACGCCCGATCAAAATATTGGTCAGTTGGTTAAAGAAGTTAATTTTATCGATCGGGAAACTTTAGAACTGGGTTGTTATTCAGCGAGTCGGTGTCACTTTGCTTATCGCGATAGTATTTTCAAGAGAAAGGCCGATAAGATTATTACATCAGTTGTCTTAGAGGGTCGATCAGACCAACAAGCTTCCATTTGGTCCCGAATGGTTGATTTGGCTCAGCGAAAGGCATCTACTCAGCCTCGGGTTTATCCTTCAGCGGGTTGCGTTTTTAAGAATCCTCCCGGTCAATCAGCAGGAGCACTGATTGATCAGGCTGGTCTGAAAGGTTTTCGAATAGGCCAAGCTCAGGTCTCCGAGCAACATGCTAATTTTATTGTTAATCTTGGTCGGGCGAGTAGCCAAGATGTCTTAGCTCTAATTGATCTAATTAAGGATCGAGTCAAGCGAGAATTTAAGATAGAGTTAGTAGAAGAAATTGTTATTTTGTCGGAGGAGTTAAGGGGTTCTTGACAAAATTGAAGACATAATATAACTTATGGGAGTACTTTTGAATTCGATTCATAATTCAAAGGTTATCCTATAATTAAAAATTAAAAATATGGAAGACTTCAATCCAGAAGAAGTTGACGAGATCACCGGTTTTGACGGTGATGATGAAGACGCTGAGTCGTCAGACTTTAGTGATGAATTTGACCTTGGTTCAGAAGACGATGAAGAGACCGACGAAGAATTTGATTTGGGTCATGGCGAAGAAGATCTCGATTAATTAGGCTGAATTATTTTAGAGACAAAAGCCCCCTTCGGGGGGTTTTTGTTTATTTGATTCTGCCTAATTTCAATGTTATGCTGAAACTACTTAACCTTTACTTTATTTGAGATGAGAATTACTATTTATGCTCCCAATATTAATCTCTCTCCGGACATTAACGATTATCTTGAAAAGAAGATTGGACGACTAGACAAATTTTTGCCTAAGAATAAAGATCGGCAGAAAATGTCTTCTCTCGAGATGCGGATTAAAATTGAACGTGAATCAGCCCGAGAGAGTCTTTATAAGATCGGAGCAGAGTTAATTTTACCTCGTCAGGTTATTGCTGTTTCGGCTCAAAATCAGGATATTTTTGGAGCTATTGATGAGATTAAAGACAAGCTTCAGCGAGAGTTGAAGAGTCACTCTGGAAAACAAGAAACTATTTATCGCCGAGCTATGAGGAGAATTAAGAACATGAGAATCTGGCCAGGTGAATTCCATTCAAAGCGGAAGCGCGGACGAAAGTAATGATATGTTATTTAGCAGAATCTTCGGTAATCCGAATAATCGTTATTTAAAGGATATCCAGCCGTTAATTAACCGGATCAATCTTCTCGAGCCAGAGTTCGAGAAGTTTTCGTTGGCTCAATTAAGCGAACAGGGTCATAAATTACAAGAACGTTTTAAATCCGGTGAATCTTTAGATGATCTGCTGGTGGAGTCTTTTGCTTTAGTTAGAGAATCAGCCAAGAAAACTCTGAAACAGCGGCACTTTGATTGCCAATTACAGGCGGGTATCGCTCTCCATCAGGGTCGAGTGATTGAGATGAAAACTGGCGAAGGGAAGACTTTAGCTGCTACTGCTCCCGTTTTTTTAAATGCCCTGGCTGGTCAGGGAGTACATGTGATAACAGTTAATGACTATTTAGCTCGCCGAGACGCAATTTGGATGGGGCAGATATATCATTTACTGGGTTTAAGCGTTGGCGTTCTGAATCATGAACAGGCTTTTATTTATGATCCCGACTTTCACGAAGCCGGCGGAAAGAAAGACGAGTTACGTGATCAGTTGGGTAGCTTTTTAGTTGTCCAAGATTTTCTGAGACCATGTCATCGCTCAGAGGCTTATCAAGCTGATATCACCTATGGAACAAATAATGAATTTGGTTTTGATTATTTAAGAGATAATTTAGTTTTTCGATCAAGCGATAAGGTACAACGTTCATTTAATTATGCAGTCATTGATGAAGTAGACAGTATTTTAATTGATGAAGCCCGGACGCCTTTAATTATTTCTCAATCTGAATCAATGAGACCAGAAGAATATCGAATTTTTGCCCGGTTAGCCGATCGATTAAAAGAAAATGAGGACTACAATGTTGATCGTAAGATGAAAACTGTAATTTTGACCGAGAATGGAATTGATCGGGCTGAAAAAGCTTTAGGCGTAGACAATCTTTATCATCCTCAAAGCATTGAGCAACTGCACCGAGTGATGAATGCAGTTCGGGCTAAAGAGCTATTTTTACGAGATGTTGATTATTTGATTCGAGAAGGAGAGGCAATCATTGTTGATGAATTTACTGGGCGCTTGATGCCTGGCCGGCGCTATTCTGACGGACTGCATCAGGCTATTGAAGCCAAAGAGGGGGTTGAGATAAAACCGGAATCAAAAACACTGGCGACGATTACGATTCAGAATTTATTTCGAATGTATTCCAAATTAAGCGGTATGACTGGGACCGCCATGTCTGCTGCCGAAGAATTTGACAAAGTTTATGAATTAGATGTTAAGGCCATTCCAACTCATCGGCCAATGATTAGACAAGATCTACCGGATCGAGTTTATGGCAAGGAAGAAGCCAAGTTTAAAGCCGTGGTTCAAACGATTAAAGAAAAACATCAGCAGGGTCAACCAGTCTTAGTCGGGACAACTTCAGTAGAGGCTAATGAATATTTAGAGAGGTTATTGGGCCGAGAAGGTATTCCTTGCCGAGTTTTAAACGCTAAACAACATGAGCAGGAGGCACAAATTATCGCTCAGGCAGGCCGTCAGGGACAAGTAACGGTGGCCACGAACATGGCTGGTCGGGGAGTGGATATTATTCTGGGTGGAAATCCGGCCGACCCATCAGAGCGCGAGAAAGTTCTCGAAAGAGGCGGATTATTTGTTATTGGCACTGAAAGACACGAGTCTCGTCGAATTGATGATCAACTTCGAGGGCGATCTGGACGTCAGGGAGAGCCAGGTTCTTCTCAATTTTATTTATCGCTGAAAAATGAAATTTTCCCGAAATCTAAAAATATCGTTAAGTATTTTGGCGGAGAACGAATTGAAAAGTTAATGACTCGATTTAATTTACCGGAAGATCAACCGATAGAGCATCCGTTAGTTTCGCGATCGATTGAATCAGCTCAACGCCGAGTCGAGGGATTTAATTTTGATATCCGAAAACGTCTCTGTGAATATGATGATGTTTTAAACAAACATCGACAAATAGTTTATCGGAAGCGCAATTCATTAATTGAATTATTCGAGCAAGAAGATTGGTCAGATCGTTGGCGCAAATTAGTGGAAGAAGTATTAAGTGATGTTTTTGAACGTTTGATTTCAACTCATACAGCCGGGGCTATAGATCATTGGAATATTGAGGAAATTGCCGAGCAAGTTCGGTTGATTTTGCCGCATGAAGATGGTATTCATCGAGGGCTGGCTCGGATGGTTAAGGAAAAGGGATCAGAAGCTCCGGCGGCCATGCATCAATATTTAATAACTCAAGCCATGACGGCTTATAGAGAGAAAGAAAAATCAGTTGATTCGGTCCATCTAAATGCTCTGGGGCGGATGCTTTGTCTGAAATTCTTAGATGATTTATGGTCGAGTCATTTAACAGAAATGGAAGAACTTCGTCAATCGGTTGGTCTTCGGGCTTATGCACAGAGAGAACCATTGGTTGAATACCAGAATGAAAGTTATAGAATGTTTGGTGATTTTATGATACGATGGAAAACTAGTTTAGCCAATTCTATTTTTAGAGTTAAAATAAATATCGGTTAATAAAATGAGTCGCCGTAAGAATTTTTTATTTCTGATTCTTCTATTTGTTGCTGCTTACTTTTCTTTTGCCTTCGTTTATCCCGGATGGTGGACACCTTCTTGGTTGCCGAAGCATGATTTTCGATATGGATTAGATCTCCAAGGCGGAGCGAGCCTTATTTATCAAACTGATTTAACGGGTTTACCGGAAGCAGAGAAAGGGGAGGCACTAGAGGGAGTTCGAGATGTTATTGAACGACGAATTAACTTTTTTGGCGTTGCTGAACCACGGGTAGCGATTAGAGAAGGGGCGCAACAGTTGTTAATTGAGATGCCCGGAGTTGATAATATTGACGAGGCACTAGCCATGATTGGCGAGACGCCAGTATTAGAATTTAAAGAATTGGTTGAAGTAGAATTGACGCCGGAAGAATTAGCCAGTATTGAAGAAGAAAATCAGGCCATTCGTCAACAGGCTGAAGAGGTATTGGCACGGGCTCTGGCCGGAGAAGACTTTGCTCAATTAGCTCAAGAATATTCCGACTGTCCTTCGGCCGAGGATGGAGGTCGGCTTGGGCCTTTCCAGTTTGAAGACATGGTGGCCGAATTTTCAGAAGCCGCTTTTGCGCTCGAAGAAGGTCAAATAACATCAGACCTAGTGGAGAGTTCCTTTGGCTATCATATTATTAAACAGACTCGGGGGCAGGACGAAGAAGGCTTTATCGAGGCGAGTCATATTCTATTTTCCATTCAGCAATCAGAAGAAGGTTACTATTGGCAGAATACTGAATTAACTGGTCGTCATTTAGCGACAGCCCGACGCTCACTGGATGCAATGACCGGTCAGGCGATTGTCGAACTTGAGTTTAACCAGGAAGGAGCTGAATTGTTTGAAAATGTAACAGCTCGAAATGTTGGCCAGCCATTAGCTATTTTTCTAGATGGTTTTTCAATCATCGATACGACTGGTGATGGTAAAATTGACGCTTCTGATCTTTATGCTCCAGTGGTACAGGATAAGATTACCGGAGGGAAGGCAGTAATTAGTGGTGATATGGGGGCTCAAGAGGCGGCGGATATTGCTCGTCGACTTCGGAGCGGTGCTTTACCAGTACCAATTGAATTAGTTTCTCAAAAAACCGTCGGTCCAACTCTGGGTCGAGAGTCATTAGAAAAATCACTTTATGCGGCTGCTTGGGGGTTGTTGGCTATTATGATATTAATGATTATTTTTTACCGTTTTCCGGGTTTCATATCAGCAGTGGCTCTGATATTATTTACTATTTTTCTCTTAGCTTTATTTAAATTAATTCCTCAAATTACTTTGACCATGGCTGGCATTGGTGGAGCTATCCTTTCGATTGGTATGGCGGTCGACGCTAATGTGCTTATCTTTGAAAGAATGAAAGAGGAGATTCGAGAAGGTCGCAGCTTAGATCGGGCGGTTGAAAATGGTTTCCAGCGTTCTTGGCCCTCGATTCGAGACGGCAGTTTTACTACTTTAGGCATTGCGGGGATCATGTGGCTTTTTGGGACAAGTTTTATTCGTGGTTTTGCTATGATTTTAGGCTTGGGTGTTTTCCTTAGTCTTTTTTCAGCTATTATTGTCACCCGTTTACTTTTACGGCTCTGTTACAGTGGTAAAGTTGAGAAATTAAAATGGCTTTGGCCATCCTAAACATGTTTGATTTTATTCGCTATCGAAAATGGTTTTATTTATTATCACTAGTTTTGGTGGTTGTTAGTTTGTTTGGTCTGTTTTCCTGGGGTTTAAACTGGGGGATTGATTTCCGTGGGGGTAGCTCGATTTATGTTGAGTATCAAAACGAGCGGCCTGCAATTAGCGATCTTCGTTCTGAACTTAATCAGCTTGATCTGGGAGAGGTTGAAGTCCGCACAGCAGGTGAGAAAGGCGTGATGATACAATTAACCGAGACGCTTGACGATGAATTAAGAGATGAAATATTACTTCAACTCGAGCAGGATCATCAGTTAGTTGAAGGATCTTATGAGTTTGAGAACATCTCGGCCACGATCAGTCAGGATCTGGCTAACAAAACTCAGCGAGCAGTTTTTATCTCGATTTTAGTTATTTTAATTTATGTTAGTTGGGCCTTTATTAAAATCAACCGACCAGTGCCAAGTTGGCAATATGGATTAACGGCTTTGCTGGCTTTAATTTTTGACGTCATGATAATGCTGGGAGTCTTTATTTTTCTCGGTCAATTCATGGGTCTGGAAATAAATGTTCCAATCATTACCGCTTTATTGATTGTCTTTGGTTATTCGGTTAATGACTCCGTGGTCGTGTTCGATCGTATTCGCGAGAATCTCTTAAAGGGAGTGGGACGTGATTATTCAGAGACGGTTAATTATGCTATTAACCAATCTCTGGGGCGATCATTGAAGACTTCTTTGACGACTATTGTGGTTTTACTTTTCTTACTTTTATTGGGAGGCTCAACTCTTTATTTCTTTGCCCTAGCTTTGATTGTCGGTATTATTTCGGGAACCTACTCTTCTTTATTTATTGCCAGTCCGCTATTGGTTGATCTTTATCAATGGCGGTTTAAGAACAGAAATTAGTTTTTATGACCAGACGTCCCAAATACATTTTTGTCATGGGCGGAGTAATGTCGGGAATCGGCAAGGGGATAACAACGGCTTCAATCGGTAAACTGCTGCAAGCTCGTGGCTTCAAAGTGAATTTGGTCAAAATTGATCCCTATCTCAATGTCGATGCTGGGACGATGAATCCTACCGAGCATGGCGAAGCTTTTGTTTTAAAGTCTGGCTTAGAGTGTGATCAGGATATGGGCAATTATGAACGCTTCCTGGGGCGCGATCTTCTGAGCGACGATTATATGACGAGTGGGATGGTTTATCGGGAAGTGATCGAAAAAGAACGCCAACTGGCTTACCGCGGCAATTGTGTCGAAGCGATTCCTCACATCGTGGATGAGATTTTGCATCGTATTCAGCGATCAACTAAATTACACCAATCAGACGTTTCGGTATTAGAAGTGGGCGGAACGATCGGCGACTATCAGAATATTATGTTTATTGAGGCGGCTCGCATTCTAAAGTTAAGACATCCGGAAGATGTCTTATTTGTTTTTGTCAGTTATTTGCCAATACCGCCAAAGATTGGAGAAATGAAAACTAAGCCGACGCAGAATGCCATTCGATTATTAAATTCCTATGGTATTCAACCGGATATTGTTCTCGGTCGAAGTGAACAGCCAATGGATGAAAAGCGGCGAGATAAAATTGCTGAGTTTTGCAATATTCGTAAAGATTCGGTTCTTTCAGCGCCAGATGTTGAAAGTATTTATGATATTCCAATTAACTTTAATCGGATGAAACTCGATCGCCTGATTTGTCGCCGGCTTGGTTTGCCAGATCGACGTTCTAACTTTAATCAATGGGAGAAATGGGTTGACCTAACTCATCAGGCGAAGGAGCCGCTTAAAATTGCTCTGGTTGGCAAATATTTTAACAGCGGTGACTTTGTTTTAAGCGATGTTTATATTTCGGTTATTGAAGCTATTAAGTTCTCGGCCTACCACTTAAAGCGTCGTCCGATTATTGACTGGCTTTCATCGCAAGACTTTGAGAATAAAAAACAGTCTTTGAAAAAACTTAATGAATACGATGCGGTTATTATTCCCGGTGGATTCGGGAGCCGAGGAGTAGAGGGCAAGATTAAGGCTATTAAGCATGTTCGTCAGCAGGGTATTCCGTTTTTAGGTATTTGTTATGGAATGCAATTGGCTGTTGTTGAATTTGCTCGAAACGTTTTAAAATTATCTGCGGCTGACTCAACTGAAATCACACCTAAGTCGCCGGACCCAGTTATTGATATCATATTAGAACAAAAGGAAAAACTTCGACAGGGTCGTTATGGAGGAACGATGAGGCTTGGGGCTTATCCCACTCAGATCGGGAGGGGAACCATTGCTCATCAGGCCTATCGAGCTGATCTTATTGAAGAACGTCATCGTCATCGATTCGAAGTGAATCCAGATTACATTGAGCGTCTGGAGGCAGGTGGTTTAGTTTTTTCCGGTCAATCGCCCGACGGACGCTTAATGGAAATATGCGAACTACCTCGCTCGGTTCATCCATTCTTTGTTGGGGTTCAGTTCCATCCAGAATTCCAAGCTCGACCGCTGGAACCGCATCCACTTTTTACAGCTTTGCTCAGAGCGGCCATTAAAAAGCGTCACTGACTGGTTTTTTAAGTCTCTCATGCTATTATTTCCTTAGAGGTGAGTTAATATTTATGGCTTTTGCTTTTTTTGATATCGACCGAACGGTCCTAGGTGGCCGAGCTCATCTNNTCTGCTCTTTATTATTTTTGGCGACGGGGCTGGCTAAAAAGCAGATCTTGGCCAAAATTAATCTTGGCCGGTTTGCAGTACCAAATTAAAAGGGCTTTCGGTCAGCCAGATGCCGGCCGATTGATAGCTGTAATTTATTCTTTTACAGCTGGACATAAAGTCGATGAATTAAGGAAAGAAATGGAGATTCTCTTTCAAAGCCGGATTAGGGGAAAAATTCTAATCGAAGCTCGACGAGAGATAGAAGAGCATCAAGCGGCTGGTCATTCGATAGTCCTTATTTCGACGGCCTTGGGCTCTCTGGCTGATCTAATTGGCCAGGAATTAAAAGTCGACCAGGTTGTTTCGAGTCAGCTCGAGGTAAAGTCTGGTTATTTAACCGGCAACTTTGAGCGAATTGTATTTAGCCAGGAAAAGCTGCGACAAGCTCACCTGATTAGTCCCAATTTGAAGAAAGACTACTTTTATAGTGATTGTTACAGCGATCTTTTTCTGCTGCGAGCGGTCGGGTTTCCACGCGTAGTTAATCCTGACTGGCGACTAAAAAGGATTGCCAGGCGGAAAAAGTGGCCCGTTTACCATTGGTATAATTAAAAAAAATATTATGAAGACAGACTCTATCGAGTTTAATTTTAAAACCAAGGAGCTGTTTGATTTTATTGACTTTACCGATCAGGTTAAAGACTTTTTGACAGGTACGGGAATCAAGAACGGCTTGGTGAACATTCAGCTTCTACACACTTCAGCGGCCTTGATTGTTAACGAGAACGAACCGCTTCTACAGGAAGACATCAAATCTAATTTGCAGCAGACGGCGCCGGATAGCATTGATTATAATCATGATGATTTTGAGCGGCGCACGGTTAATATGTGTCCCGATGAGTGTGCTAACGGTCATTCACACTGTAAGGCGATTCATTTACTGCCTAGCGCTACCTTTAATTTTAAAGAAGGTCAGTTACAACTGGGTCGCTGGCAGAGAATTATTTTAGTTGAGCTGGATCGAGCCCGTCCCCGAACAGTCCAAGTTCAAATAATTGGTGAATAATTACTGTTTTATCCCGAAAGCATTTTCTGGTTATGGGCAAGATTTCATTAGATAGTACAAAAATAGAAGAGTTATTAACCCGGGGAGTCGAGGAGATTATCGACCGGGATAATTTGCTTCGGCGGCTCCAAAGCGGAAAACCGCTTCGTATTAAGCTGGGAATTGATCCAACCAGTCCCAACCTTCATCTGGGCCGCTCAATTCCCTTACTGAAATTGAGAGATTTTCAAGAGCTGGGCCATCAAGTAGTCTTTATTATTGGTGACTTTACTGGTTTAATCGGTGACAGTTCTGATAAAAAAAGTGAGCGGCCAATGCTTACCGAGGAAGAAGTCAAGGAAAATGCTAAAACTTATATTCAGCAGGCAGCTAAATTGATCGATATTGATCGAGCTGAGGTTTACTACAACAGTCAGTGGTTGAAAAAGCTTGATTATTTAGAAGTTAATCGTCAGGCTGATCAATTTTCATTAAGCGAATTTATTGCTCGAGAAAATATTAGAGATCGCTTACGTTTGCAAAAGCGAATTTCATTGCGAGAAATTTTATATCCTCTAATGCAGGGATACGATTCGGTTCAAGTTAAAGCTGATGTTGAGGTCGGTGGGACGGATCAACGATTCAATCTCTTGGTTGGTCGAGATATGCAACGATTTTATAAACAACCGCCTCAAGATATTATTACTAATCCGTTGGTTGAAGGGCTTGATGGACGGAAGATGAGCTCTAGTTTTGCAAATTCAATCAATTTGCTTGATGAGCCGAATGAAATGTTTGGTCGGGTTATGTCTCTGAATGATGAGTTGATTATTCGTTATTTTACTTTATTAACTCGAGTTCCACAGTCCGAAATTGATCAGTATCAATCAGATTTAGATGGAGGGACTAATCCGCGAGATATTAAACTAAAGCTGGCGGAGGCATTGGTGGAAATGTATTACTCTGATAATCAGGCTAAACAAGCTAGTGATTATTTTTTAAAAACTTTTTCGGAAAAGAAAATTCCTTCAGTTCGACCAATATTTAAGCCAAATGATTATAATTTGATTTCTGTTTTAGTTGATTCTGGGTTAAGCGCTTCTCGATCAGAGGCTCGACGTCTAATCAAACAGGGTGGCCTCAAAGTTAACGGCACAGCTATTAAGGATTTTGATTATATTGTGCCGGCTGGAGCAGTGATCCAAAAAGGAAAAATTAAATTTTTAGAAATTAAATAATAACGGCTACTCATGAAACTTCAAATGTTTAAGCCACTGATTTCTACTGTCTTGACTTATTTTAATTGGTCTGATTTTGTTGGAATTTACTCCGCGAGGAGACTATCAAANNAAAATCAGGCTATTTTTATAATTTAATCTATCAGAAAACATGATTTGGCTGATTTTGTTAATTTTATTTGCCATAACAGGAGGAGTAATCTGGTATGTGGTGCGCCATCGCACTCAGAAGCCGACATTGTCTGCGGAATATAAGCAGGATGTCGGCTCTTTTTTGATTGAATCGGCTCAGAAGGTTGAACCAGTAATCCAAGAGCTTTTAGCTGTTCACGCCGGAAAAAGATTCCATGAAGCAATGACCTACCAAGTGGTGACGGGGGGTAAAAAACTTAGACCGGCTCTGGTGATTTTGGGAGCCCGATCCGTCGGTGGCCGAGATGAAGATGTTTTGTATGCGGCTGCAGCAGTGGAGATACTTCATAATTATTCGCTGATTATTGATGACATGATCGACCATAGCCAAGTGCGCCGTGGTCAGTCAACTGTTTGGAAAAAGTGGGGTCGTTCCATGGCCGAATGTTTAGGGGTACATTATGCGGCTGCCGTTTTTGATGGAGCCTTGCGTACTCCTTGCCCAGTCAAGGCAACTAAGCTTTTAGTGGAAACACTACAAGTTCTATTGGAAGGGGAAATGCTTGATATTTTCCAAGAAAGAGCCGGCCGGGAAGATGAATTGTTAGTCGCTCAGGAGAGATACAAAGTAGTACATATGGAAGATTACATTGAGATGGCTAGTAAAAAAACAGCTAAATTATTAGCAACAAGTTGTTTATTAGGTGGTCTTTGTGCCGGAGCTTCAGTTAAAGAGCAGCAGGCCTTAAGTGACTATGGGTTTAATTTGGGAATGGCCTTTCAGGTCCAGGATGATATACTGGATATATTCGGTGAAGAAGAAGGATTCGGTAAAAAAATCGGTAAGGATATCGAGGAACGAAAAGGCGGCAATGCTGTTATTCTATTTGCCTTAGAAGAGCTGACTAACCCTGAGTTAGATGAGCTGTTACATCGTGGGCAACTAGAAGATAACGATATTAAGAGAGCAATTCAGATTATTAGTCAGACTCAGGCTCGAGAAAAAGCATTACAACTTTGTCGTCGTTATACTGAAAAAGCTCGAGCGGCTTTAGCTGCTTTACCAGCCGGATCGAATCGAGAGATTATGAATGAAATGATCAGTTACTTGATGTCTCGAGACAAATAATAATTATTGGTCTCGATTAACTCAATTATGAAGAGAGTAGTTTTAGTTGATCAAGAAGATAAAGAAATTGGACAGCTCGAGAAAAAAGAAGCTCATTTCGGAGCAGGGCGCCTGCATCGTGCTTTTAGCGTTTTTATCTTTAATAATCAGGGAGAGTTATTAATCCAAAAGAGAGCAGCGAGTAAAATGCTCTGGCCTGGTTATTGGAGTAATACTTGTTGCAGTCATCCGGGGCCGGGAGAAGAGGTAATCGAAGCTGGCCGGCGTCGACTTCAGGAGGAGTTAAACTTTAGTTGCCCGCTCGAAAAATTTGGTTCTTTTGTTTACTCCGCTCGCTTTAAGGATATTGGATCCGAAAATGAATTTTGTCACGTCTTGGTTGGGCGTTATGACGGAACAGTAAATCCTGATCCAACCGAGATTGAAGAAATCAAATGGATGGCATTATCTGAGATTATGGAAGAAGTAGAAAAAAAGCCCGAGCAGTGGACTCCTTGGTTTAAAATGGAAATAAAAAAGTTCTTTTCTGATGATAAAATTTATTAGTTCAGTATTTAATTAATTATATAAAATATGAAAGCGTCTAAGGGAAATGTGGGTAAACATTACGACAGAAATCAAATATTTTATAATTTATTTTGGATGAATCGTAAAAACCTGGGTATGCATTATGGTTTTTGGGAAAAGGGGACTAAGGGCTTACATCAAGCCATAATAAATGAAAACGAAGCGGTGGCAACAGCTCTAGAAATCAGGCAATCTGATAAAATTCTAGATGCTGGCTGTGGCGTGGGCGGGACTAGTATCTGGTTAGCTGAACAATACGGAGCTAGAGTAACGGGGATTACTCTTTCTCAGAAACAATTAGAAATAGCCAAGAAAAACGCCCAGAAAAGGAAGGTTTCTCATTTAGTTAATTTTGAGATTAGAGATTTTTGTAATACAAATTTTTCTAATGAATCGTTTGATAAAATTTTTGGAATAGAAAGCACCTGTTATGCTCAGGATAAAGAAAAATTTTTAAGAGAATCTTATCGTCTACTAAAACCAGGCGGAAAGCTAACCATGGCTGATTTTTATATCAATAAGCCACTTAGCAAGAGAGGGGAACGGCTAGTATCAGATTTTTGCCAAGGTTGGGAAATTCCAAACCTTCCTTCTCTAGACGAAATCAAGCAACAAATGCAAAAAATAGGTTTTCAGAATGTTGAAATCCTTGATAAAACAAAAGAGATAGAACCGTCATCAAGAAGAATGTTTTTTGTTATGGGGAGATTGGTTCGTTCTGNNAGGCTACATAAGGGACGCGGAGGGACAAAGGCAACAGTTAGCCAATATTATATGTTTCGAGAAGGCTTCGCTACCTACAACATAATCTCTGCTCAAAAAATAATTGGAGATTAATCTGACTATGATCAAGAAACTGATTAACAGATTTGTTTATGAAGGACATCTAATCTCTCTAGGTGCCACGGGAATTGTCTCGACATTTTTGATATTGATTGATCAAAAAATTTCTATTCAATTATTAATCGTTATATATCTTTTAGCATTTCTTTGCTTGCTTTATGACAGACATGAGAGCAGGAAGACGGATTATTTGACTAATCCGGATAGGACCAAGTGTTTAGAAAAATACTTTAAAATAATACCATTAATCTCTATTCTCATTGTATCTATAACCGTATTAGTTCTTGCGTTCAGCGGAGCTTTTACTTCATTGCTTTTTATACTCTTGTTGACGCTAATGATGGCTTTTTATACTAAATGCTTAAAAGGGTTAACAGATAAAATAATCGGTTTTAAAAACATTGCTTTTTCTTTGATTGTTTCTTTGTTGTTAGTTTTTGCTTCAATCTATTATTCTTATAACTTTCTTGCGCCAACATTTGCAGTGCTATTTGTTTTTTGCTTTTTAAGGATGATGGCCAATACCATTTTTTTAGATATTAAAGATCTGAAAAGTGACAGGAAAGAAGACCTTAAGACAATTCCTTCTGTTTTTGGCAGAACAAAAACAATGCTGATTCTTGTGTTACTCAATATCGCTTCAGGGTTTATATTAATCTTGGGTCTATTATTTAATTTAATTCCCTCTTACTCAGCTGTGTTACTGTTGTTCATTCTATATAGTGTTTATTATTTTCAAAAATCCAAAGAAAGAAAAAATTTTTATTTAGTAAATTATGTTTTAGCAGATGCAGAATTCATTTTATGGCCGATTAGTCTTATAATTGCCAGGGCGGTTATTTTATGATTGACTTTTTCTTTATAAATAGAATTTTGGTAATTATTATCAGCGCAATAGGAGTATGGCTGGGGGCTTTTGTTTACTTTAGTAATAAAAAGTCTGAAATCAATAGAGTCTTTTTGGTCATGATATTTTGTGCCTTATCATGGATAATTCTTTGTTATTTCAGTGGTATACTAGTCGACAACCTAGACCTTTCTTTATTATTTGCCAGAATTGCCTATGGAACGACAGCTCTATTCTTTGTGCCGTTTTANNCTATTTTTACCAAAATAAAAACGCCTAAGTTTCTAAAATTATTTATTCCATTAGCGAGCATAACAATATTTTTTCTTAGTGTCTTTACAGACTTTATAGCCTTAGAAATGGTCGAAGCTTCAATAATGGGCATAAGCATAGGAGTGGTACCAGCGGTTGGGCTTGGTAAGTTTTTGTATTTTAGCTTTGTTCTATTAATAACTTTTTTAGTTGTTGTGAAGATACTAAAAAAACATTTTTACGCCTCTCAAAAGGAAAAAACAAAACTGCACTATTTCTTGTTAGGAATAATTATTTTTGTGATTACTAATTTGGTCTTCAACGTGCTTCTTGTTTTAGGAACAGGGGATGCAAGATATTATCAGATTGGCAATTATTCCATTATTTTCTTTCTTGGCTTTACTGCTCTCGCTATCGTGAAAAACGAACTTTTTGAGATCAAGGTCGTTATAACTGGAATATTGGTGTCCTTAATCGGAATACTACTTTTTGCAGATCTTCTTTTGCTTACCGATGTTTTTTGGATTCAAATTGCTAAATTCATTGTTTTACTTATTTTTCTTGGCTTTGGTTGGGCTTTGGTAAAAAGCGTTATCAAGGAGATAAAACAAAGAGAACAACTAGAAAGGCTGGCTCGCGAAATAGAACAGGCTAATCGGGAGCTGAAAAAGCTAGACCAGGCTAAGTCTGATTTTCTGTCAATTGCTTCCCATCAACTCAGAACGCCCTTAACGGCGATGAGAGGTTACTTATCCATGCTCACTAAGGGGGATTTTGGACCGATTTCACCGAAGGTTAGGGAGGTTTCCCGGGAAGTCTATCAAGCCTCCTTAAGACTGTTGAAGCTCTCAAATGATCTTTTGAATGTTTCTCAGATTGAATCAGGCAAAACAACATTAAGCTACGAGATGACTTCAATCGAAAAAATGGTTAAATCGGTGATTGATGAGATCAAAATTGAAGCCGACAGAAAGAATTTGTATCTGAAGATGATTGCAGCTGATGACTTGCCGGAGGTTGAGATAGATAGCGATAAGATTAGGCAGTCTTTATTGAATATTATTGACAACGCTTTAAAGTACACCAAACAGGGCGGAGTGACGGTTCAGATCGGCCTCTCTGGATCTAACCATATTCTAATCAAAGTCAAAGACACCGGAGTCGGGCTCAGTAAAGAAGATATTGGCAAGCTCTTCCGCAGTTTTTCTCGAGGACAGGCTGGAATTAGCCTGCACTCAGCAGGGGCGGGCTTAGGCCTCTATGTCGCTCGTAAATTCGTCGATCAGCACAAAGGGCGTCTCTGGGTTGAAAGCCCCGGTCGGAATCAGGGATCAACTTTCTTCATTGAACTACCGATTAAGAGAGGCTAGAATGAGGTTATGCACACCTCAGAAAAAATCGTACTTATCGTTGAAGACGAACCCATTTTGACGAAGCTCTATCGGGAAAAGTTTGAACAGGCTGGTTTTATAGTTGAAGTGGCTGGCAATGCTCGCCAGGGCGTTGCTTTGGCCAAAAGGACTAAGCCAGATATAGTTTTACTTGATATACTTTTGCCCGAGGAGAACGGACTCTATTTTCTTCAAGAGGTTAGAACAGATCGGGTTTTGGCTGATTTGCCGGTAATTATCTTTTCTAATTATCGAAATACGATTATTGAAGAATCGGCTAAAAGATTGGGTGTTTCTGAATACATCACTAAAGCAAATTTTGATCCAGATGAAGTGGTTGATAAGGTGAAGAAAGTTTTAAATCTTTAATGTTTTCGCTAAAGGATTGTGAAACATATTGATAAGATTGTTTCAGAGCAATTGCTTAGAGTAACGGGAGATAAATAATTTATTATCGGCTAGAAGGTCTGGGTAAAACACGGCTTGTCTCTGTCGGTAACTAGATTATTTTCTGAAAAATAAAAAGATCGTGTAAAAAACTCAATGGAAGAGAATGGTTTAATATTGGACCGATTCTTTGGACTAAAGCCATAAATAGCCTTCAAAGATCAGGTATTATTACAAAAATATCTAAAAAATTTACATTGACTTCCTGGGTAAATATGTTTAAATTAGTAATCTATGATTAGTATTGACTATCGTCAAGCTCAAAAGGAAATTTTCCAGATACTTCCGTCTCGATCTCAGGATGTTTTGAGGCGGCGTTTTCAGTTGGATTATCCTCATCGAGAAACGCTTGATACTATTGGGCGAGATTTATCTGTTACTCGAGAGCGAGTTCGCCAAATAGAAGAAACAAGTTTAGCTAAATTAAGAGAAGCTCAAACTCCACAAGCTAAGGAGATTAGGAAAGCGTTTCGTCAATATTTAAACGAACATGGGGGTCTGCGCCGAGAAGAATATGTTCTCGAGGACTTGGCTTCCAAAGAAGCCGATCGTCTTTATGTGCGATTTTTTTTAGTTCTCGAGCCTGATTTTTTCGACACTAAAGCTGATGAATTAGTTTATCCATTTTGGGCGACTGAAGAAAAAAATATTGAATTAGCACATAAAGTTGTTGAGCAACTGGTTAAAGAGATCGAGAAACGTCATCAATCTTTATCCGAAGAAGAGATTGTTAAGATTTATCCGGCCGAAGAAACAGTAATTCGTTCTTGTTTAGAAGTCGCTCGTCAAATTGAGCGGGGGATTGACGGCGGTTATGGTCTAGCTGACTGGCCTGAAGTTTGCCCTCAAAGATTAAAAGACAAAGCCTATTTAGTGTTAAAAGAGACCGAACAGCCTCTTCATTTTATGAAAGTCGCGGAGCTCATCAATGAATTTAATCCGCGCTGGGAGAGGATTGGTTGCCGTCGGCCAAGACAAGCTTTAGCTCAGACCGTCCATAATGAATTAATCCGAGACCCTCGGTTTGTTCTGGTTGGAAGAGGGCTTTATGCTTTGAGAGAATGGGGTTATCAACCTGGAACGGTTAAAGATCTTATTGTTAAAGTTTTAAAAGAAGCTGGCCAGCCCTTGACTCGCGAAGAGATCGTTGATCGAGTTCTGGGTCAACGATTTGTTAAAGAAACGACAATTCTGCTCAATTTGAGCTCGCGAGATGAATTTCGCCGGTTGGATGACAAAACTTATTGGCTGGCTGAATAGGCAGAATGACCCTTATGCCCGAAGTAACTAATTTAGGGACGGCAATCCTCTGGCTACTCTTGTCTCTTGGCAAGTTTATAGCTGCTTGGTGGTGGGTTTTGCCGCCTTTTTTATTTTATCCATTTTGGAAGAAGTTATATTTAAATTATCTACAAAATAGCTGGTTGAGAGATAAGGGAAAATATCAGTTATTGGAAATTAAATTGCCGGAAGAGATCGATCGTCCTATTAAAGCGATGGAGCAAGTTTTTGCCAATTTGTGGGTTATTCTAGATGATCCTAATGCTCGAGAAAAGTGGTTAGAGGGAAAGCAAATGCTTCATTTTTCTCTTGAAATTTTAGGGCGGGAAGGAAAAGTTCATTTTTTGATTCGAGTGCCAGTAGCTAACGTTGAGACAGTTAAGTCAATTATTTACGCTCAGTATCCGGAAGTTGAGATTAGTAATTTTGATGATTATCTGACTGAAGCTCCCCATCCATTGCCTAATCGGGATTGGAATATTTGGGGGGCAGATATGAAATTATTGAAAGCCGATAGTTATCCTATAAAAACATATCCAGTTTTTTTTGAAGAACATCCTTCAGATAAAGAACAGTTTAAGGTTGAGCCACTGTCAAGTCTGCTTGAAGGCTTGAGCACTCTCAAAGCAGGAGAGCAAATTTGGATTCAGATTGTGGCTACCCCAACGCGGGAAGATTTAACTGGTTGGTTGACTCGAGCTCGTCAGCAACGAGATAAAGTACTGCAACGGGAAAAAAAGAAAGAGATTATCAGTAAACCAATCTATCAACAGGTGGTTGATATTTTGGTTTTTCAACAGGAGTATCAAGAAACCGAGATTAAGGAGAAGAGTGGCCCTTCCTTGATGGATATCCCAGATATGGAAAAGAAGATCGCCGAAGCCATCGATCGTAAAGCCAGTAAGCCTAGTTTTGATTGTTTTATCCGGGTTCTTTATTTGGGGAAGAGAGATGTTTTCTTTAAACCTCGAGTGACGATTCCGATTAATTTTTTCCTCAGTTTTAATACAGAAAACCTAAACGCTTTTAAGCCTAAATCAACCTCAATTAAGTATCCGCCTCTGAAAGACCAGCGCCTCTATTTAAAGCAGCGAGATATATTCTGGCGATATCTGAATCGTTATGTTCCGGGATATCCTGAGGATTCAGAAACCTATATCTTAAACACCGAAGAACTGGCAACTCTCTTCCATTTACCCAGCCGCAACATGGCGCCGGCCTCAGGACTGGAACGCATTCGATCGAAAAAGGGCGAGCCCCCGGCTAATTTGCCGATAGGCTGATCTTTAAAAGCTCGTCTAAAATGATAAAATGGCTTTATTATGGCCGAAGATATCACTTTTTTAGGCACAACTAATTTTCGCGGCCAAGAGCAGCGTTTTGGGATTAAAGAAAATGATCGACGCCAGCATTTTTATGTGGTGGGGAAGACTGGCATGGGTAAATCAGAATTGCTTAAGAATATGGCCATTCAGGACATTAGCAAGGGGCACGGTTTAGGATTTATTGATCCACACGGGGAGGTGGTTGATAGTTTATTGGATTTTATTCCTTCTCATCGTATTAATGATGTAATTTATTTTAATCCAGCTGATACCGAATATCCGGTGGCTTTTAATGTGATGGAGAGAGTGCCAGCTGATTTAAGACATTTAGTGGCCGGTGGCCTTATGGGGGCCTTTAAAAAAATGTGGCCAGATGTTTGGAGTGCCCGCATGGAGTATATCTTGAATTATGCTATTTTGGCCCTGCTAGAACATCCCGGATCAACACTGTTAGGCATTAATCGATTATTGGCTGATTCTCATTATCGGGAGAAAGTAGTCGATCGGATTACTGATCCGGTGGTGAAATCTTTCTGGACTAAAGAATTTGCTCGATATAGCGAACGCTATGAGATTGAAGCGACAGCGGCTATCCAAAATAAGATTGGTCAATTGATTTCCGCTCCACTCATTCGGGGTATTGTCGGACAGGTTAAAACTTCAATTGATATTCGACAAGCAATGGATGAGGGTAAAATTTTACTGGTTAACTTGTCGAAAGGGAAGGTGGGTGAAGAAGCTTCATCTTTATTGGGGGCATTGATTGTAACGAAGCTTCAAATTGCGGCTATGTCTCGAGTTGATATTCCAGAACAGGAGAGACGAGATTTTTATCTCTATGTTGACGAATTTCAAAATTTTGCGACTAAGTCATTCACTAATATATTTTCTGAGGCACGCAAGTATCGACTTAACTTAATTATTACTCATCAGTATGTCTCGCAGATGGAGGATTCTATTAGGGATGCTGTCTTTGGTAATGTCGGAACTCTGGCTTGTTTTCGAGTCGGGGCGGAAGACGCAGAATATTTAGAGCGAGAATTTGCTCCAGATTTTCAGGCGCTTAATCTGGTTAATTTAGATAAATACAATATCTATATTAAGTTAATGGTTGACGGATTGGCAAATCGTACTTTTTCAGCTCAGACCTTACCGCCTCAACCAGTGACGGGGACGAGTCATCGTGATAAAATTATTACAGTTTCTCGAGAGCGATACGGAACACCTCAAAAAAAGGTTGAAGAGAAGATCAATCGTTGGATGATCGAAGTTGAGATTGATGAGGCGAAGTCTTCAAATCTTTATGATGCTGTTTGCGATCGATGCGGTAAGGATTTTAAATTGCCCTTCAAACCAGTACCCGGGCGTCTTTATTATTGCAAGAATTGTTTGAAAAAAATTGCTGAGGAGGAGGGAGGTGAAAAAGAAAATTCAGCGGACAAGGGATATCGAGGAGTCTTGAAAAAGATTATTGACCGCACTCGGCAAAGAAGTCAGCCTAAGGAAATTAAACCCAATCAAACAGTTGATCTCGATGATTAAATCTTTAAATCAAGTTAATTCTAAAAAGAAGAAGGTTGTTCTGCAATTAGATTTTGAAGAGCCGTTTTCTTCTTATCATCCAACAATTAATCAGTTGATTCAAGAAGAAGCTCAATTGGTTATTATTGGAATTCTAGAGGGTGAAATTAGTTTAGCTTCTTGGGTGGAAGAATTAGAATCAATATCTGGGCGGCCAGTGAATTTTTTAACCCATTCTCTTTTTGAAAAATCATTACCCGAGAAAGTGGATCGTTCATTAGCCCAGAATCAGATTGTTTTATTAGAGAATCTAGCTATTTATCCTGAAGAAAGACGAGGGGAGCCAGTATTAGCTCAAGCTCTGTCTCGGCTAGGCCAAGTTTATGTTAATGAAGCATTTGGTCTATCTTATTTGCCTTATGCTTCTATTAATCATTTACCAGATTTATTAGAAAGTGCCGGTGGGATTAATTTTTTGAAAGAATACCAAGCCGGAGAACATTTAAGTGGACGACCGTTGACTGCTATTATTGGTGGAGATCGAATTATTGAATCGCTTGACCTGATTTTAGCCTTTTTAGAAAAAAACGATCATGTTCTGGTCAGTGGGAAGATTGCAGAGGCTATCTTCAGGGTTAAGGGAATATCGCCAGGCAAAGAATGGCCAGACGAGAGGGCAATTAAACTAATCAATCGTATTGAGATTACCAACACTAAATTACACTTACCAGTTGACGTCGTGACCGGTCCCAAATTATTAGATGGCTCTTATCGCCGTGTTTTTGCCCCAGGAGAGGTGCGCAAGGAAGATGATATTTATGACATTGGCCCGGAGACAATTCGCCTCTTTTCAGAAATTATTGCTCAATCACCAGCTTTAGTCTGGCGAGGACCATTAGGTCTCTACACTTGGCCGGAATTTAGTCGAGGGACTAAAGAAATTGCCGAGGCAATCGCTAATCAGCCTGATATATTCTCAGTGGTCGGGGGACAAGAGACAATTGTCTTTTTAAAGAAATTAGGCTTGCTGGGTGATTTTAATCACGTGTCAAGCGGCGGCGAAGCGATTATGAGATTAGCTGCTGGTCGCCAGCTGTCAGGTATTCATGCCCTATCAACTAGTAAATTGACTGGCTAAAATGGAGTTGAGCTCGATTAGAAACATGAAGCCAGCTGCTGAATTTGTTGATCAGTGGTCTCGTTCAGACCAGGTAATTATTTACGGTGATGATGACGTTGATGGAATTTGTTCGGTTATTATTATCAAAGAAGCGCTAGAGCGTCTTGGTTTTAAAAAAATTGAAACGCTCTTTTGTCTTCAGGAAAAGGAGGGGCATGGATTTAGTCTGCCCGCTCTTGATTTTATTAAAGATCGAAGTCCAGCTAAATTGATTTTAGTCGACTTGGGGATTAGCGATAATCAGGCTATTACTGAAGCTCGTCGATTAGGTTTTGAG
>DCTL01000017.1:46990-50979 GCA_002329255.1 Patescibacteria group bacterium UBA1441
TTTAAACAACTGGCTGCGGCTGGGCTCTGTTATCATTTTAGTCGCTGGTTGTTAAAGGACGATCCTGATTTTGATTTGTTAAGCGAACGCTTAGTCAGATTGGCCGGATTGGCTACTATTGCTGATATGATGCCAATTGATTATGACAACTTGGAAATTGTTAATCGGATGATGGATTTGTTGCCGGACACTGGTCAGCCAGCTCTTCGGGCGTTACTTGATCGTCATCTAACCGAAGATAAGACTCTGAGGGAGGTGATTCATCAAATTATTGGAACTTTAAATGCTAGCCGGGTCAATGTCCAGCGACAAGCCGAATCATTTTTACTTTTAACTGAAGAAAAGCCAGCTCAAATTCT
This sequence comes from Patescibacteria group bacterium UBA1441, assembly GCA_002329255.1. Classification (GTDB taxonomy): domain Bacteria; phylum Patescibacteriota; class Minisyncoccia; order Minisyncoccales; family UBA1441; genus UBA1441. Next base: position 47,350 of record DCTL01000017.1, read on the forward strand.
GAGAATGATTCAAACTCTCGAGAACCGTTGGCAAGAATATTTGGCACTTCGGGAGGAGATTCTTTTAGAGGCACAGCAGCGAGTGAACGAAGAGAGCCTGGAAGAGATTATTTTTATTGGCGGGGAGAACTGGCCTCGACGAGTAATTGCTGCTGTTGCTTCTAATTTAGCGGCTGATTATAATCGACCGGCTTTTGTTTATTCTCAAATGGCTGATATATCTCGTGGTTCAGTTCGATCTCCAGCGGGGATAGATTGTGTTTCTTTAATGGGCGCCTGCTCTGACTATTTAACTAACTTTGGTGGTCATCCGCCGGCTGCGGGATTTGAAGTAAAAAATGAAAATTTACAGAAGTTTCGTCTTTGTTTAATTAAAAATTATCGAAATATTTATGGAAAAAGTAATTGTTCACATTGATGGAGGAGCTCGAGGCAACCCCGGACCATCAGCAGCCGGAGCTGTTATTTCTGATGTTCAAGGTCGAGTATTATCCGAGCATGCTCAATTTTTGGGCCGGGGGACAAATAATGAAGCTGAATATTCAGCTGCTATTTTAGGCCTGGAAAAGATCAAAACCAACTGGGGAAAGAAAAAAGCTAAAGAACTGGCTGTGGATGTTTACTCTGATTCTCAATTACTGGTCGAGCAAATTAATGGTCGCTACAAGATAGTTAATGACAAATTAATTCCTTTGTTTTTAAAACTTTGGAATTTACGCACCGACTTTAGTTTAGTGACTTTTAACTTAATCAGTCGAGAGGATAATACGGCTGCTGATCGACTGGTCAATCAGGCTCTTGATCAGGAAAGTCAGAGACTTTGTTGACTTGACATTGTCTTGAATTTCATTATAATTTAAATGTCTGGTCTGCGAGACGATCGCGCTATCTTCGGATAGCGAGGAAAGTCCGAACACCCTCCTATTTTAGGAAAAAGGGTAGCGGCTAACGGCCGTCATTCGGGTTTTATCCTGAATAGAGGTGCGAACAGAGACGCCTGTCTTTGAAAAAAGCAGGCTCCCTTCGGGGAGAGTTCCGGCGAAAGTCGGAAGTGAAACGGCTAAATCCTTACCGGGTGCAAGAGCAAAGCGGAGATTTATTCTCCAGGTGGCTCGCTTGAGCCGATCGGTAACGTTCGGCCCAGATAGATGATCGTCTAAACAGAATTCGGCTTATCGCAGGCCGGACTTTTTTGTTTGGCGGATTCTGATAAAATAGGCGAGTAGGACATGATTCACAAAGTACTTAATCATCGAACTAAAAGCAGCACCTCGGCTGGTCTAGTTTTGGCTGGAGCTAGCCTATTGAGTGCTTTTCTGGGGTTGATACGCAATCGATTAATTGCCGGAGGATTTGACCCAATAGAAAGAGATATTTATTTTGCTGCTCTTCGAGTGCCAAGCTTTATTAGCACGGTTTTGATTATGGGGGCAATTTCAATTGCGGTTGTTCCTCTCTTTCGTGAATATAGTCAGCATTCGGAAAAAGAAGGTTGGCTTTTTCTATCGGCAGTTATGAATCAATTGCCGTTATTCTTGGCGGTTATTTCATCGATTCTAATTATTTTAGCCCCTCAGGTGATAGCCATTATTACTCCTGGCTTTGCCGCTACCGTTCAGGCAGAGATCGTTTGGCTAATGAGGGTTATGCTTTTGACGCCGATGATTTTAGGGTTAAGTACGGCAATCTCAGGGACCTTACAATGCTTTGATCGATTTTTAGCCAGTTCGCTAGCTCCAGTATTTCACAACCTAGGAGTTATCGCTGGGATTATTATTTTGGTACCTTGGATGGGATTAGTTGGCCTGGCTTGGGGAATGGTCCTCGGAGCCTTACTTCATTTAGCCATTCAGCTTCCTTCGTTTTTTTCACTTCGATCAGACCAACCACCAGTTTTTGCTTGGCGCCATGTTGGGTTAAAAAAATTGTTTGCTTTAGCAACGCCTCGTTCATTGACCGTTATTTTCGGACAAACCAATCTATTGGTGGTAACAGCTGTTGCTTCAATGTTGGCGATTGGTAGCATCTCAGTTTATAATTTGGCTGGTGATTTTAGCCAGGCTTTAACTCGGCTAGTCGGGGTTTCTTTCTCGGCTGCTATTTTCCCTTCAATGGCTCTCTCTTTTGCTCGCCGTGATAAGACTAAACTTTGTCGAGACTTTATCACTAGTTTTCGCCAAATTCTTTTTTTAATTATTCCGAGTAGCGTATTGTTCTTTTTAATGCGAGCACATTTGGTTCGAATTGTGCTTGGTACGGGAAAGTTTTCTTGGGGGGATACTCGATTAACGGCTGCTTGCCTGGGTTTGTTTTGTTTGGGTATTTTTGCTCAAGCCTTAGTAACTTTAGTTTCTCGTACTTTTAGCGCCATGCAGGATAATAAAACTCCGGCCTGGATTGCCCTGTGTTCTGTTTTATTAAATATTGTTCTGATTTTTCTTTTTATTAATTTGCTCGGTCAACCCGGATGGTTCCAACAAGGAGTTGGATCAATTATGAAGATTCAAGATATTTCTGATATCCGCATTGTTGGATTGCCTCTAGCCTTCTCCTTATCTAATATATTTCACCTGTTGTTATTGGTTTTTATTTTGAAGAAGCGCTGGGCGATGCCCTTCATGAAAGAATTAGCTGGTTTCTTTTTGCGAACAGCTATTGCTTCTTTGGTTATGGGGATATGTGTCTATGCTTCATTGCATTTAATGGCTCCTCAAGTTGATATGCAGCGGGTCGTGGGTCTCGTAACTCAAGTTTCAGTAGCTTTGGCTGTTGGCTTATTAAGTTATATCTTAATCAGTCTAAAGCTTAATCGAGCCGAACTGGTCCAATTTTTGGGGGCAATTAAGCAAGAATTTAAAAAAAGATGAAAAGCGTGGTCCGTAATTTCGTGATCATTAGTCATGTTGATCACGGGAAGTCGACTTTAGCTGATCGGTTTTTGGAGTTAACCGATACGGTAGCTGGATTTAAGATGGAAGATCAGTTCCTCGATCGGATGAGTCTGGAAAAAGAGAAGGGAATTACCATTAAAATGCATCCGGTGCGCATGCATTATCAATTTGATGGGCAATCCTGGGTGTTAAATCTAATTGATACTCCGGGGCATGTTGATTTTGCTTATGAGGTCTCTCGAGCTTTAGCGGCTGTCGAAGGAGCGATTTTGCTGGTTGATGCTTCACAGGGGATTCAAGCCCAAACATTAGCTAATCTGCATTTAGCGGAAGAACAGGGATTAGTTATTATTCCGGCGGTTAATAAAATTGATCTGCCTCAGGCTGAAGTTGAGGAGACGCGTCGGGAGTTAGCTGATATTGTCGGAGTTAGCCCAAGCCAAGTTTCTCTAATTTCAGCCAAGAAGGGAATTGGGGTCTCTGAATTGTTAGAAAGGATTATTCGCGAAATTCCGCCTCCGGAGGACAATCAATCAGATTTCTGTGGATTAGTCTTTGATTCTCATTATGATCCTTTTCAAGGAGTGGTGGCCTACTTAAGAATATTTGGTGGACAAATTAAAGCCGGAGATAAATTTGTTCTGGGGGCGACTGGGGCTCGAGGAGAAGTTAAACAAGTTGGGTTTTTCAGTCCTGATCTGCAACCACAAGAGACTCTTTCGTCAGGTGAGATTGGTTA
>DCTL01000017.1:50984-55242 GCA_002329255.1 Patescibacteria group bacterium UBA1441
TCGAGAACCTCAACCTATGGTTTTTAATGGCTTTTATGCTCAGAATGAAAGTGGCTTTAGGCTACTTAAATCTTCACTAGAAAAGCTAAAGCTTAATGATCCAGCTTTAAGTTTTGAGGTTGAAAAAAGAGAAGGGCTTGGTAAGGGTTATCGAGTCGGTTTCTTGGGATTGCTTCATGCCGAGATAACAGCTCGGCGGCTTGAGGAAGAGTTTGGCTTAGATTTAATTATTACATCACCCATGGTCAGTTATCAAATTAAACGCCGTGGTCAAGATAAAAAAACAGTCAACTCGGCGGCTGACTGGCCATCGCCGGAAGAGTTTGAAGGAGTTGACGAACCATGGGTCGAGCTGAGAGTGGTAGTTCCTCGGGCCTGGCTCGGACAGGCAATGGAGGTTCTTGGCCGTCGCCAGGGAAGTTTTCAGGAGCAGCAATATCTTCAAGCAGGTCGCTTTGTCTTAATATATCAAACTCCGCTTCGTTGTATTATGACTGGCCTAGATGATGCCTTAAAGGGAGCGACCGAGGGCCATGCTTCAGCTAGTTACCACCTACTGGAGTATCGTCCGGCTGATTTGGTCCGACTTGAAATTCTAATTGCTGGAGAGGTTAAAGAAAGTCTTTCACGAATAGTAGAAAGATCAGAAGCTTATCGCGAAGGGCGACGATTAGTTGATCGCCTGAAAGAGGTCTTGCCTAGCGAACAGTTTCAAATCATTATTCAGGCTCGAGTAGATGGTCGCATTATTGCTCGCCAAACAATTCAGGCTCGAAGAAAAAATGTGACGGCTCCACTTTATGGTGGAGATTGGAGTCGGAAGAAAAAACTCTTGGTTAAGCAACGTCAAGGCAAGAAAAAAATGGCTCAGAGCGGAAAAGTACATTTGACGGCCGAAGTCTTCTTAAAAATGTTGAAGAGTTAAGCAGTTAGTTTATAATGAATAAAGTATGGTAAAGCATTGGTCGCCGGCTCGGCGTAAAAAGAAACCAAGCTGCTGGTTATGGCTAGTGCTTGTTTTAGGACTGGCCTTAGTGATTTTCTTCACCTGGCAGAATATTCGTCTTTATGTCCAGGCTATTGAATATCGAGAGAGAGCAGAGCGATTTGATTCTGAACTGCAGGCTCTAGAAGATCAATATCGACAATTAGAAGCTCAAGCAATTGAGGCTAGTGATGATTCTTTTTTAGAACGAGTGGCTTTAGAACGTCTTAATTTAAAGCGGCCAGGCGAGGAAGTAGTTGTTTTTGAAATTCAGTCAGAAGATCCGGACATAGACTTATCCGAGGGAGAATTTAATCTTTGGGATAAGTTGAAGGCTACCGTTAGTGGCTGGTTTAAGCGGCAGTAGTTCAGGGGCAGAACGTCTGCTTCCCAAGCAGAAGGTCGCGGGTTCAAATCCCGTCTGCCGCTCCAAATTAGCCGAGATAGCTCAGTTGGTAGAGCGAGCGCTTCGTAAGCGCTAGGTCGCGGGTTCAAATCCCGCTCTCGGCTCAGAGTTATGACACCAATGGAAGAAAAAATCAATGAATTGAAAGATCGGGTCCATCAAGTGATGGGCCATCTTTGACTGGGCGGAAAAGAAAAAAGAAGTAGATCGGTTAAAGATTGAAACGACTCAACCTGATTTCTGGTCTGATCAGGCTAAGGCTGTTGAAACCAGTAAGCAACTGGCGGCTTTGGAAGAAGAGGTTAATAGTCTGGCTCTTTTAGAAAAAGAAATTAACGATTTAGCTGAGATGAATCAGCTCGCCGCAGAAGACAATCAGCTTCGATCTTCTATTGAAGAACAGATTCAATCGCTTCAGGAAAAGATCAAGCAGCAGGAAATTAAACGTTTTCTGAGTGGCCAATATGACCGTGGCGGAGCCGTGATTGAAATTACTGCAGGAGCTGGGGGACGAGAAGCTGAAGACTGGGTGGCGATGCTGGTTCGGATGTATCGGCGATATGCCGAGAGTCGGAATTGGTCGGTCACTACCCTGGATCAGTCATTTGGTGAACCAGGTGGTCCCGACGGGCGAATTGGATTAAAGGCGATCGTCATTGAGGTTAAAGGCAAGAATGCTTTTGGTTATTTAAGAAATGAGCGTGGTGTTCATCGTCTAGTCAGAATTTCACCTTTTTCGGATCAACAACTTCGCCACACCTCATTTGCATTAGTAGAGGTATTGCCTATCTTTGATAAAAGCGAGGCAGATATAGAAATTAATCCAGCTGATCTTCGAGTTGACACCTATCGCGCTTCTGGTCCAGGCGGGCAGTATGTTAATAAAACTGAGTCAGCGATCAGGATTACTCATCTACCGACCAAGATTCAAGTAGCTTGTCAGGCCGGACGATCACAGGGATCAAATCGTGAGTTAGCGATGAGTTTATTGAAAGCTAAATTACGCCAGCGTCAAAAAGAAGAGAAGGCTCAGAAAATATCGTCTCTCAAGAGTGGAATTAAGAGTGCTGCCTGGGGCCAGCAGATTCGTTCGTATGTTATTCAGCCTTATCAGCTGGTTAAAGATTATCGGACAGAGGTTGAAACATCTAATATCGATGCGGTTTTAGACGGCCAACTCGATGAATTTATTAACGCTGAGATTAAATTAAACAATGATTAAGTTTGATCAAGTCAGTAAACTTTATCCTAATTCTTGTTTAGCTCTTGATAATATCACCCTAGAGATTAAGCAAGGGGAATTTGTGACCATTGTTGGTAAATCAGGAGCGGGGAAGACAACTTTAATTAAACTTTTGATCCGAGAAGAGATACCAACGGAAGGCCAAATATATTTTGATGGACAACCGGTCTTAGATATGAATCGTCGTCAAATTTGTCAACTTCGACAACGGATCGGAGTTGTCTATCAAGATTATAAATTGCTCCCTCAGCAAACAGTTTATGGCAATGTAGCATATATTCTTAGTGTGATTGGGGCTTCTGATGCTGAAATTGCCCGGGATGTTCCTCGGGCTTTAGAGATTGTAGGTCTTTCTAGCAAAACTGATGATTTTCCTTCTCAACTTTCTGGCGGAGAGAAGCAGCGCTTGGCTATTGCTCGAGCCTTGATCCATCAACCAGAGGTGATTATGGCTGATGAACCGAGCGGGAACCTTGATCCTTATAATACTTGGGATATCATTGAAGTATTAAATAAAATTCACCAGATGGGAACAACGGTCGTAATCGCTACTCATGACAAAGACGTGATTGCTCAAACTGAAGGGCGAGTGGTGGCTATGGATGAAGGTCGGATAATTCGAGATGACTATCAAACCCGGAATTTCGTTTTCTAATTATGACTAAATTTATCTCACTAAAAAGAGTTTTATCTTTTGGGTGGACTAACTTCAAGCGCGCTCGTGAAGCGAGTTGGATTACCGTATTAGTAATTGCGGTAGTTATTCTTTTGATTAGCGCACTCTTTTTATTGAATGGATTGTCCGAAGCGATCATTGATCAGGTGCAAGAGCGAGTTAGTATCGCTGCTTATTTTCAGCGGGGGACTGAGGTGGTAGACATTGAAGCTGTTCGAGATGATTTAGAAGAACATTTTGGCGATCAAGTTCAGGAGATAAAAATTGTTTCTCCGGAAGAAGCCTTGAGCCATTTTTTGGATCGTTATCGAGGTGACCCGCTTTATCAGAGAGCTCTAGAACAAGTTGGGGAAAATCCGTTTTTGGCTTCACTCGACATTACTCTTAACCAATCTCATCTTTATAGTTCGGTTACTGATTATTTAACTGAGCATCATGCTGATTTATTGAGCAAAGTTGACTATCATCATCGAGAAGATGTGATTGAGCGTGTTTTCTATACGACTAATCGGATTCGGTGGTTTGGTATTATTGCTGCTTTACTGTTAACCGGATTGGTTGTACTAATTGCTTTTAGCAGCATTAGAGCCTCAATTCATGCAGCTCGCAGTGAGATTGAAACGATGAAGCTGGTTGGAGCCTCTTCTTGGTTTGTGAAAATGCCCTTTGTTGTTCAAGGAATGGTAAGTGGTCTTTTTGCGGCCTTATTAGTTATTTTAATTATTTTACCGGCTTGTTATTTCTTGACTCCAGCCGTTGAATCACTCGTTCCAGGGTTTAATTTATGGCAGTATTTATCAGAGAATATTATCTGGCTGTTATTGATTCAAATATTAGGAGCGCTCTTCCTAGGTTTTATTTCAACTTTATTAGCAGTTCAACGCTATTTAAAAAAATAGCTTTAATTGCTAGAATGAGGTGCCTTTATTCGGGGGTCGTCTAATGGTA
>DCTL01000003.1:0-16631 GCA_002329255.1 Patescibacteria group bacterium UBA1441
CTTTTGGGTTAATCCTAATTTGAAAGAGATTAAAGGCGAACGAACTTATCTTTCGATTTTAGAGATTACCGAACCAATCGATTTAGCGGTTGTTGCTGTGCCGGCTGAGGTTGTGCCCCAGGTGGTTCAAGAGGCAGTTTCGAAGAAAGTCGGCTCAATCATTGTTATTTCAGCTGGTTTTGCGGAGACTGATTCAGCCGGTCGTCAGCGTCAAGATGAGATTATTAATTTGACTCGTCGATCTGGAATTCCATTGCTGGGTCCGAATTGTTTAGGTCTGCTTCGGCCACCCATAGAATTAAACGCTTCTTTTGCTCCCTTTAATCCACCATCTGGCGGCATTGCTTTTATTTCTCAATCGGGAGCTTTAATGAATTCAGTTATTGATCGCTCCGGTTTAGAAAATTATGGATTCAGTCTTTTAATTTCATACGGTAACGGAGCCGATGTTTCTCTGGTTGACTTACTCTGGTTAGCCGATCGAGATCAATCAACTAAAGTCATTGCCATCTATTTAGAAGGCTTAGATGAGGGCCGGGAGTTTATGGAAGTAGCTCGAGAAATTAGCTCTCGGAAACCGATTATTGTTTTAAAAGCCGGTCGGACCGAATTGGGTCAGCGAGCTGCTTCTTCTCATACTGCCAGTTTGGCTGGCTCAGATCAGGTTTATCAAGCGGCTTTTAAACAGAGTGGAGTCTTTTCGGCAAGCAGTTTAGAAGAATTATTTGACTGGGCAAAGGCTTTAGAATGGTTGCCTCGAATCGAAAACGGGCTGGCTATTTTAACTAACGGTGGGGGAATGGGAGTGCTGGCGACCGATCAGGCAGTTGATCAGGGATTGCTTATGCCCGAGTTAAGTGAGGCGACCCGGAACCGTCTTCAAAAAAGCGATTCTTTCGCCGAAGAAACTACTTTTAAAAATCCGCTGGATATTATTGGCGATGCTGATACTGAACGTTATCGTCAGGCAATAGAAGCCTTGTTAACTCAGTCCGATGTTCATGCCCTGGTGGTCATTCAGACTAAACAAACGATGACTAATATTCAAGAAAACATGGAGGTGATTGCCCAGGCTGCCCAGCGTTGGCCGAAAAAAGCCTTGATTTCTGTTTGTTTACCGGGAAGATTAAGTCAGATGGGTATTAAATGGTTGGAAGAACAGCGTATTCCAAATTATTCTGATCCAGTTCGCGCTCTGCGGGCGGCTCGAGTTTTAACTAATTGAATTATGCCAAAAAGTGGGAAAAATATTATTTGGCTAAAAGAGACAGAGCAGGCTGATGTTAAATTGGTTGGCGGCAAAAATGCAGCTCTGGGAGAAGTTTATCGTGGTTTACAGACCAAAGGTGTTCAAGTACCGAATGCTTTTATGATAACGGCGACGGCCTATTATCGATTTTTAAAAGAAACCCAGATCCAAGATTCTTTAGAAAAAATCTTCTTACGTATTGAGACTAGCGATTTAAAACAACTTCGGCGAGCAACCGCCCAAGCGCGGCGTTTGATCTTAAGAGCGAAGTGGCCGGAGGGTCTAAAGAGAGATGTGCTCGAAGCTTATCGCCAATTATCTGAAGAGTTTGGTCAGAAGAATACCGATGTGGCTGTCCGGGCTTCAGTTGCGGCCGCTCAAACTATTGCCAGTTCTTTTCCGGGCCAGCAAGAGACTTTTTTAGGCATTAATCGGGAAGAGGATTTGCTAAAATCGATTAAAAAATGTTTTGCCTCACTTTTTAATAATCATGCTGTTATTTATCGAACGGAACGCCAACTTTCTTTGTTTGATGTGGCTCTTTCAGTGGGCGTACAGAAAATGGTTCGTTCTGATTTAGCGGCTTCGGGGGTGGCTTTGACGGTGGAACCGGAGAGCGGGCATCGTCAAGTGATTGTTATCAGTTCTGCTTATGGACTGGGCGAAGTGGTGGTTGATGGTCGAACTGACCCGGATGAATTTTATGTTTTTAAGCCTTCTTTATCGCGAGGCTACCGGGCGATTATTAAAAGACGGCGGGGGCAAAAAAAACAAAAGGGTGTTTATGGACGTTGGGGCATTAAAGTGGTTGAAGTTCCATTTAATGAACGGTCTAAATTTTCATTAAGTGATAAAGATGTTCTTTTATTGGCCCAATGGTGTTCAGCGATTGAAGACTACTATTCGGAAAAGAATGGACATTATTCTCCTCAAGAGATTGAATGGGCTAAAGATGGTCGCAGTGGCCGTCTTTTTATCGTTCAGGCAACGCCGGAGAGTGTTCATCGGGGAAATCGGTCTAAAGTTTACCGAAGTTACTCATTAAAAACTGATCAAAAGCCATTATTGGAAGGAACGGCCATTGGTCGGAAAGTGGTTACCGGACCAATTCGTCGTATTAAACAAGCTCGTGATTTGGAGAATGTTCAGCCGGGGGATGTGCTGGTGACACCGATGACTGACTTTAAGTGGGTCAGCGTGATTAGCCAAGCCGGAGCAGTCATTACCGATCAAGGTTCTCGAATCAGCCATGCGGCGATCATTAGTCGAGAATACGATGTGCCGGCAGTTATTGGCGCGGGGACATCAACAGAGCAACTTCGATCCGGACAATGGGTAACCGTTGACAATAGTAATGGTTCAATTGGTCGAGTCTATCAAGGTCGCTTATCTTTTCAGACTCGAGAAGATGAGATTGATAAATTGCCACCTGTTTTTCCTAAGGTTGCCATTAATTTGAGCGACTCTGAAGAAGCTTTTCGTTTAGCCGCTCTGCCGATTAGCGGAGTGGGGNNTTTCATCCCAAGGCCCTTTGTCTTTTTCATCAACTCGAATCCGGCGAGCTGAAGAATAAAATTGAACAGTTGACGGCTGACTATCGAGACAAGAGAGAATATTTTGTTGATAAATTAAGCCAACATTTAGGGGTAATTGCAGCCGCTGTCTGGCCTCGTCCGGCAGTAATGCGTTTCTCAGACTTAAAGAGTAATGAATATCGTCAACTGATTGGCGGTCAATTATTTGAGCCAAAAGAGGAGAATCCAATACTTGGTTGGCGGGGAGCTTCTCGTTATTATCATCCAGAGTTTCGTTCAGTCTTTGAATTGGAGTGTCAGGCGGTTAAAAAAGTTCGGGAAGAATGGGGTTTGACTAATTTAGCAACTATGATTCCTTTCTGCCGCACACCCGAAGAAGGGCAACGAGTTTTATCTTTGATGGCGGAGTTTGGTTTGCGAAAAGGAGTCAACGGATTAATGGTTTATGTCATGGCCGAACTACCATCGAATATTATTTTAGCCGATCACTTCCTTGATATTTTTGATGGTTTTAGTATCGGATCGAATGATTTGACCCAGCTAATTCTTGGTCTTGATCGTGATAATAGTTTTATTCAGGGAATTGGCGATGAGCGTCATTTGGCTATTAAACAGATGATCCGAGAAGCTATTGAATGGGGTCAGGCAACTCGAAAAACAGTTAGCGTTTGTGGGGAAGGACCGGCTCAATTTCCTGATTTGGCTATCTTTTTAGCCGAGCGGGGAGTTGATTCAATATCAGTCGCTCCAAGCGCTGTTATTCCAACAGTTTTACTCTTAGCTCAACATGGATTTACTCAGCATGATTCTTTATGAAAATTATTTATCATTTTAATAAATGTGTTGGTTGCGGATTATGTGTTTCGACTTGTCCTAATATTTGGCAGTGGGGTCCAGGTAGAAAGGCTCGATTAAGAAATCCGAATCAAGTTCATGATCAATGGGAAGAGGGGGAGTATCCAAGACAAGGTGGATTAATAGTCGTTACTTCAAATTGTCCAGTGGGGGCAATTAAACTTGAAGAGTCGTAAGGTTTCGGTTAAAATAACAGAGTATGTTAACTTTAAATGCTGTAAAAAGAGAATTGACTGAGTCAATTGATGATTTGAGGCGTTCCGGCTGGTTGCCGGCGGTGATTTATGGTTTTGAGGTCGATAATTCTCCTCTCAAGATTGAGGTTAAGGAGTTTGAGAAAGTCTATCGGGAGGCCGGAGAAAGTACTTTGGTTTCGGTCGTCATCAAAGGAGGAGAGAAAGAGCAAAGTTATTTAAGTTTAATTCAAGACATTCAACGCCATCCAGTCAGTGATCGAATTATTCATGTCGACTTTTATCATCCCTCGGAGAAGAAGAAAATTGAGGCATCAATTCCGTTAGTCTTTGAGGGAGAATCTCCGGCTGTCAGTAATTTTGGCGGGACAGTTGTTAAAGAGATGCAAGAAGTTGAGGTCAAAGGATTAGCCGCTCATCTGCCTCACGAGATAGTTGTTGACTTGGGGGCTCTTAAGAAACCACATGATCGGATTTTGGTTAAAGATCTCTCGATTAGCTCCGAGGTGGAGTTATTGTCTAATCCAGAAAGTATTGTGGCAACAGCCTTGCCGGCCGAAGATATCGAGGAAGAACTCGAGAAGTCAGTTGAAGACATGGTAACTCCAATTCAGGAAGAGAAAGGAGAAGAGCAGACTGAGGAAGAAGAAAAAGAAGAGGCAAAAAATTAACAATTGCCTATGTCAATTGGTTCCAAATCCTTAATTGGCCTTTTATCGATTGGCTTGATTGCTGGTTTTAGCTGGCCAGTCTCTGGTCAGAATTTGGCCGAGATTTGTCAGGAATCCAATTTAGATGCTCAAGAAAGTCAACTTAGTCGAACCGATTATGAAAATTTAGTTCGTCAGTGTTTGGCTTATTATGAAGAATATTATCGTCAAAAAGAAGCAGAAGGAGAGCAGATCTTAAAGGAAACTCAAGATCGCCGACAGACTCTGCAAAGCGAGCTTTCTTCATTACAGAGCAGGATTGGTCGGCTGGAGGCTGATATCCGTCGGAGTAGTTTAACGGTTAAAGATCTACAAATTCAGTTACAACATACTCAAGAATCAATTGAGGTCGCCCAACGACAAATTACTGATTATCGATCGGCTTTAATAGAGATTCTTCAGCTGGCTTATGAACAAAGTCGGCGTTCGCCAGTTGAAATTATTTTAAGCGGACAGCCTCTTTCAGACATCTTCGGTGATTTGGCGGTGATGGATAATTTAAATATGCGAGCAGAAGAGCTCTTACAAGAGGCCATTGATTTAGAGATCTATTTAGTCAGTCAGCGAGAAAAGATGGCTGAAGAGAAAGAGTCAATTGAAACTGAGATATATGTTCAAGCGGTTCAAAAAGAAAATTTGCAATCGACCAAACAAGAGAAAGATGTTCTTTTAACTCGTACTCGAGGAGAAGAGGCGGTCTACCAACAACAACTGGCTGAAATTAAAGAACAGGCTCAAGAGGTGGTAGGCGAATTGAAGAGTCGACTCTTTCGAATGATCGATTCAGCTCAAGAGATTACTGAATATGAGGCAGTGAAATTAGCCTTGGCGGTAGCTGATGTGACTGGAATTAGCCCTTCTTTTTTATTAGCTATTATTGAACAAGAATCAGCCTTGGGTCGTAATGTCGGTGGCTGTTATTTAAAAGATCCAAAAGACGGGAGTGGTGTTTTCATTAAAAGCGGCAATTCGGCTCAGCGAGTCATGAATCCGCGGGCTCGTTCCTGGGAGCGTAATCCTAATACAACTGATTTTATTGCCATTACTGAACAGTTAGGGCTTGATTGGCGTCAGGCCCCAATCTCTTGTTGGATTCCAGCTTATCGAAGTGGAGTACCTTGGGGATGGGGTGGAGCCATGGGGCCAGCTCAATTTATACCTTCCACTTGGCTTATTTATAGCTATCGGGTTGAACAGACATTGGGTGTGGCTGTGGCTGATCCTTGGCAACCACAACATGCATTTCTGGCGGCGGCTCTTTATTTAAGAGACGAAGGAGCAGACGGGACAACTCGTGGTCATCTTAATGCGGCCAGTCGTTATTATGGTGTTGATATTGGCTCGGCTTATGCTCGTAGCGTCATTGATCGGGCCACGAAATGGGAGCAGCGTATTCTTAGTGTTCAGCAAGCGGAAAGTTAATGATTAAACCATCGGATATAAAACAATTAGCTCGGTTGGTTCATTTAGACTTGACCTCGTCTGAGATCGAGCGTCTCAGTCAGGATGAGGCTGAAGTTTTAAATTACGTTGATCGTTTAAAGCAGATGAATCTTGAACAGATTTCAATTAAAGACGATCGTCCTCAAATTAAATTAAGGGAAGATCGTCCAGTTCGATTTGATCGAGCGGGTGAACTGATTGCCTCCTTTCCTCAGACTGAAGGGCGTTTTTTAAAAGTTCCTTTTGTTTTTGAAGATCAAGATGGATAATCGAGATTTAACCCAATTATCTATTATTGAAGCCAGCCAAGGATTGCGTGCCGGTGACTTTTCGGCCCGTCAACTAACGGAAGCTTGTTTGGGTAATATTAATCAAAAAGATCAAGAACTGGGTTCTTTTTTAAGCGTTTTTAAAGATGAAGCTTTGGATCAGGCTCAATTGATTGACCGATCTCTGTCTAGCCGCAAGGAACTTCCGCCTTTGGCTGGAATTCCAATAGCGATTAAAGACAATATTCTTATTCATGGTCATCGTTGTTCGTCGGCTTCTAATATCTTGAAAAAATATTCGGCGGCTTATGACGCAACAGTGATTCAAAAATTACGTCAGCAGGGAGCAATTTTTATTGGTAAAACAAATTTGGATGAGTTTGCTATGGGCTCATCAACTGAAAATTCTGCTTTCCAGGTTACTCACAACCCTCATGATCTAGAGCGAGTCCCGGGTGGTTCTTCGGGTGGATCGGCGGCAGCTGTCGCAGCCGGTGAAGCACTGGCCGCTTTAGGTAGTGATACTGGTGGATCTATTCGTCAGCCGGCTGCTTTTTGTGGATTAGTAGGATTAAAACCAACCTATGGAGCGGTCTCTCGTTACGGGTTAATGGCTTTTGCTTCGTCTTTTGATCAAATTGGTCCATTAACCAAAACCAGCCAGGATAGTCGTTTGGTTTTTCGATCAATTCGTGGTCAAGATCCGATGGATTTAACTTCACGCGAGGGATATTTTAATAAAAAAACTGAGATATCAAAATTAAGAGTTGGAGTGCCGGAGCAATGTTTTGGAGAGGGTATCTCTTCCGAAATGGTTAAATGGACCGAAAAGACCATCGACTATTTGAAGGATCAGGGAGCGCGAATAGTTTCTCTTGATCTATCAGGGTTAGATTATTCTTTGCCGGTTTATTATGTTGTAGCAACAGCGGAGGCAAGCGCCAACTTAGCTCGGTATGATGGATTGAGATACGGAGAGGCTGAAACTGCTAAATCTCTTCAAGAGACTTATGCCCGGACCCGTAGTCAAGGCTTCGGGATGGAAGTGAAAAGAAGAATTATGCTTGGCTCTTATACTTTATCAGCCGGGCACTATGATGCTTATTATCAACAGGCTCAAAAAGCCAGGAAGGTGATTGAGGCTGAGTTTCAAAAAGCATTAGTGGAAGTTGATCTTATTTTAACCCCTACCACACCTGGGCTACCATTTAAGATTGGGGACCGAATTGATAATCCAGTGGAGATGTATTTGTCAGATTTATTGACAGTGTCTGCTAATTTAACCGGATTACCGGCGGTTTCAATTCCGGTTGGTCGAGAAGGAAAGCTGCCGGTCGGAATGCAATTAATTGGCCCGTCTTTTTCAGAAGACTTTTTACTTCAGATTGGCAGTCATTTAGAGTGGCTATCTTGATTATGACAAGCTTAAATAACTTTTTCCTCTCCTTGATTTCGCCAGAATTACATGGACAATTGTTTTGGCTGAAGGTTGTTTTCTGCTTAATCGCTCTTTATTTTCTCTTTGGTATTTTTTATTTTGGATGGCGTGGAAAATACTTTCAAGATCGGCGACGTCACATGATTTTCTGGCGAGACTACAAAGAGGAATTTGCTGCTAGCCATCGCCATGAAAAGAAATGGATCGAGATTGAGCAATTATTACGGAGTGAGTTGTCGGCCGATCACAAAAGAGCAGTGATAGAAGCCGGTCATTTATTTGAAAAAGTATTAGAAGCGGCGGGGGGCGGATCAGGTGATCTAGAGGTTAAAATTCGTCGAGTGATTATCGAACCTGACTTTGATTTTGATCAACTTAAAAAGACTCATCTTTTGTGGCGCGATGTTGTTAACAATCCGGAACGACCATTAACTAAGCCTCAAGCTCAAGAGGCGGTCGATGTTTATCATCAGACATTAGAGCTTTTAAAATACTTCTGAGTTTCTTGACTTAACCTAATTGGCTCGTTATAATACTTCCGTGTTATAGCGAGCGGGGTGGAGGAGTAGTACCTCGTCAGTCCCATAAGCTGAAGACGCCCGTGCAATTCGGGCCCCCGCAACATGTTTAAGCGGCGGTGTAGCTCAGGGGTTAGAGCAGTGGCATCATAAGCCACGTGTCGCAGGTTCGAATCCTGCCACCGCTACTTAGATTTTGGGGGCGTAGCTCAACTGGTTAGAGCGCATGCTTGTCGAGCATGAGGTTGTGGGTTCGAGTCCCATCGTCCCCGCCAGGAGTGAATTAAAAGCGGTAGAAACCGCTTTTTTTATTTAATTCAGTATTTTTGGTCTTGGGGAAAAATACTAAATTTGTTCGGAAAAGCGTTTTGTTCTTAGCTGAATTCTGTTATATTCTAAATACCATGGAGACGCTGACAATTGAAAAAATTATTTCTCAGCTCAGCGATTTAAGTCCGGATAAAATTGATTTAATCCGGAGGGCTTATTTGTTTGCCGAAGAGGCTCATCGTGGTCAGAAACGTTTTTCAGGTGAACCTTACATTATTCATCCGTTACACGTGGCCGAGAACTTAGTTGAGTTGAAAGCTGATGCCGATACAATTGCGGCTGGCTTACTTCATGACACCATGGAAGACGCCGATGTGTCAATTGATCAAATCCGGCGAGAATTTGGCGACAATGTTACTTTTTTAGTGGAGGGAGTTAGCAAATTAGGAGCGTTAAAATATCATGGAATGAAAAAGCATGCTGAGAGTCTCCGCAAAGTTTTTATCGCGATGGCGATTGATATTCGGGTGGTAATTATTAAACTAGCTGATCGCCTTCATAACATTCAAACTCTCCGCTATGTTCCTAAGAGAAAACGACATCGTATTGCTCTCGAAACATTAGAAATTTATGCTCCATTGGCGAATCGATTAGGAATGGGAAGGCTCAAAGGGCTTCTGGAAGACGCCGCTTTTCCTTATGTTTATCCTCAGGAGTACGAACAAGTGGTCCAGTTGAGAAAAACTCGAGGCCGGGAATCAATTCGACGTTTAGAAAAGATTTATCGCGAGCTTCAAACTAAATTGGCTGAGGCGGGGCTTCGAGAGGCTCGGGTTGAATACCGGATTAAGTATCTCTATAGCCTCTATCAAAAATTGCTTCGTTATGATATGGATATCGATAAAATTTTTGACATTTCGGCCCTCAGAGTTATTGTTCCGCAGATGAGCGACTGTTATCGGGTGCTGGGTTTGATTCATTCTAGCTGGCGACCAGTTCCTGGGCGGCTTAAAGATTATATTGCCAATCCTAAGCCAAACGGGTATCAAAGTATTCATACTTCAATTTTTATTGGTGATCGATATATTGCTGAAATTCAAATTAGGAGTGAGGAAATGCACCATGAAGCCGAATACGGCGTGGCCTCTCATATTATTTATGACGAGAGTGGCAAGCCTCAAAATGGAGGCGAGTTGGCCAAAAAATTAAGTTGGATCGGCGATTTAATAGATTGGCAGAAAGAAGTTTCTCACTCTGGTCATTTTTTGAGAGCTTTAAAAAATGATTTTATCCAGAACCGAATTTTTGTTTTTACTCCGAAGGGTGATGTTATCGAACTTCCGGTCGGAGCAACTCCGATAGATTTCGCTTATGCCATTCATTCTGACGTTGGTCATCGAGCCGTGGCGGCCCGGGTGAATAATAAGTTTGTCGGTTTAAGCCATAAGTTAATCAATAATGATTTAGTGGAGGTGGAAACCAAAAAAACTGGTCATCCTTCATATCGTTGGTTGAGTTTTGTCAAAACTCAAACAGCTAAAAAGCACATTAAAGCATATCTTCAGCAAGAGAGCGATCGGAAGAAAAATCAGACTAATTAGAGTTTCTGTCAAGGCTCAAGAGAGCTTTGTTTGTAGCTTGATAATTCCGTAATTATCGAGTAAAATAAGGCATAATCGACAATTTTATGGACTTAGATCAAGTTAGCAAAGAGGCTCAACAAGCTATTAATAAATGTCGGGATTTATCGGAGCTCGAAGAAACCGCCCGGCATTATTTGGGTAAAAAGGGAGTGGTTACAACTGCCTTCAGCCAACTGACTAAATTATCTCTGTCTCAGAAAAAATCGGAAGGGAAAAAGTTGAATCAAGTGCAGGCCATTATTGCAGATCAAGTAAAGCAGAAAGAGAAAGATTTCAAAGAGAACTTGTTTCAAAGCCAAAGTGAGTCAAAAATTGATATTTCTCGACCCGGAAAGAAAATAAAATTGGGTCATCTTCATCCTCTGACTAAAGTGGTTCGAGAAGTTGAAGACATTTTTCAACTGATTGGGTTTTCTGTGGTTGAGGGCCCGGAGTTAGAGACAGAATATTATAATTTTGATGCGTTGAATATTCCGGCAGATCATCCGGCTCGTGATATTTGGGATACTTTTTGGATTAAAAAGTCTAAACCAAAACAAAAGAAAAACTTATTACGCACCCATACCTCACCCAATCAAGCTCGTTATTTGGAAAAGAATCAACCGCCCCTAAGAATCATTGTACCCGGGATGTGTTATCGTCACGAAGCAACCGATCGAACGCATGGTTTTCAATTTATGCAAATAGAGGGCTTAATGGTTGATGAGCAAGTTTCTTTGGCTAATTTTAAGGCAGTCGTGGAACGTTTTAGCCAGATGTTTTTTGGTCCCGATGCTGAAATTCGAATTATTCCTGATTATTTTCCTTTTACCGAGCCGAGTGTGGAAGTAAGCATGCGTAACAAAGCAGGGGAGTGGCTTGAAATTATGGGGGCTGGTTTAGTTCACCCTAATGTTTTTAAGGCCGTTGGCTATCCACCTTATCAATGGCAAGGTTTTGCTTTTGGTGTTGGAGTTGAGCGTTTAGCGATGATTAAGTATGGATTAGATGACGTCCGCCAGCTTTATCAAGGTGACTTAAGATTAATTCAGCAGTTTTAAAATGATTTTTGACTACGCCTGGTTGCAATCCTTTTTCAAAAAGAAACTTCCTACTCCTCAAAAACTGGCGGATCTTTTGACTAATCATGGTTTTGAAACTCAATCAATGGGATCAGATCTAGATGCTTCCATTCCGCCATCTCGGGCGAGAGATTGTTTAAGTCATCTTGGTCTAGCTCGCGAAATCAGCGCTATTCTGAATTATCGTTTGAATTACAGCGTTGCCCAAAAATCCCTTAAGCCAGGTAAATTTGATTTTCAGGTTTCAGTTATCGATCCTGAACAATGTCCGCGATATTATCTTTCTTTCTGGTCAGACGTTAAAGTGGGAAATGGACCGACTGAGATCGCTGATCGCCTTAGAAAGGCAGGACAGCGGCCGATCAATGCTTCGGTTGATTTGGTAAATTATATAATGTTAGAAACTGGGCAGCCGGTTCATGCTTTTGATGCTGACTTGATAAAAGGATCGATCGAGGTTCGACCGTCACGATCGGGAGAGATTTTTATTTC
The DNA here is from genome assembly GCA_002329255.1 of Patescibacteria group bacterium UBA1441. Taxonomy (GTDB): domain Bacteria; phylum Patescibacteriota; class Minisyncoccia; order Minisyncoccales; family UBA1441; genus UBA1441. The sequence continues at coordinate 11,678 of DCTL01000003.1, forward strand.
TTTGGAGAATAAACGTTATCGTTTACCCAAGGATCTTTTAGTAATCGCTGATCAAGCTGGTCCTTTGGCTTTAGCTGGCGTCAAAGGGGGGAAGCGGGCTGAAGTAACGCAGTCAACGAAAAATATCTTAATAGAAGCAGCTAATTTTGATTATCGAACAGTACGACGGACGGTTCGATCCTTGGATTTACGGACAGAGGCTTCTTGGCGATTTGAAAACGGCCTTGATCCAAGTTGGGTCGATTTAGCTCAGAGACGTATTAGAGATCTTGGTCAATCGATCTTAAAACCCGATCGGATTGAACGGGTAGTTGATCTTTATCCTCACCCTAGTCGAGATAAAAATATTAGTTTTGATTTAACCTGGCTGAGGGAAAGACTGGGAATCCAGATTACAACCAAGCAAACGGAAAAGATTTTTCAGAAATTGGGTTTTGGAGTTCAGATTGTTTCAAATCGCAAGTTAAGAGTCAGAGTACCAAGCTGGCGGATTGATGTTCAGGCGCCGGAAGATTTAGTTGAAGAAGTAGGTCGGATTTATGGTTATAGCCAGATCAAAGCAGACCCTCCTCGAGCCTTATTAATTCCACCAAAAGTTAATTATCAAAGACTTTGGCAGCGCCTAATTAAGGATTTTTTGGTTAACTTCGGTTTAAATGAAACTTATCAGTATTCGTTTTTAAGTGAACGAGATTTATCTCTCTTCGGTTATGATCGAGAATTGGCTATTGAACTTTCAAATCCGATGAGCGCTCGTTATCAATTTTTAAGATTCAGTTTATTACCCAATTTACTCAGGGCAGTGGGCGAAAATGCTAAGCGTTTTAATCAGGTTGAACTATTTGAAATGGGTCGCATTTTCTCGACTCCTGATCAAGAAAAATTGACTTTAGCTGGAGCATTAATTGATCCACCGGCGGGCTCCGATAAGTTTTACGAGATTAAAGGATTGATTGAGTCATTAATTCGTCAATTAGGTATTACCGATGCCTGGTTCGATGGCTATCAGGCTCAAGACTATTTTGGAGGCTCTAAAACCTGGCACCCTAATCACCGAGTTGAAATTAAGGTTGGCTCAGCGGTCGTTGGCTTTCTGGGGGAGATTCATCCAATTTTAGCTGATCGACTCGGATTTTCAGAATCAGTCTTCGCTTTTGAGATCGACCTCGACCAACTTTTGAAGTTTGCCTCGGAACAACAAGAGTATCAACCAATTTCTCCTTATCCAGCTGTTATTCGTGATTTGTCAGTAGTCATTCCTCAAGAAGAAAGCTTGGAACGAGTCATTCACTTAGCTGATTTAAGCGGTGGTAATCTGGTCCGCGACGTTGATTTAATCGATGTTTATCAGAGTGATCAGCTGGATAAAGAAAAAAGTTTGACTTTAAGAATTGTTTATCAATCAAATGAAAAGAATCTCAGCGCTTTAGAGGTTGGGAAGTTGGAACAAAAAATTATAAAAGCCTTTCAACAAAAAGGCTGGCACTTAAGACAATCAAATAATGCCTAAACAAGCAAAAAAAGGGGATTACACCGCAAAGGACATTAGCGTTCTTGAAGGACTTGATCCGGTCCGCAAAAGACCGGGGATGTATATTGGCTCTACAGGTCGAGAAGGCCTTCATCATCTGATTTGGGAGTGTTTTGATAACTCTCTCGATGAAAGCTTGGCCGGATATGCTGATGAAATTAGGGTTGATCTCTTGCCGAATAATCAGGTTCGAGTTACTGACAATGGACGAGGAATTCCTATTGATACTCACGCTCAAACTAAAAAATCAGCTCTTGAAACAGTAATGACGACTTTACACGCCGGTGGAAAGTTCGGTGGAAAGGCTTATCGAGTTAGCGGTGGCTTGCATGGGGTTGGCGTTTCAGTGGTCTGTGCTTTGTCTGATTATTTGAGAGCCGAGGTTTGTCGCGACGGTTATTTATACGTACAAGAATATTCACGGGGAGAAGCCAAAGGACCGCTTAAGAAATCTGGTTCTTGTAAACAGAATGGGACAAGTATTGTTTTTGCTCCCGATCCTGATATTTTTCCGGATATTGAATTTAGTTGGGAAACAGTCTTACGGCATTTGCGACAACAGGCTTATCTAACCAAAGGGGTTAAAATTTTACTCAGTGACCAAAGACGAGCTGATAAGCCTCAATACTATGCTTTTCAATTTATGGGTGGGCTACGTTCTTATGTCAAACATTTGGTAGCCGATGCTCCTAAACGTCACGAGGATATTTTCTATTCAACGGCTGAAAAGGGCGATGTTCAGATTGAAATGGCTCTTCAATATATGGATGAAACAGAAGTTTTAGAGGAGAGTTTTGCTAATAATATCTATACTGAAGAAGGTGGTATGCATTTAACTGGTTTTCGCGCAGCCTTAACCCGGACGCTTAATAATTATGCTCGGGCTAATGACTTGCTGAAAAAAGAATCTGACAACTTGAGTGGTTTAGCAACCCGCGAAGGACTAGTAGCTGTAGTTTCGGTTAAGCTACCTAATCCTCAATTTGAGGGACAGACTAAAGCTAAATTGGGTAACCCTGAGGTAAAAACAGCTGTAGAAAAAGTGCTAAGTTTTCATCTTCAAGATTTTCTTGAAAGAAATCCTCGCCAAGCTAAGAGCATTATTGAAGGATGTCTTCTTTCCGCCCGAGCTCATCAAGCAGCACGGATTGCTCGAGAGATGGTTTTAGAAAAACGTTCAGTTCGAGGCATGTCTTTACCCGGTAAATTAGCGGATTGTATCTCTCGCAAACCAGAAGAGTCGGAACTCTTTATTGTGGAGGGGGAGTCAGCTGGAGGCAGTGCCAAACAAGCACGTGATCGTAATTTTCAAGCTATTTTACCTCTCAAGGGAAAGATTTTAAATGTCGAGAGAGTGCGACTGAATCGAGTCCTTTCTTCAGACGAGATTAAGGCTTTAATTATCGCTCTCGGCACCGCTATTGCCGATGATTTTGACTTAAGTAAATTACGTTATCATCGGGTAATTATTATGACTGATGCCGACGTTGACGGAGCCCATATCCGCACTTTGCTCTTAACTTTATTCTATCGATACTTCAAACCGGTGATCGATCATGGTTATCTTTATATTGCCCAGCCACCTCTTTATCAGATTAAAAAAGGGAATAAGATCTCTTATGCTTACACCGATCGGGAAAAGGTTGAATTGCTTAAGAAGATTGATGGTCAGCCGACGATTCAACGTTATAAGGGTTTGGGGGAAATGAATCCAAATCAACTTTGGGAGACAACAATGGATCCGCAGAATCGGGTATTATTACAAGTGGCTATTGCTGATGCGGCTGAGGCTGACCGAGTCTTTGATAATTTAATGGGCCGAGAAGTGATTCTCCGAAAGAAGTTTATTCAGTCTCAGGCACATAAAGTTAAAAACTTAGATATTTAGCTTGACGAAGGTGGCGTCAGTAGCTATAGTGTTAACGTTATCTTATGAATAATTGGGTTAAAAAAATAACAAATTTTCTGAACGAGGTGAAACAAGAGATGAAGAAGGTCACTTGGCTTAGCCGCCGAGAACTATTCCGCTACACTTTATTGGTGATCGGTATTTCGTTTATAGTAGCGGCTATCCTGGGTGGGCTAGATAACATCTTTCGTTACTTACTCTTCAGTTTTATTTTTTGATTATGTTGGAAGACGAAGAAAGAGAAGGGGAGAAAAGTTGGTACGTTCTTCATACTTATTCCGGTCATGAGAATAAGGTAATCGAGAACTTGAAACACCGAGTGGAAACTCTCGGCTTAAAAGACTATGTTTTCGATATTTTAGTGCCGAAAGAAAAGCGGGTTAAGATCAAAAAGGGCGAGCGCCAAGTAACTGATGAAAAGATTTACCCGGGTTATGTTTTAGTTCAAATGATTGTTACTGATCGTTCTTGGTACGTAGTTCGAAATACGCCGGGTGTGACTGGTTTCTTGGGAACGGGAGCAACCCCGGTGCCAGTTTCTTTGGAAGAATTTAATGTTATTGAAGGAAAAATTAACGAAAAAGAGCCTAGCTTTAATGTTGATTTAGAGATCGGATCATTGGTTGAAATTAATGAGGGGACCTTTAAAGGTTTTTCGGGCAAGGTTTCTGAAGTCGATCCTGAAAAAGGTAAAGTAAGGGTGATGATCGATGTTTTTGGTCGAGAGACGCCTGTTGAGTTAGACACTTTACAAGTGAAAAAGATTTAAGTATGAAAAAGATTATTAAAGTTCTTAAACTTCATATTCCGGCCGGTAAAGCTAATCCCGCTCCGCCTTTGGGTCCTTCTTTGGCTGAACAAGGAGTTAATATATCTGAGTTTTGTCAAAAATTTAATGACTTGACGAAAGACAAAGGAAGTTATACTATGCCTGTTCGTGTGGTGGTTTACGAAGATCGATCTTATGATTTAAAGCTTCAAGAGCCGTTGACTTCTGAACTTCTGAAAGAAATAGCCGGGGTTGATAAGGGTTCAGGGGAGCCAAATCGTAAGAAAATAGCTAAAATTACTCAAGACCAATTGAAGAAAGTAGCTGAGCGCAAGATGAAAGATTTAAATACCGACAATCTTGATGAAGCCATTAAGATTGTAACCGGTACAGCTCATTCAATGGGATTAGATATAGTCTAGTCCTCTTTACTTCTGGTTTAAAAAAGTTATCATAGGAGCTAGTGGTGCTCTCTCAGAAGAGAGAATCTTGGAAAGGTCGGACCACTGTTAATCTCGAAGAATAGTGAATTATGGCTGAAGAAAAAGAAGAGCAATTTCTTGAGTTTCTGGTCAAATCCATTGTTGATCATCCCGACGACGTGAAGATTTCACGTAAAGTGGATGAAATGGGAGTTCTGCTCTCTCTCAAGGTTCACCCCGAAGACATGGGCCAAGTTATTGGTCGCGGTGGAGCTACGGCTCGGGCCATTCGCGCCCTGTTGAGGATTGTCGGGTTAAAAAGA
>DCTL01000003.1:16692-30395 GCA_002329255.1 Patescibacteria group bacterium UBA1441
AGTCCGGAACCAGAAAATAATGTTGATGATTTGGGCGAGATTGATCTTTGAGCCTAATCATCGAGTTAAAACAGCGCTATTCTTCTAAAGATTGGCGCTGTTTTTGAAAATAGATTATGGATTTTGATATTCTTACTCTTTTCCCAGAAGCAATTAATTATTACTTTCAACAGGGGCTTCTAGGACGAGCTCAAAAATCAGGCCTGATTAAGGTAAAAGCCCATGATTTACGTCGCTGGACTGACGACAAACATCAGACAGTGGACGACAAGCCTTATGGTGGGGGAAATGGGATGGTGTTGAAAGTAGATCCGATTTTTCGAGCTGTTAAAGAACTTAAGGGGCGACGGCGCAAAGTAAAGGTAATTTTATTAACCCCGCGAGGGAAACAATTTACCCAGTCTTTAGCTCGTCAATATTTGGATTTGAAGCAATTAATTATTATTTCCGGTCGCTATGAAGGAGTTGATCAACGGGTAGCGGAGCATATTGCCGATGATCAAATTTCGATTGGTCCTTATGTTTTAATGAGTGGTGACTTGCCGGCAATGAGTATTGTTGAGGCGGTCGCGCGTTTAAAATCAGGCGTGGCTGGTGACGAAAATTGGCTCAAAGAAAGACAAGATGGAGGTCATGGATTCTGGGAATATCCTCAATATACCCGGCCGGAGGTTTTTAAACCTTCTCCTCGGTCTAGTAGCTGGGTGGTTCCTAAAATGCTTCTGACTGGTCATCATCGTAAAGTAGAAAGATGGCGTCGAGAACACGGTCGATTTATTGAAAGTGAGTAGGACTATGTTAAAATGACCAAAGATGGGTAGGTGGCAGAGTGGTCAAATGCATCAGTCTGTAAAACTGACGCCTTACGGCTTCGGGGGTTCGAATCCCTCCCTNNAGCGCATCCATGGTAAGGATGAGGTCAGCGGTGCAAATCCGCTTCCGGGCTCCCTTTCTCTTGGGCCCGTAGTTCAATTGGCAGAACACCGGTCTCCAAAACCGGCGGTTCCAGGTTCAACTCCTGGCGGGCCTGCCAGCTAACATGGCATATCAAGATTTAATTATATTGTGTCTCTATTTTATTTCTGGACGAGAGGAGGCCTGTTCTTTTGAGAATTTAGTAATCGAATGTTTTGATCGTTTTCCAGAGAAATTTTCTTTTGAAGTGAATCGTCAATGGCCGGATGCGCGAAAACTTGATCGAGCTTTAAGGGAATTAAGAGCTAAGGGACAAATTAAAGGTGATCCTCGGGCTAATTTTCGTCTTACGGCGGATGGCTTGAAGAGAGGTCGACAATTAAGTAAATTATTCCGTCAAGAAAAATTATTTTAATTTAAAATGTTTGAACAATTAAAGGATTTAAAAAAGGCTCACGAAATGCAAAAAGCTTTCGCCCGGGAGAGGCATACTGTTGAGGAAGCGGGGATTAAAGTAACGGTTAATGGTAATCTAAAACTTGAGGAGATTAGTATTAACAGTCAAATTGGTCAAGATGAGCTTGGGCCAACATTAGTTAATTTGATTAATCGAGCACTGCAGGAGATACAACAGCGGCTCGCTCGTCAATTAATGGGATAAAAAAATCCGGCCGCGAGGCCGGTTTTTAATAAATCGGAGTCGGTAATCGATCTTGAGTGGTTGATAATGGATATCGGACTTCGATATTTTGACTTAATGAAGCAGAGTAGCCGCTATTATCGGTTACCGAGAGCGTGATTTTTAGATAACCTGTTTTATCGAAGATAATTCGAGGATTAGCGGCGTTAGACGTAAAAATTACTTCATCGGTTACTCGATCTCGAACAACCCAATGATGACGAGTAATCCGACTTCCGCCGTAGGTATTGCTTTTATTGACAAACTGAATTTCTGATTGAGCGTGAATTGGTTGAGGTTGCCAGTCAAAATCAACGGCTGGATAAGCATGTAGAGGAGTAACAAAAGAAGCCAGGGGACTCCAATCTGACCACTGGCGATGTTCATCCTGTACGCGAACTTGCCAATAATATCGTTGATTCCATTCTAAAAGGCCGGCTGGAGTACCATAGGATTGATTTGGTGACTCAATTAATCCTGTTTCGATTAAAGGATTCGATAAATTGCTATTGGCACTGAGGATGATTTGATAGGCCGATTGATGATGACCATTTTCGCTTTGATATTCCCAGGTTAATATTGGTTGACGGGGAGCGTCGGCATAATTCCACTCAACCCAGGCAGATTCAATCTTGGGTTTAGTGGCGATGTATCCCTCCTGATATATTACACTCCAATGCCAATGATCATTCCAATGTGTTCCCGAATAAACAACATAGAACCGCACCGGGCCCGAAAAGGGCAAATGTTTCGGGATAGTGAAGGTCTGATCATATTCAATCCGATAGGGCTGGTGAGAATTAGGTCGATCATCTGGATAAATCTCGCCTAATTTATAAATGTTGTCTTGTCCTCTATCTGGCTGGTTTTTAACCTGGTCACACCACTGAACATTCTTAATTGCCGTTAACGGATAAACACTGCTTTGTGCCCCGTAGGCATTTTGGCAACCGCTGGCACAGAGGCATTCGTTCATCACTAAACAATCATTTTCTTGGTGGTGACAACAATCAGTAAAAGAAATATCTTTGTCTTCAGTAATGTAAAAACTTATTTTATTAAAAAATAGTTGATTGTCTGCTCGAGCTCCACTAAAGCTTCCGGCAAATCGTATTTCGTCTTCCAGAAAATAAGTTGGTTGATCTTTAGAGGGAGGGCGTGGGCTCAAGAGTCGTGCTTGTGTTTCACAGCATCCCAGATCAACTATGGTTGTTGCTTGAGACAGTTTTAATGGAGCTAAGATCATTAACGAGGCTACAATCAAAATAGCTAGAGTTTCTTTCAAACTTTCGTCTTCATCATCTTGTTTACGTCGGAAACCGAAATAAAGGCCTAACATGAGAAAGGTAACTAAAATGGCGATGATAAATAGGAGCTCCTCTTGATAACGCTGCCACCAGTTATTAGCGATAGTAGGCGGCTGGTATCTTTCATCATAAATATTAACTCGATATTCATCTAAGACCGTCCCTCCTGATTGAATGCTGGCAACCATGCTTGGATTAGTCACAATTTCTTCAATGGGTACCGATAAGTTGATCTCTTGTGCTCCAATTAGGCTGACACTATCTTGTTGGGTTTGTCCAACCAGCTTACCTTCTTGATCATAAAACGATAATTTAATTGTTCCATTCGGCGAGGGGGTGAGATGATCGGCCGGACCGGTAATTTTCAGATTAACCAGTGCTTCTCGTTGACGCCAATAATAAGGTTGGTCTACGGCTAAAGAAATTATGTTGGCACTTCGACCTAAAACAACCCAACGATAGAGAACAATATTGGAAATTGCCAGGTTGGTTTGACTGTCGTAAATTACTAATTCAGTTAAGTAAGAATTAGGTTGACTAAGCCCATCCAGATCAAGCAAATACTGTTCCGGTTCTGTTGGCTGAATAGTTATTGATGGATGTCGTTTTTCGTCGATGACAGATCCGAAACTTCGCTGATGAAGACGGGTGACAGGGTAAACAGTCATTTCTTGGTTAGATTGATTTTCGAGACGAAATGTAATTTTCGGCGGCTCTAACGGTTGATAGATTAAACCACCTCCAGGATGAAAGACTTCTTCTGATCGAACAAAAGAAAAATCGCTTATCTCAATAAAGCGATCTAATCCAGTAATAGTTATTTCTCGGTCAATCCAAGTGAAATCTTCTCCACGACTGTTAATTAATTCAATTCGGACCACAGCTTCTTCTGAGGGAGCTTGGATGGGAATTGTATAACGGAAGTTTTTAGTAACTTCTTGTTGCGGAGAGAGGCTAAAAGACGAAGTTACTTCACGGGCGTCAATAAGACCGGCCGATCCGATCAATTTAACCCTCAGCTTAAGATCGGGGAAGATAAGATCTTCATAGTTCCAAAGGACAACTTCACCTAAAATTTCATCTCCGGGTGCCAGCGGGGATATTTCTTCAATTGATAAATTGACTTCGGTAACATAGATGCGGGGCATTGTTAATCCTTCGGCTTGGAGGGGAGTGAGCAACCATAAGAAGCCCGGCAATAAAAGGAACCAAAGACAGTTGATTTTCATCTGGCGGCTAATCAACATTTTCTTAATGATTAAGTTCATTCTACCTGGAAATCGGCGACAAAACAATATCTTGCTTTTTGCCTTTAAAATTGTAAAATGTTTTTTACTACTATGAAACACTCAATGGTTAAGTTTGCAAACGTGGTGGTTACTATTTTAGCGGTAATTATAATCATCTGGATTCTCTATCATGGCTTCGAAACCTTCATCGGGCCAGCGTTATGAACCGGTCAGAGGCGTTTTTATTATTAAATCAGCATCTNNCATCTCCAAAATGCCAACTTAATCAAGCACAGCTTGGCAGTTGAGGCCGGCATGAAAAAACTAGCTAATTATTTTGGTCAGAATGAAGAAGAGTGGGGATTAGCCGGATTGTTACACGATATTGATTATGAATTAACCAAAGACGATCTTCAGAGGCATTCTTTAGTTGGAGCGGAGATGGTTAGAGATTCTGGTTTTTCGAACGAAGTAGCCGAAGCGATTAAAACTCACAATCAAGTGCATGGTTATCCGCCAAAAAGCTTGATGGCCAAAGCCTTATTTTGCATTGATCCGTTGACGGGATTGATTGTTGCGGCGGCCCTTGTTTTACCAAGTCGTAGATTAAAAGACCTTACCGTTGAATCTGTCAAAAATCGTTTTCGAGAAAAATCATTTGCTCGAGGGGCTGATCGAGAAGTCATTTCAAATTGCCAAGAATATCTTCAGCTCAGTTGCCATGATTTTATCGCTCTAGTTTTGCTAGCGATGCAAGAGATTGACCAGACTTTAGGATTGTAAGGATGTGGTTTCAGCCGCAGAGCAATTATATTAGGCGAGCCTGGGAGGCGATTAAAAGAGCTGATTTCGTTCCAAAAGGTCAAAGAGACCAAGCTGATCTGGATCAACCGTTGCCAATTGGATTAGGGCAAACAATATCGCAACCGTCAGTCGTCGCCTTCATGCTTGAACTATTAAATCCGCAACCGGGGGGTCGCTATCTCGATATTGGCTCCGGTTCAGGCTGGACGACCGCCTTGCTGGCGCAGATTGCCGGAAAAGATGGCCATGTTTGGGCTATTGAAATTATTCCAGAATTGAAAGATTGGGGCCAAAATAATGTTCGTCACTATGGCTTTGAGGATCAGGGTATTGTAGAATTTATCAGAGCTGACGGCTCTTTAGGTTATGCCAAAGAAGCTCCTTTTGACGGCATTTTAGTTTCGGCTAGTGCCGATCAATATCCAATTGTGCTTCAGGATCAGCTAAAAATTGGCGGACGATTGGTTATTCCAGTTGGTAATCAGATTTGGCAAGTAACTAGAAAATCTGAAAAAGATTTTCAAAAAGAGGTCTTTCCTGATTTTGTTTTTGTGCCTTTACGTTCATCCGATGAATCAAAAAGTTAACCCTTTTATTGTTTTTATTTTAATTGCTAGCGGTCCACTCATTGTTTTGGGGGCGACTTATTTAGCGGTGCAATTTTTCATCTTACAACCAGTAGATCCGGCAGGAACAGAATTGGTTTTTGAGATTGAGCCAGGACAACGGGGGGTGACTATTATTCAGCAACTTCAAGACGAGGGATTGATTAAAAATAGCTATGCTTTCTTCAGCTATAGTTTTATAACTAACCGTTATCATCAGATGAAAGCTGGACGATATCAGCTTAGTCCCGCAATGACCGCTGCTGAAATTCTTGATTTGATTATTCAGGGGCGATCATTGCCGGAAGTGGTTATTACCTTTCCGGAGGGGCTTAATTTGGAACAATGGCAGGAGAAAATTGAAGATTATTTTCCAGAGATAGATCTTCTTTCTTATCGAGTTGGTCAATTCCAGGATGATTTTAACATTCTAGAAGATGCTCCAGCAGAAGATAGTCTGGAAGGTTATCTTTATCCAGATACCTATTATTTTAATTATCAGACTGATGGCGAGCTAATGATTCGTCGTTTCTTAAATAACTTTAATCATCAATTAGGTGATTTAATCCAAACTGCTCGAGAGCGGGGAGAAAATATTCATGATTTAGTAATTGTGGCCAGTCTGTTAGAGAAAGAAGTTCCGTCAGCTGATCAACCGTTAGTGGCGGGAATCATACAGAAGCGTTTAGAAATCGGCATGCCTTTGCAGATCGATGCAACTATTACTTATATAACCGGCCAGTTCGGCGAACGAGTCAGTTTAATCGATACAGAAATTGACTCTCCTTATAATACTTATCGTTATCGAGGATTGCCTTACGGACCGATTGCTAGCTTTGGGCGGTTAAGTCTAGAGGCGGCTCTAAATCCGGAGTCAAGTGATTATCTCTTTTATCTATCGAAACCAGATGGAAAAACTGTTTTTAGTCGGACATTGACTGAGCATAATCAAGCTAAAGCGCGATATTTAAAATGAAAGTAATTATTATTATTGCTTTTAAAGGATTTAAAGATCAGGAATATTTTGAGACCCGGAGGGTGCTGGAATCAGCAGGGCATCAGATACAGGTGGCTAGTAACCAAACTGGTCTGGCTCAAGGAGTAGACGGGGGAGAGGTGGTGGTTGAGCTAACTATTGATCAAGTAAGGGATGGCGACTACCAGGCTTTGGTCTTAATTGGGGGAGCAGGGGCCTTAAAATATCTCGATAACGCCACCCTTTATGATTTGCTACAGCGATCATCTTCTCAGAAGGGGATGGTGCTGGCGGCTATTTGTATTGCCCCCCTGATCCTAGCACGAGCCGTTAATTTTAAAGGTCGAGAGATGACTGTTTGGTCATCTACCCTTGATCGTTCGGCAGTTAAGGAATTAAAGAATAGGGGAGTGGTTTATCTTAATCAGCCAGTAGTGGCCAGCGATCGGTTGATTACTGCTGATGGTCCGGAGGCTGCTGAACTTTTTGGCCAGGCGATAATAAAAGCGCTTGACAAAATAGGTAAATAAATTAAGCTTAGACTGTCCCCACAGACAGTAGGTTGCGAAAGCATAAAACCTACCGAGGGCAAGAGACCGAATTTAGGCTGTGGGTAACCACAGTTTTTTTAATGTCATGCCTTTAACATTGAAACAAAAAGAAGAAATAGTTACTGACTTAAAAGATAAATTATCGCGACAACGGTCGATAGTTTTAGTTGATTTTAGTCAGCTTCCGGCTGGAGATTTGGCTGATTTGCGCCAGCAGTTAAAAGATAATGATTGTTTATTGCAAGCTGCTAAAAAAAGTCTGGTTCAGCGAGCTTTAAGCGATACTGAAATAATGCAAGATTTTAGTCTAGACGGTCCAGCGGCTTTAGTTTTTGGTTTTGGAGATTTAATTGCGCCGGCTAAAATTACCTATCAATTCCATAAAAAAGATGAACGATTAAAAATCATTGGTGGTATTTGGGATAATCAACTACAAGATCAAGCCGCCGTAATGGCTCTGGCTAAGTTGCCCTCTCATCAAGAGATATTGGCTCAATTTGTTTGGGTTATCAAGAGTCCGATCAGTGGTTTTGTTGGAGCCTGTCAAGACAATTTACGCCGATTAGTATTTGTTTTAGCAGCTGTTCAAAAAGTTAAAAATTAATAAAATTAAAACCATTAAGCATGAGTGAAGAAAAAGACAACAAAGAAAAGGTTCAAGAAACTTCAACCGAAGAAGAGGTTTCAGTTCCTAAAAAGTTTCAGTCTTTAGTGACTGAAATTGAAAAAATGAGTGTCATTGATTTAGCCGAATTAGTTAAGATTTTAGAAAAGAAATTCGGTGTTTCGGCGGCGGCTCCAGCAGCAGTTGCTGCGGCTCCAGTAGCCGAGGCTGGTGAATCAGCTCCGGAAAAGAGTGCTTTTGACATTGTTTTAGCCGGAGTCGGCGAGCAGAAAATTGAAGTTATTAAGGTGGTTCGAGATGTTACCGGGCTGGGGTTGAAAGAAGCGAAGGATGTAGTTGATCAGGCTGAGAAGGAGCCTCAAAAGATTAAAGAAGGGGCAAAGAAAGAAGAGGCCGAAGAGATATCGAAAAAGTTAGAAGCAGCTGGGGCCAAGGTTGAATTGAAATAAATTGAATAATATTTTAAAAGGCGCTGATCAAACAGCGCCTTTTTCTTTGAAAAGGTCGAATAAAATGATAAAATTATCGGAGCAGGGCACATAGCTCAGCGGCAGAGCGTACGGTTCACATCCGTGAGGTCTGTGGTTCAAATCCACATGTGCCCACTCTAAAAAAATAATTCATGGATTTTGCTCGATCAATAAAAAGAAATTCTAATCATCTGCTGTTTTGGTGGATTGCTTGGTATTTTTGGTCGGCTCCAAGAGATATTTTAAGAATTACCAGGAGTTTTTTACGCTTTGGTTTAAGCTATTTTTCAATTCCGCTACTACTTAAAACTTTATTTGCTCCCTGGCGCCAATATGTTTGGCAATATCCGAGAGGTTTTAGCCTCAAAGAGTATGCCTCTGTTTTTTTCTCTAATGTTATTTCACGTACTATTGGAGCGGTGACTCGAACCATTTTGATTATTTTTGGATTGATGGCGGAATTTCTGATGCTGGTAACTGGATTAATCATTTTTCTGTTTTGGTTTTTTAGCGGACCATTGGCAATTGGTTTAATTATTCTAGGTGGACGATGCCTTCTGGGGATTTAAATAAATTTTATTTTAACCCTAATCAGGCTTTGGTTTTTCAACTGGCCCGGTCGGTTGTTTTGAAAATTTGTGCGGGAGCTCGTTCGGCGAGTCTATTTTTCTTCTTTCTTTCTTTTTTCTTTAGCTTTCTTAATTTAGCTTCCGGACCGCTTGGCTGGCCTTATAGTCAGCAGGCGCTCGGGGCGGCTTTTCTTTGTTTGGGTCTCTTTTGGTTAAATTGGTTGCTTCATCTATTTTATAAAAATAAAATAATTCTCTTCCGTCCCGATCATCAACTAAATGAATTATTATTGGCGGGTGGTAATTTGGCGGAAATGTTTGATTTTCGATTAGCGAAGATATTGGTAAAGGAAATTGATCAACTAGAGGCACTGAGTTCACTTAAACTAGCCCAATTATTAATTAACCGCTGGCCGGGTAGTACTTTTGTTTTAACTCGAATGGGTCTCGGTCGGTTAACTTTAGGGAAGAGGATCAAGGAAGAATTAGAGCATCGTATTTGGTCAAACAATGACGTCGAATTGATTGATATTTTCTTAGCAGCTGCTAATCGAGCCCAAGGCCGTCAAAGTCCAGTAATTAAAAATAGCGATTTGTTTTGGGCTTTATTCCGCTTTGATCCTTTCCTCAATGAGCTGCTGATTGAGGAAGAAATGACGATCGATGATGTAAACAACGTGGTGGAGTGGTATGAACGTTTAAGACGCGATCTGGCTCAAGCGCAGCGATTTTGGGATGACCATAATCTGAGACGTCATGGGAGCATTGCTCGTTATTGGGCAGCCGCCTATACCTTAACTATTGATAAATACTCTCGGGACTTAACCGAAATTGCTCGCATTAGGGATAGCCAGCCCGAGATCTATGGCCATCAGGCTGAACTGGAACAAGTCGAGAACGTACTGGCTAGCTCCGGTCATAATAATGTTTTATTAGTTGGACAAGCGGGGAGTGGCCGTATGGAGGTCGTTCGTTCCTTGGCTGCTAAAAGTTTTTGGAACACTTCACTTCCTCGATTAAATGGTCAGAGATTTATGGAGCTTGATCTGCTGGCTATTATAGCCCAAACGCCGTCGATGGAAGCGGCAACTCAAACCCTTGACAGCTGTTTCCGCGAGGCGGAATCAATGAGTAATGTTATCTTGGTTGTCAGGAATTTAGATAATTTTTTAGGTCAGGCAAATTCAGATTCCATTGATTTTTCTAATTTGTTAGCCAAGTACTTAGAATCGCCTCATTTTCAAATTATTGCCACCATCTCTTACGAGGGGCTACATCAACATTTGCAAAAGAGACCAGGGTTGCTTAATTTATTCAATAAAGTGGAAGTTTCGCCTCCTTCCTCGCACCAGACTTTACGTATTCTTGAATATTTGACTCCTGAATTTGAACAACGTTATGACAAGTTTATTCCATATTTGACTTTAAAGAAGACAATCGAGCGGAGTGCTCGCTATATCCAAAACAAACCCTTTCCTCAGAAGGCTATTGATCTGTTAGATGAGGTTTTGGTTTTTGCTTCTCGACAGAAAAGTAGCTACGTTGATCCGGATTGGGTGGATCAAATTATTTCTCGAATTGCTGAAGTTCCAATTGGTCGTATCCAATCGTCTGAAAAGCAGATGCTTTTAAATCTCGAAAAATTAATTCACCAGCGAGTGGTTAATCAAGAAGAGGCAATTCAAGAAGTTTCTTCTGCTCTACGTCGGGCTCGGGCGGAAATTATTACTCGGCGAGATAGGCCGATGGGATCCTTTTTGTTTTTAGGGCCGACGGGAGTAGGGAAGACGGAGACAGCCAAAGCTTTAGCGGATATTTATTTCGGTTCTCAGGATAAAATGATTCGGATTGATATGTCGGAATTCCAGGAAGCGAAAGATATTTATCGATTGATTGGTGATCGAGATCACGTTGGTTTATTGACTTCTCAAGTTCGAGAGAATCCATTTTCTTTAGTTCTTTTGGATGAAGTTGAAAAAACTCATCCGGATATACTAAATTTATTCTTAACTGTCTTTGATGAAGGTTATCTTACTGATGGCTTTGGCCAAAAAGTTATTTTTTCTGATACTATCATTGTTGCTACTTCTAACGCGGGAGCGGAAATTATTCGTCAAGATATTGAAGATGATAAATCTTTAAATATGCTAAAAGATGATTTATTAGATCATCTGATGACAAATAAATACTTCCGTCCAGAGTTAATTAATCGATTTACAGCGGTAGTCGTCTTTAAAACCTTAACTCCGGAACACTTGCTTGAAATTTCAGAATTGATCTTAGGCCGGATAGCGTCCTCCTTATCAGAACAAGGGATAGAGTTTCAAATTAATCAACCGTTAAAAGAGAAGATTGTTGAACTCAGTTATCGACCAGCCTTTGGCGCTCGGGAAATGGAAAGGGTTGTTCATGATAGGGTCGCCAATGTGCTCGCTGAAGCCTTGCTTAAAGATTATATTAAGCGTGGTGATCGAGTAACGGTTGACCCTAATGATTTTAGTGTTAAATTAATTGATCATGGATAAACAGCGTTGGCTAGCCCGAATAATTATTTATTATTTAGTAATATTGACCGTTCTACGTATTGGTCTCGGTCCTTTTGCTTGGTGTTTTCCGCAAAGCGTTTTTTTTGCCGATGTTACTAGTAGTGCCTTAATTGATCTAGTTAACCAGAGTCGTTTAGAAAATGATTTACCAGCTGTTCAACTAAATGCACAGTTAAACTTGGCGGCTTATAAAAAGGCTCAAGACATGCTTGAAAAACAGTATTTCGATCACTATAGTCCAGACGGCCTTGATCCTTGGCACTGGTTTGATCAAGCGGGATACCAATATCAATACGCCGGTGAAAATTTAGCTATTCATTTTTTTGATTCAGCGGAAGTGCATCAAGCCTGGATGGGTTCGTCATCTCATCGAGATAATATTTTGAATCCTCTCTATCGTGAGATGGGNNGTTTTACAGGGAGAGTTTGATGGTCATCCGACGGCTGTTGTCGTTCAGCTTTTTGGTACGCCGTATCAAATTGCTTATACCGAGACTCGTCTGCAACCAGTTTCACCTCCGACTCCCGAACCTCAGACTTTGCCCGAATATCAAGAGACAACTCAAGAATTAGTTGGTGATATTGATTTAGAAAATGTAAGCCAATTAGAGGAAGTTACAGAAGTTGAGACCGGATTGGAAGAAATTGAGGTGGCATCGGTTTCTCCTGAATCGGATCTGACTGATTTTTATCCCGAGCAGGATTGGCGTCTATTAGGAGCAGCTTCAATTTCCGTAACTGAGATTCCTCAAGGTTTCTGGTTTAAATTTTTTAAGTTTATCTCTCGTTCCTATGAGAGCTTTATGCAACAACTTATTTTTTACGGAGTTATTTTAATTGCGATTTATTTAATTATTGCTATTATCGGACGTTCTCAGCAGCCAGTCGCGCCCGTTTATCGTTGGACTACTTTAGTGGCTATGTTTTTAATAATTCTAACTTTATTAAGTAAAAGCTTAATTTGGCAATGGATGGCTGGACCATTAATCATTGGCTGACATGACATTTAAAAATTGGTCTCATTTCGTTTTGCCATTTTTAGCGATTTTTGTCTTTTCTTTATTAATCATTAACTGGTCTGAAATTAGCTGGATTTTTGATTGGCAAACTATTAGTCGGTGGGCCGAAGAAATTGTATTTGAAGAACCAATCGAAGAACCAATCGAGGAAGAAGAGTCGATTCAAATTGGGCAAGAGGCAGTTGGGGAGGAGGATCATATTAAAATTTCGGTTTTGGGAATTGAAGCTCCACTTCGATCTCCAGATAGTAGCGATCTAGATGTTTTATCGGCTGAACTTGATCGGGGAGTAGTTATTTATCCGGAGGCGGCTCGACCAGGAGACCCGGGCCAAACTGTTATTCTTGGTCATAGTGCACCACCGGGTTATCCTGATATTAAATTTGATCGAGTTTTTAGCGACTTAGGCAATTTGGTTTCTGGAGATATTATCGAGATCTATTATCAAGAAAGAGTTTTTAAATATTCTGCCGAAAAGGTGGAAACGATGAGTATTGAGGAATACGGACAGTTACTTCTAGAACCGCCAGCCAATGAATATGTTTTAATTATTTCAACTTGTTATCCGCCAGGCCGGAACTGGCAGCGATGGGTGGCCACGGCTTACCTCTTGACAGAATAAGGTATCAATGTTATTGTTTGGACATCACAAGGAGGTGATGTTCATGAAAAAGATACTAATTCTTGCCTTTCTGATGGTCTCTCTTCTTGGTTGCTCTTCTGTGGTGGCGGTAGTTGATGCAGTAGTTGATCCAGAAGTCATTAGTCGTCTGGAATTGGGACGGCTAATTGCTCAACACCTAGGTGTTGGGATCGTGATCTCAATAGAACGAGGGGAGTACGAGATAATTCCTTCCCGCCGTTTCGATGTTCTGCTTAAGGAGTTTTATCCTAAAGGCAGTCCATTAGATGCGGCTGCTGGACTGAAAACCCTTGCGATCAAAGGGGCGGTAGGAATTGCTCTCCTCGGACCATCCGATGATTCAAGGTACTGGGTGGTTTATCTTAATGAGGACAAGGTCCTCTACCTGGTAGACCCAGTCTCCAAAGATGTTATTCTTTGAAACTGGATCCAGGCGGAGGGAGCCTGGGTATCTTTTTGAATTTAATGGGCACCGTAACTGGTTAACGGTGCCCCTTTCTCTTTATAGACATCAGATTATTTTTTAAATATTCAATAGTATCTACTATTGACAAATAAACATTAATAATGTACAGTTTAACAAGTTGTAAGTTTGAGAAGTAATACTCTAATAATGAACAAAACAAAAAATTTCAAATTTATTCGGTTTAGTTTACAGCTAATGCTGGTCGGGCTAATGCTCGTACAGCCATTTTTGGTTTTAAATTCAGCTGAAGCTTATGTAATTAGTCCCGATCTGGGTTATTGTAGCAACGAATGTTCACC
>DCTL01000007.1:0-2417 GCA_002329255.1 Patescibacteria group bacterium UBA1441
CGACCGATTCTGATCGAGAAGGCGCTTGTCTTGATACGGCTCATGCTTTTGAGTCTGGATTGCTTCATCCTCATCCAAAGCGAATCGATCGTTATTTGGCTGATTGGGATGACAAGATGGGTCTTCAGCATCTACGATTATTACACGCCAATGATTCAGTCACGGATTTTAATTCTGGCTCTGATCGTCATGCTAATATTGGCCAAGGTCAGATTGGATTGGAAGGTTTTCGGGCTTTGGCTTGCCAAGACTCTCTGAATAAATTACCCTGGATTTTAGAAGTGCCAGGTTTTGATGGTCAAGGTCCGGATCGCAAGAATGTTGAACTGCTGAGAACTTGTTTTGATAAAAACCCTTGACAAAAAAAGAGACTTGGCTATACTGGGGACATCCTCTAGTTGATTTATCTTCGGATATTTCTTCTGGAGGATATTTTTTTATTTTGAGGGTTGACAAAATAACTACTTGGAATAATATATAGATACTCCTCGCGGATCTCATCTTTTGGTGTCCTCTGCGGGGAGTTTTTTGATCTTGCTTTATCTTAATAGTCGGATTAGACTTAAATAGATTATTAATATGAAAAGTCGTATGAAAAAAGTTATTGCTCTGATTGTTCTGGCCCTGATGCTATTTATGGGACTAAGCGCCTTAGCGGAAGAGCCAGATCCTAATACCGAAGTGCCCAGTGTTCTGCCAGGCAGCTTCTGGTATCCGTTGAAGGTTTTGGGCGAGAATGTTCGAACTTTCTTTACTTTCAACTCTGAAGCTAAGCTAGAACGTCATCAGTTGCTTAGCCAGCGTCGTTTAATTGAACTGGAGGCCGTGATTGAAAATGCTCCAGAAATGATTGATCGAGCAACAGAGAATTATCGACGGCAACAACAAAAGATAGAGCGAGTCCTTAATCAAGTTGCTCAGCAAGGCCCAGATCGGGAAGAATTGATGAATTGGCTCGAGGAATCTATTAGCTGGCACATTGACGCTTTTGATCGTTTGAAGGAACAGGTACCGGATGATGCTCGAGCCGCCTTAGAACAGGCTCGAACAGCGGCTCAAGAAGGCCGTAATCGAGTAATTGAAGTAATCAGCAACTGGAACCCCGAAGGAGCCTTTAATCGCTATAAAGGATTGATGGACGATCGGTTGGATCAGTTAGAAGAAGTTGACCCAATTGACGAAGAAGAAGTTAACGCTCTTTTGAATGAATGGCGTCTCTATAATGATACTTTACGACGAATGTCAAAAAGCAATGGTCAAATTGATACTCAAATTCACTCCTGGCAAGGTGAGAGTTTAGAAAGATTAGATGATCTAGAAGATCACTTTAGCCAAAGAGAAGCTATTCAAGAAAGGGTGCGGGAAGCTCGAGCCGAAGCGGTGGAGACTCAGATTGAAGCCTTAAGGCATATTCGGGAGGAAAATCGCTGGGCGGAGATTGAAGACGATTTTAATCAAACGGCTCTTCAGCGAGTAGAGCGTTTACAGGAAAGAGTCGCAGAGATGGATCAGGCTTGTCCCGAGTCTGATCGAGAAAACTGTTTGTTGGAAAGGCAGAAGATGGTTGAAGCGCTGAGCCAAGAATATCAACAGTATGCATCTTTAGGGGAAGAGGTAATCGAACAAGACTGGAATACTTTGGCTACAGAAGGTCATGATGCCTTAGGCCAAGCCGGCCAACAAGCTATTCAAATGTTAGAACAGGTTTATAATGCGGCTCCGGAAGAGGCTCTAGAAGGATTGGAGCAGGCTATTACTTCGGCTGAACGACTTAGGCATTTAAATAATGAGGCTTTAAGGACCTTGAATCAGGTTCAGGAAGGGCCAACATCAGACAATCCCTCAATCGAGCGGGTTCAAGAAAGAGTGCGCCAGGAATTAGCTCCTCAGCTGGAGACAATTAAAAATCGCTTCGGTCAGTAATTGTTTCGATATGAAGGCGGTAGTCCAGAGAGTCAATCGGGCTCGTGTTTTAGTTGGCGATCGATTAATCGGCCAGATTGATTCTGGCTTGGTTGTTTTTTTAGGCATTGAACAAGATGATCAAGAAGAACAAGTCGATCGATTAGCCAAAAGAGTGGCTCATCTCAGAATCTTTGCCGATCAAAATGGAAAGATTAATTTAAGCTTAGTTGAGACTAAGGGTCAGGTTTTAGTTGTTTCTCAATTTACTCTCTGTGCCAATACTGAATCAGGACGTCGGCCAAGCTTTATTCAAGCAGCGGCTCCGGAAGAAGCTGATCGACTCTATCAGATGTTTCAAGCACGGTTAAGGGAGGAGTATAACTTAAAAGTGGCCAGTGGAGAATTTGGAGCGATGATGACAGTTGAGGCCATCAATGATGGTCCGGCCACTTTTATTTTAGAGGAGAAGGGAAGAGGTGGAAAACTCTCTTGACAAAAAAAGAGACTTGGCT
>DCTL01000007.1:2434-21866 GCA_002329255.1 Patescibacteria group bacterium UBA1441
CATCCTCTAGTTGATTTATCTTCGGATATTTCTTCTGGAGGATATTTTTTTATTTTGAGGGTTGACAGAAAAAATCTGCCGGCTATAATGATTATGTCCTTCGTTGATTTTGTCTTCGGGCAATTTCTTCGGGGGACATTTTTATTAGACCTATTATAGTCTTTAAGTTATAATAGCGGGGAGATGCTATCTTATTTAATCCTGGGAATTATTCAGGGCATTACCGAGTGGCTACCGATCTCCAGTGAAGGAGTAGTTGCTCTAACAAGTCGCTTTTTTCAACTTGGCGTTAGTGAAGTTGATGCGGCTCTTTTTTTGCATCTGGGAACAATGTTGGCCGTCCTGGTCTATTTTCGTCACGACTGGGTTAAACTAGTGAAACTTGAAAACCCTCGTTTAATGAGGTTTTTAATCATTACGACGGGGATCTCATTGTTGATTGGTTTTCCTCTTTATCATTTAGTCCGTGGCGTAGTTATCGGACCCCTATTATTGCTTATTACCGGTTTTGGTTTACTTGGAACAGCCTGGATGCATCGCACTCGCCGAGATCGAGGATGGTCTTTCCGCCGTTTAACTTATTTAACTGGTTTTCTCCAGGGACTGGCCGTCATTCCCGGTTTTTCCAGATCCGGAGGGACAATCTTTGGATTGTCTTTGGGCAATCTAAGCTCTACTCAGATTNNATTCTGAAAACTTCCTATATTATGTCGGTGCCTTTGGTTCTATTGATGAGTATCTATCTGGTTTGGCAGAATCCGATGCTACTTATTCAAGGATGGCCCGCTCTGATTACTAGCTTTATTTTTGGTTTAATCAGTCTTCGTTTATTGCTAAAATTAAGCCAACAGATTAGTTTTGCTTTTTGGGCTTTAATTTTTGCTGTTCTTTGTTTTGTTGGAGCATTTATTAGTTATGTGGCTTTATGAAAAAAATTACTGTTATTAAATCAAGTGGTCAAGAGGAACCTTTTTCTTGGCAAAATGTTTATGATTCAGCTCGACAGGTAGGAGCGACGCGAGAAATATCGGTGGAGATTGCCGATCGGGTGGCATCTAGTCGTCGCGAAAGAATTACCACGGCCGAAATTCGCCGTCAGGTAGATCGGTTATTGCGTCAAGCTGATCCAAAACTGGCCATGCGTTTCAGCTTACCCGAGGCGATGAGGCGACTCGGTCCAACCGGATTTCCTTTTGAGAGCTATGTTGGTCGTATCTTTGAAGCACAAGGCTTTAAAGTTAAAATTGGCACTCATCTTCAAGGACGTTGTGTCCAACATGAAGTTGATTTCTTGGCCTGGAATGACGAATTGTTATATATCGGAGAATGTAAATATCATAACAAGAGAGGGATTAAAGTTGATTTACCAACAGCTCTAATGTATGCCGCTCGTTTTGATGATCTAGAAAAGGGTGAATTTGCCCAGAAAAAGATTCAAGCTGGTCGGCGGGTAAAGTCAATGATGGTGACCAATACTGAATTTACTCAGGAGGCGATTAAATATTTTGATTGTATCGGTAAATCTCTTTGGGGGTGGAAACATCCGCTCCATCGAGGGATTGAACGGATGATTGATGAGGAGGGTATTTATCCAATCACTATTTTACCTTCTTGTCGACCGGGACGGTTAATCGAAATATTTTCGAAGAAGAGACTAATGCTTGCTCGAGACGTTTTAGAAGTCGAGGCCAAAGACCTAGGTCTATCCTTCAGAGTAATGGATCAGATAAAAAAAGAAGCCCAAGAACTTTTTGGGTCAAAAATTAATTAATTATTATTATGAATCAAAAACCAACAGAAATAAAGGTTAAGATTAATGATGAACAGCTAAAGGGAGCCTATGCTAATATGATGAGAGTCTCTCATCAACAAGATGCTTTTATTATTGATTTTGCTAACATTACTCCTCCTCAGGGTATTGTTACTGCTCGGGTGATTACTTCGCCCGGTCATCTAAAGAAAATGATCAAGGCTCTTCAGGAAAACTTAAGTCTCTATGAAGATCGATTTGGGCCGGTAGAAGAACAAAGCCAGACAGAAGGCCAAATCGGTTTTCAAACTTCTTAAGGAATAAAAAAGAGAGGGCTACAAGCCCTCTCAATACTTTATTAAATAATCGCATCCCTCCTTCGAGGTTTCATCAGAGGAATTTCGTTATGATGGTGTCCCTGAACGTGAGCTAGATGAAACTGACTTTCAGGCATCTGCTCTCGTATCTTTTTCCCGCGGCAGCTGGTTCCAGCTCGGCCGGGGGCCTTCTTTAGATTTACCTTTTTTGAACCCCTTCTCCTGGTTCCCATTATATCCCTCCTCTTGGAGTATAATCTTTCTCGATGAGAAAGTGTTTTTATTTTAAATCAAAGCATATATTTTGTCAAATTTATATTTGGGTCTATTTCGGCTATGATAGTCAACGATGGCAGAACTTATTCGTAATTTGAATCAAGAGCAGAGAGAAGCAGTCCGACATCAAGCCGGACCGATGCTAGTGGTTGCTGGTCCAGGAACGGGTAAAACTCGTGTTTTAACTCATCATCTGGCCTATCTGGTCCAACATGGTCAGTTGGATCCAGAGAATATTTTAGCTTTAACTTTTACTCAGCGAGCGGCTCAAGAAATGGCTGAACGGGCCGATCAACTTTTTCCGGAAGAGTATCTTAATCTGCCGGTTTATACTTTTCATGGTTGGGCTCAGCAGTTGCTTGAGGCCCACGGCCTTGATATTGGACGACCAGTGCCTTTTCGAGTTTTGGCCGAACGAGATTTAAGAATTTTAGTTAGTCAAAACTGGGAACGTTTTGAATTTGATTATTATCAACCTCGAGGCAGTAATCGGAGTTTGATTGCTAATCTGATTATTCATTTTGGACGATGTAAAGATGAGAATATTAGACCAGACCAATATTTAAATAGTTTTGCCGAGCCGCCAGCTGATTCTGTGGAAGATCAACGCCGGCAAGAACTGGCGCGGGCTTACCAGTGTTATCAAGATATTTTATTAGAAAACGAAGTAGTTGATTTTGGAGATCTGCTTTGTGATAGCTTAAAATTGCTCCAAGAACGACCTCAAATTAGGCGTCAATATCAGCAGCGAATTAAACATCTGTTAATTGATGAGTTCCAGGACACTAATTTGATTCAATATCAGCTAGCTCGTATCTTATCTGGGCCGGATAACAATCTGATGGTTTGTGCTAGTGCCGATCAGACAATCTATCAATGGCGGGGGGCTTATTATGGCAATGTCGAGCAATTTTTAAAAGACTATCCGAAAGCTAAAAAAGTGACCCTGCAAAAAAATTATCGTTCAGCTCAGAATATTATTGACCTGAGTTACAAATTTATTAAAGGGACTGATCAATTTGATCACCGGCTATCTATTCAAGGATTACAGGCGACTCAATCGGGCCGAGGGATAATTAAAAGCTGGCGATTTGAGCATTACGAAACGGAAAGGCAAGTGGTAGCCGAGGAGGTAGCTAATTTGATTAAAGCCGGAACTGATCCGGCTCAAATTGCTGTCCTGACCCGAACTAATGAACAAGTTTATGCTTTTGAAGAAGCGCTTAGTCGAGCAGCAGTACCAGTGCGGGCGATGACGGCTGGTCAAATCTATCGCCAACCAATTGTCATTGATATTTTGTCCTACTTAACCCTGCAACTAGATCGCTATAATGATGTGGCTTTTTATCGCTACCTTAATTTTCCTCATTGGTCTCTGAGTGATACCGATCGAGCAATAATCATTAATTTAAGTCATCGACAAGGGCGACCGCTAGTGGAGGCCTTACAGAAATCAGCTGATCGTCTCTCATCTCGAGGTCGTTCAGCCATTCAACCAATGATCAAGTGGCTAGATCATGATCGGCGTCCGCTGGTTAGTCAGCTGTTAAGCTTTTTAGAGGATTCAGGCTATTTTAAAAAATGGCTTCAAGCCAATCCCAGTCAGGTTGAGATTGAAGCTTTGAATTTCTTTTTCGAAGAGCTTAATCAGTTTGAACAAAATCATCCTGATTTGGGCTTAAATCATTTTTTAGAACAGATTGAATGGGAGAGGTCATTCGGCCGACAAGTAACAGTCGATCAGGTCGGAGGAGCAGTTTCGGTCCTTACCGTTCATGGAGCTAAAGGATTGGAGTTTGACTATGTTTTTTTGGTTGACTTGGTTGATCAAGTCTTTCCGGCTCGTCGTCAGTCAGCCTTGATTCCTTGGTTGAATCCGGAGATTGATCGCCTACGTCATATTTCTGAAGAGCGGCGTCTCTTTTTTGTGGCCATGACTCGAGCTCGCCACGGTCTTTATTTTAGCTGGGCTGAAGATCGTGGTGGTCAGCGACAGCGAAAGGCATCTCCATTCTTGTCAGAGTTGGAGCTGAAGGAAGAGTTTATCAGTCGTTTATTGAAGAAATCGACTTCTGGGGTACCGATTCGAAAATCGTTTGAAAAACTACCTGATCATTTTTCTTATACTCAGTTGATTAGTTTTCAGACTTGTCCTTGGCAATATCGTTTATCTCATCTACTTCGGGTGCCAACCAAGGGTAGTCCAGAAAGAAGCCTTGGGACAACTTTTCATAATACTTTAGCTGAATTTATGGCGGTCTGGGCTAGTCAGACTAAGCCACTTCGCTGGAGCGACTTAAAACAATTTTATCAACAGCACTGGATTGAGGACTGGTATCAGAATCAGTCTCAGCGACAACAATATTATCAACGCGGTCTTCAGGGGTTAAAAGTTTTTTATCATTCATTGATTAAAGAGAAGCCGCAAGTTTATCATGACGGCCATGATTTTTGGTTGGAAAAAGAGTTTGTCGGANNGTTGATCAGACTGATGAAGGATTAGAATTGATCGATTATAAAACTGGTGCCTATAAAGAAAAACTTTCAAGCGATCAGAAACAACAACTGCTAATTTATCAATTAGCGGCCGAACAAATTTTAAAGATTAAACCAGTCCGTTTAACCTTTTACTATTTGTTGGAAAACCGTAAACAGTCTTTTCTCGGTTCAGACAAAGAGAAAGAGCGGGCGTTGCAAAAGCTCAGTCGAACAGTTGAAGAGATCAAACAGAGTGACTTTAAGGCTCGTCCCGGACATGCTTGCCAGTATTGTGACTTTCGTCTGATTTGTCCTTATCGTCGCTAATTGGCGGCTTGATTATTTTATGCTAAACTAAGAAAAGTTATAATTTATATATAGTAATATGCCAAAAGAAAATAGTAACTTTCGGTATACAGGTGTTTTGGGGGCGCGTAAACAATTTGCCTCCCTGGGTGCTTTTATGGTTGCAGTCTTTGGAGTGCCTTTCATAATGTTGATTATTGGGCAGGTAGACTTGCGTCCGACTTGGCTGTTTTGGTTTTTTGTCGGGGGATTAATTTTAGGCGGAGTGTTATTAGTTGGCGGATTATTTGCGGCTGATATCAAGGAGGAGTGAATGTTCAGCGGTAATGTTTCGGGTTAATTTAGACAAAACCTATCAGCAAATCAAAGACGTTGAAATCCAGGGAGCTACGGCAGTGGCCGAGGCCACTTTGCTGGCTCTAAAAAAGTACGGCTTGAAGGTGCCAGCTAATTCACCAGAGGAATGGTTTAGTAAGATTCGAGAAGCAGCTGATTTTTTACGCTCGGCACGGCCAACCGAAGCCCTAGCCAACAATGCCGTCGCCAGCGTTCTTTGGGAGAAAAATTTTGATAAGATTACCACTGTTGCTGAGGCTCGCAATCGGCTTGAAAAAGCAGTAGTCGATTTTTTGTTATTGATTAGTCAGGGTCGAGACGATATTACTGCTTTTGGTCAGGAAGTGATTAAAGATCGTCATAAGATATTTACTCATTGCCATTCATCAACAGTGATTGACATTCTAATCGCTGGGAAGAAAGCGGGCCTACAGTTTGAAGTATTTAATACTGAAACTCGGCCCCTGTTCCAAGGTCGAATTACGGCCGAGCGATTAGTTAAGGCCGATATTCCAGTAACTATGGTTAAAGATTCGGCAGCCGGTTTTTTCTTATCTGATGTTTCGGGTCAAGATTATCAGATGGATATCTTTTTAATTGGGGCGGATGCCATTCTTAAAGATGGATCAGTGGTTAATAAAATTGGTAGCTATGGAATGGCTTTGGGGGCACGAGAGGCCGGAGTGCCTATTTATATAGCGGCTTCTTTATTGAAGTTTCATCCCCAGAGTCAGATTGAAATAGAACAACGTCCGCCGACAGAGATTTGGAATCATCCGCCGCGGGGGCTTCAAATTCTTAATTATGCTTTCGATTGGATTCCGGTGGAATTAATAACGGGCTATATCACCGAACAAGGAGTAATTGACCCGAATCAGCTGAAGGCGGCCGTCAATAAGCATTGTCCGTGGATTAAAGATTGATTATGGAATATTCATATCTGAATCTTGATTATCAACCTGATCAAGAAAAGGAAGTTTTAGTTACTTATCGGATTCGACCACTTCAGGGTCAAAGCTTAGAAGCAGCAGCTGAAAAAGTGGCGGCTGAATCTTCGGTTGGGACCTGGACTCCAACTGTGACCTTGTCTGATCAAATTTTCCATGATTTAGCGGCTCGGATTTACAAAATTAACTCGGCCGATAATTTAGTTCAAATTGCTTATCCTTTGGGTCTCTTTGAGCTCGGTAGTTTACCTCAGCTCGGTTCAGGAATAATGGGTAATGTTTTTTCAATGAAAGATTTAGAGGCCTTAAGAGTGGAAGATATTGAATTTCCTGAGACTTATATTAATTCTTTTTCCGGTCCTGCTTTTGGAACGGCTGGTATCCGACAGCTCCTCAATATTTATTCTCGGCCGATTATTGGTTCGATCATTAAGCCTAAAATTGGCCTTAGTCCTCAAGATAATGCTCAGTTGGCTTATGTTGTTTGGAGCCATGGAGTTGATCTAGTAAAAGATGATGAGAATTTAACCGATCTACCAATCAATCCTTTCCGAGAACGAGTAGTTGAGGTAATGAAAAAACAACGCTTAGCTGAGCAGGAGAGTGGGCAATCTAAAGTTTATGCTTTTAATGTTACGGCTCCAGTGACTCAAATGCTAGAGCGAGGACGGTGGGTAGCTGAGGCTGGCGGTCGTTGTTTAATGGTTGATTTAGTAACTACCGGTTGGTCCGGAGTTCAAGAATTAAGACGGGCTTTTCCAGAGATGATTATTCATGGGCATCGAGCCGGTCATTCTGCTTTTACTCGAGTTCCTGATCATGGATTAAGCATGCTGGTGGTGGCTAAAATGGCTCGTTTGGCCGGAGTGGATCAGTTACATACCGGAACGGTGGTCGGTAAAATGGAGGGATCAGAATCGGAAGTAGTCCAAATCAATCAATTTTTAAGTTCAGCTTGGGGTCAACAAAAAACGGTATTGCCAATAGCCTCTGGCGGACTTCATCCAGGAATGGTGCCAGATTTGGTAAAAGTTCTGGGATTAGATTTAATTATTAATTTTGGAGGCGGAATTCATGGTCATCCAGATGGATCGGCCGCCGGAGCAGAAGCAGCACAGATAGCCGTTGCGGCTGTTAGTCAGGGTCAGTCAATTGTTGAAGCAGCAAAAACTTCACCGGCCTTGGCTCGAGCGTTGGATTATTGGTCTGATTAATTTAAATTATGCTTACTTTTCAATTAAGAACTACTTTTGTTGATGTTCAAACCGGGGATGAACTTTCAGTTTATCTTCATCGTCGTGATGCCAAAGAACATGGTATTGGCGAAAAAGATCGCCTAATTATTGGTTGGCGAGGAGGAAGCCCAACGGTAGTAACTGTTAACCTAACCAGTAGCTTGATCGAGCGCGGTCAAATTGGACTTTGTCAGGATTTTAAGAAAAGAACTGGAATTAAAAAAGAAGAATTAGTTAAGATTCAACTTTTGGGAACACCGGAGTCGGTTAAGCATATCGCCAAACGGTTACAGGGTCAGTCGCTGACTTATCGTGAAACTTTGGCTATTATTAAAGATATTGTTAATTATCGCTTAGACGATGCGGTGATCGCTTTTTATCTTTCGAAAGTCTTCTTCACTAATATTTCCGATCAAGAACTTTATCATATTACTCGGGCTATGGTGGAAAGTGGTCAACAATTTAATTTTGATGGCCAATTGATTGTTGATAAACATTCAACTGGTGGTTTGGCGGGGAATCGGATTACTCCAATTATTGTGGCTATTATTAGTGCTCTTGGTTTAACAATGCCGAAAACCTCTTCTCGAGCTGTGACTTCACCAGCCGGGACAGCCGATGTCTTTGAGGTGTTGGCTCCAGTCAGTTTTTCACCTCGTGAGATTAAACCATTGCTTAAGAAAAATAATGCTTTTCTAATTTGGGGAGCAGATGGGATTGCTCCAGCTGATGATCGAATCATTGAAATTGCGAACGAGTTACCGGTTGAACCTTTTACTAAGCTGGTGACCAGCATTATGGCTAAGAAAGTGGCTATGGGGGTCAATTGTTTGATTGTCGACGTTCCCATTAACCCGACGGCCAAAGTCAAATCGCTGGAAGAAGCTCGTGAGATTGAGAAATTATTTGTTGATCTGGGTCGGCTTTTTAAGATGAAAGTTAAAGTGGTCTTTTATGCTTCTTTTGGACCGATTGGTCGTGGTATTGGTCCGGCTTTAGAGGCTCGCGATGTTTTACGTGTTTTACAACAAAAAGACGATCGCCCGGCTGATTTACAAAAGAAAGCTGTCTATTATTCAGCGGAGTTGTTGAAGTTAGCTGGCCGGGCTAAAGGTAGTCAGGCTAATCGACAGGCGCTTGAATGCTTAACTAGCGGTCAGGCTTGGAAACAAATGCAAAAAATTATTGAAGCTCAAGGTGGCCGTCCAAATATTGATTCTGAAGATATTAAGATTGGACGAATTACTCATCAAGTGAAAGCGGAAGAGTCGGGATCGGTGCGCATGATTGACAATAAAGCCCTGGGGTGGATTAACCGTTCGCTAGGTAATCCAACTATTAAACAGGCTGGAATTTATTTGCATCGCTTGGTTGGGGAGACGGTTGAGAAGGGCGATACTCTTTTTACCATTTATGCTACTAGTCAAGCCCGGTTAAAGTATGCCTTGGATGCCCTAAAGAAAAATAAGATTTATCACATTTACAAAGGTAATGGACCTTTGTGATCAACAACTGCAAGAAATTCGCGATCAGGTTGTCAACTGCCGGAAGTGTCCGCTTTATCGAGAGAGACACTGCCCAGTAGTTGGCGAAGGCAATCATCGAGCTCAGATTATGTTTATTGGAGAAGCTCCCGGCCGCCAAGAGGATGCCAGTGGCCATCCCTTTTGTGGTGCGGCTGGTCAAATTTTGAACCAGGTCCTGGAAGCGGTTGGTTTGAAACGAGAGGATGTTTACATCGCCAATATTCTAAAATGTCGTCCACCTGGTAATCGTAATCCGTTAGCCGAAGAGATTAAGGCTTGCGGACCTTATTTGAATCGACAAATTGAGATTATTCAGCCTCAGGTTATTTGCCCGATGGGTAATTTTGCGACCCAGTATTTAATTAAAAAATATGGCTTGGAGTCATTAGCTAGCCAGAATGGAAAACTCTTAGGTATTAGTCGACTCCGGGGGCGAGTTTTTGAGACAAATGATTTATTAGAGCCATCTCGGAAAATCGTTCCGCTTTATCATCCAGCGGTTGCTACTTACAATGCTAATTTGAAACCGGTCTTGATTAAAGATTATCAAGTGGCCGCTGATTTGTTGAAAAATTAACCCTTTTGTTTAAAGTAACGGTAAATATCATCAGCGGCCATCGCTCCTTCAGCGGCGGCCGTAATTGCTTGTCGTAACTTATTGGATCCACTAGTTAAATCACCAGCTGCCCAGATACCAGACTGGCTGGTGCGTCCGTTTGCCTTGATTTTAATAAATCCTTCGGAGTCAGTGGCTAGATTTAATGGTTCAGTCAGCGTTGTTGAGGGAGCCGAGCCAATTTCGACAAAAAGACCATCTATCGGAAGTTCAGTCTGCTGCTGATAGGGGTTTTTTAATCTTATCCCGCTTAAGTTTTCGGAACCAATCAGTTCAGTTACCTGATTGTCACAAATCAATTCTATTTTCTTCTGGTTTTTGACTGCTTGATGCCAGCTGGGACTGCAATTTAATTCGGGCTGCAGGGAGATTAAAAAAACTTTGTTTGTCATTTCCGCCAGATAAAGAGCCATGGTTACCGCGGCATCACCGCCACCGCCAACGGCGACTGTTTTGTTTTTAAAAAATTGGCCGTCACAGAGAGCACAATAAGAAAGGCCTCGTCCCAGAAATCGGTCCTCGTTCGGTAAACCGAGTTTTCTTTTTTCCGTTCCTAAAGCAAGTAATAAAACTTCCGCGCGATATTCTTGGTTTTGATCGGTAGTAACTAAAAAGCCATCGTCTTTTTTAATTATTTGACCTACCCGAGCGATTAATAATTCCACGGGCCATTTCTGAAGGTGTTCAACCATTCGATTGGCTAGCTCTAAGCCGCCAATTTCAGGAAAGCCGGGGAAATTTTGGACTCGATGAGCGTAACCAATTGTTCCACCCGGTTGTTCAGCGATAATTAAAGTTTTTAGCTGACTTCGTCCGGCATAAATTCCGGCGGTTAATCCGGCCGGCCCGCCACCGATGATGATTAGAGGAAATTCTTTAACCATTAGCTTTTTCGATTGCGGCTATTAACATTTTTTTTAAATTCTGAGGAGTCTGTTGACCAATTAGTCGCTGATCTTCCTGACCGTGGACCAGAGTGATGAAAGTCGGGATGCTCAAAACATTAAATTTCTCGGCTAAATCTTCATGTTCTCCAATGTCAATCTTGACTATTTTGATCTGGTCGGCATACTCGGTGGCGATTTGATCGATGACCGGTAACATCATCTGGCAAGGACGACACCAGGGAGCCCAAAAATCAGCCAGGATTGGCTGATGATTTTCTTTAATCAAAGCTTCAAAATCTTGGTTATTTAAAGGGGTAATCATGATTATTCATCGCTTAAAGTGGATTTAGTATAACATTAATTATTGATTGGCAAAAGAAACCAGGCGTGATAAAATGGCTTTACTATGGAGACGGTCGAAGATTTATTAAGGCCGAAGCCGGTGGCGGAAAAGATTAAAGACCAGTTACAACAACTGGCCGATTTAACTGGTGGACGCCTGGCCCTGGTTAATGATCGAGGCCAAATTGCTTTAGAGACTGAAGCCGCGGCTTTGAACTCTTTAGCTCAATTAAATCAGTCAATCGAAGAAAAACTGGCCGCCGAATGGGTTGAATTGGGTCAGGCACTAACTTCGCACTCACAGCCTTTTTTTGTTGAGAGCGACTTGGGATTGATTATTTTTTGGATGCCAATTCGTGAAAATGGACAGCTTTTAGGTGGCCTGCTCGGTTACGGTGGATTCTTCGATGATCGCCAGGGATCAGCCCAACGGGATCAGCAACGAGAAGATCTATATTATCGACTTGATTTAGCTGGAGCTCGGGTAACTTGGGAAGATTATCGAGAGGCAATTGCCGGGATGAAGTTTATTCGACCTCAATATCTGGAAGAGCGGGCTGCTTTTTTAGCTTCGGTCATTAGTGCTCTAATGACTGAGAATTTAATTCAGAATGTCCAGCATTAAGATATCGGCTCGTCTTTTCGGTTTGCTCTTTTTATTTTTACTAGCAGCCAACTGGATGGTTTGGCGAGAAGTTGCTCTTTTCCGTCAAGCCGAATTACGAGTTACTTTTTTTGATGTTGGCCAGGGAGATGCTATCTTGGTTGAAACACCGGAGCGTCATTTGATTTTGATCGATGGGGGACCTGATCAAAGCATCTTAAATCATTTAGGCCGAACGCTACCTTTCTGGCAGCGGCAGATCGATTTGATCGTTTTGACTCATCCTCACGATGATCACTTTTATGGTTTAGCTCAAGTTTTAGATCGCTATCAAGTAAATCAAGTTCTCTGGAGTGGGGTCGCTTGTCAGGGGTCATCTTGTCGTCTTTGGGAAGAAGCTCTAGCCGAGAGTTCGGCTGAGATAATTATTGCTCAAGCCGGACAGAGAATTCGTTCTGATTCGACTTTTTTTGATATTCTTTATCCGCTTGAATCTTATTATCGTTATTTACCCTCAAATCAGAATGATTTATCGGTAGTCGCTCAGTTAACTTATGGACAACAAAAGTGGCTATTAACTGGTGATGCTACGGCTAAAACCGAAAATGATCTAATGGCTTATTGGGGGCCAGCTCTTCAAAGTCAGATTTTGAAAGTAGCTCATCACGGGAGCCGGAGCTCCAGTCAGGCAGAATTCCTGGATCGGGTTAATCCGGAATTAGCGATTATTATGGTTGGAGCTGATAATCGATATGGTCACCCGGCCGACGAGCTTTTAGAGCGATTGGCCGAACGATCAATAATTGTTCGTCGAACCGACCAGGATGGTCATATTAAAGTTATTAGTAATGGTTTAAATTATTATTATGAATAACGAAGAAAAAACATTAGTTTTAATTAAGCCCGATGGAGTCAAACGTGGCTTAATTGGTCAGATTATTGCCCGGATTGAGCAGCGAGGATTAAAGATAGTCTCGCTGGAAATGGTTTGGGCTCGCCCCGAGCAGGTTGATAATCATTATCCGAAGAGTCGGGAGTGGATTGAGCGAATTGGTCAAAAAACAGCTGAAAATTATGAAAAGTACGGTTTGGATTTAAAGAAGGAACTTGGTCTTGAAGATCCTTATCAGATTGGCTTAGAGGTTCGAAAATGGCTAATTGAATACATGACTTCAGGTCCAATGGTAAAAGCGGTGGTCAGCGGCAATCACGCCATTGAGATGATTCGGCAACTAGCCGGAAGTACTATGCCGGCTCAGGCTCAAATAGGAACGATTCGCGGGGATTTTTCAATTGATGATGCGGCTCGGGCCAATCGAGAAAAACGAGCTATTCGGAATATTATTCACGCCTCTGAGACTCCGGAAGAGGCGGCTAATGAATTAAACCTCTGGGCTTCAGCCGAAGATGTTTTTGACTATCATCTGCCGGCCGAGGAGGTGATGTAAATCCCTTGTCAGGTTGATCATTTATACTGCAAGTGAAGCTTTAGTGAATTTATACAATCAGTAAAAGAATAGGTTCGAAACAACTTCTTGTTCTTAAAAACTAATTTAATGACCAGTTAACTACGGTTTAATAGTACCTTCGAGTCATTAATTGACAGACCTTTTGAGTTAACTTAGAATGAATCTGCTCCGTGATCCCCTCGATTATTTCAAAGGCAACAAACATTTATCGGGAGCCCTATATCGATCAGGCCCGTGGGTTTGATTTGCGGGCACCCACTTATTTAATGTTTCCTTTGATTTATGTTGGGGGCTCTCCGGAGCTTTAATTGGTTATGACTAAAAAAAGATTAGTTTATTTTGATCACGCTGCGGCCACCTATATTGATCGACCGGTGCGCCGAGCAATGCGACCTTGTTTGAACCGAGTTTATGGTAACGCCG
This sequence comes from Patescibacteria group bacterium UBA1441, assembly GCA_002329255.1. Classification (GTDB taxonomy): domain Bacteria; phylum Patescibacteriota; class Minisyncoccia; order Minisyncoccales; family UBA1441; genus UBA1441. The sequence continues at coordinate 15,947 of DCTL01000007.1, forward strand.
GGTCGTTGCATAGCTTTGGTCGAATGGCAAAAAATTATTTAGATGGTGCTCGTCAACAGATAGCCGGAGTATTAAAGGCTCAGCCGACGGAAATTGTCTTTACTGGATCGGGTAGCGAAAGTGACAATTTAGCTCTTTTGGGGGTGGCCCGTCGTTATGCATCTCAAGGTCGTCATCTGATTACTAGCCAGATTGAACACAAGGCCATCCAACAACCGGCCCGACGACTGATGGCCGATGGCTTTGAAGTTGATTTTCTACCGGTTGATCAATCAGGTTTAGTCTCGATTGATCAACTGATTGGTCGACTGACTGATCAGACGACGTTAGTTTCAATAATTTACGCCAATAACGAGATTGGAACAATTGAACCGATTGCTGAAATTGGTCATCAATTGGCTAAAGTTCGAGCTGATCGTCGCCAAAGAGGGATTAAGACGCCACTGTTTTTTCATACTGATGCCTGCCAAGCTGCTGGTTATTTAGATCTCGAGGTTGATGACTTGGGGGTTGATTTACTGACTCTGAATGGCAGTAAGGTTTATGGGGCGAAAGGAGTGGGCTTGCTTTATGTTAGATCGGGGGTTGAATTGCAACCTTTGGCTTTTGGTGGAGATCAAGAAGGTGGGCGCCGTCCGGGAACTGAAAATATTGCCGGGGCGGTTGGACTCGGAGCAGCTCTAGAACTAGCTCAGGATCTAAAAGATGATGAATCAGAGAGAGAAACTCAATTACGTGATTACTTTATTGAGCGTCTCTTAAGTCAGATTCCTCAGGTGGTTTTGAATGGTCATCCTCGGCATCGGTTACCGAACAATATTAATATTTCAGTTTTAGGCATTGAGGGAGAGGCGATGCTCCTTTGGTTAGATCACTATGGCATCGCTGCTTCGACCGGATCAGCTTGTGATTCAGAACGCTTAGAGCCTTCTCATGTCATTACTGCTTTGGGCCGACCTCATCAGTATGCTCATGGTAGTTTACGTTTAACTTTAGGTCGTCGTTCTACAAAGCGAGAAGTTGATTATTTCATGTCCGTCTTCCCCGGGATTGTTAAAAAATTAAGAGGAATGTCGGCCGTTAATTATGAGTAAAGACGTTGTTTCTGGCGATCAAAACTGGGCTTATTCCGATAAAGTTAAGGATCATTTCTTTAATCCGCGTAATTTTTTAAATGAAGATCCGCCGGCTGGTCAATTTGATGCCCAGGGTCAGGTTGGGAGCCTAGCTTGTGGTGATATTATGTCGATCTGGCTTAAAATTGATCCGGATCAGGACCGAATTGTTGATTTGAAGTGGCGGACCTTTGGCTGTGCCTCGGCTATTGCGGCTACTTCAGTTTTTTCAGAGATGGTTTTAAAGAATGGTGGTTTGACCATTGAAGAGGCGATTAAAATTAGCCCTTCGGATATTATGGCGGAATTAGGTGGTTTGCCGGCGCGGAAGGTTCATTGTTCGGTCTTGGCCGATAAAGCTTTTCGCCAAACTTTAAATAATTACTTTCGCATTCGAGGTCAGCATAATCGGATTATAACCGATGGTTCACGAGTTATTGATCTAGATCTAAAAATTACCGAACAAGAAGTGGTAGAAGTAATTCATCAAGGAGCTCAGACCTTGGAAGAAATTCAAGCCCGGCTTAAGGTTGGCGTTGGTCGGCCCGAAGTCAAGGCAGAGATTGAAAAACTGATTGAAAAGCATCGAGGCCAAGAAAGTAAGCCGTTTTGCCCTCGGCAAAAACCTTAGTGGTTGTTGGAACTTCATATGACTAACCGGAAAAAACCCCGTAAAGTTTTTATGGCTCTATCCGGAGGAGTGGATAGTGCCGTCGGAGCAGCTTTGCTTCAGCAAGCCGGCTATCAGGTGGCTGGTTGTTTTATGCGTTTATCGACCGATCAAGAGCATCCTCAAGATTGTTTGGCGAGTGAGGCTGAAGATCGTGCTCGGCGGCTAGCCAATTATTTAGATATTCCATTTTTTGTTTTTGATTTACGTTCTCAGTTTGATCGTTTGGTCATCCAACCTTTTTTAAAAGATTATCAGCGGGGAGTAACACCGAATCCCTGTGTCTTTTGTAATCATTTAATTAAATTGGAACTGTTTTGGACTCTGGCTCAAGAAAAAGGAGCGGACTTAATGGCGACTGGTCATTATGTCTGTCGGCGAGAAAAGAAACAGCAATGGGAGTTACATCGGGGGGTCGACAAGCAAAAAGATCAATCTTATTTTTTGTGGCGTCTGAATCAGGAACAATTATCGCGAACTCTTTTTCCTTTAGGTCGTTATCGAAAACACCAGGTTCGTCGACTAGCTCAAAAGTGGCATTTACCAGTTCAGAAAGCAGCCGAGTCGATGGAGGTCTGTTTCATTCCTCATTCGATTGATGAGTTTTTAACCGATCGTCTTGATTTTCAACCAGGACCAATCATTAATGATCAGGGACAGTTAATTGGTCAACATCGGGGGTTGCCCCTTTATACTGTAGGGCAACGGAAGAAAATTGGCTTAGCTGGTGGGCCTTATTATGTCCGCAATAAGGACATTGAAAAAAATATACTCTTGGTAACTAAGGACAAACGGACATTGAAAAGGCGTTCTCTCTCCTGTAATCAGCTTAATTGGCTTGATGGGCAACCTCCAAAGTTTCCAATTACGGTCAAAGCCAAGGTTCGCTATCGCAACCCTCTGTCCGCAGCTAAGGTTGATCGTCAAGATGCCGGTCGTTGTCGAGTTGACTTCCGAACCTCTCAATCAGCAGTGACGGCTGGTCAGTCGGTTGTTTTCTACAAGGGCTCAAAATTAATGGGCGGGGGAGTGATTATTAAAGGTGAATAATTTTGTTTTTAAAAAAATTCAAGTTCAGAAATTTCTGAATCTTTATTGTAAATCTTTTTAATTTAGATTCAGCGAAGTCTTCAAAATGATCTTCGGTCTTTTAGAATATAATTATAGTTTTTAGGTTAAGTCGGTTTTGAAAAGTCATTATCCTTTTGGATTAAGAAAATGATTTTTTGAGAGGGTTTGTTTAAAATATAACGAAGACGATTCAGGTTGAGTCTCGCCTTCAGTTTTTCTGGCTTGACATCTTTTTAATTTTTCTCAGTTGATTATTTTAGCAATTGCATTGATTCATTTTATTTGCTATAAATAAAGAGTATTAGGAGTGAAAGCGTTTAAAAGGTGATCGCCGGTCGGTCACGGTTGGTCGTCCGCTCAAACTCCATTTAATTAACATTAAATTAATATCATTAAAATGATTAGCTATTTCAAAAGTCTGAAGCACGATAAGACTAAGCTAGCCATCTTTTTGCTCTCTATTTGGTTGATTATTAGCGTCGTCTATATGGGCTGGCAGCTAATAGCCAATAGTCGCGTTAATCTCTTCTGGCAGGGTTACGGTACGGCCGTCGAGGATCTAATCGAGCGAGCCGAAGATGAAGCTTGTGAGCCTTTTCCAGTCTTCATGGAAGATCGCCAGGTTTATTTGATCAATGTTTCCTGTCTTGGAGATGATATAGATTTCCAGATTCCAGAGGAAGGTGAGGTTGAAGGAGTAGAAGGAGTTGAAGGAGAAGAGGTCTGGACCGAAGAGGAAGAAGGAGAGTAAGCCAGCCGTCGGATTTATTTTGAGTTAATTAATTCAGCCTTGAATTATTATTATAAAATCATGGCCGCCTGACCTATGAATGTCAGATATCGCCAGAATTATTTAAGGAAGAGAGTCTTTCTGATTTTGGTTGTCTTAATCATTGGTCTTTTAGTTTGGGCGGCCTGGTTTTATTTTTTTAGAAGTCCAGCGGAAGAGATTGAAGAAGGGTCTCTAACTGAAGAGCCGAATCGGGATGAGTTACGAGAACAGCTTAATGCTCCGGCTGAGTTTGATTACAGTGCGGAAGAAGAGGCGGCTCGAGAAGAGACGAGCCAAGATTTATCAGCGCCGGGGGGAGAAGAGATCGATCGACCATCTTTAGATGCTCCGGCGACCGAGAGCGAGCATGATCTCGATGCTCTAACGCCCTGATCTTTTATTTTTTAAATTTAGTCTGAAGGAGGGAATAAATTTTCCATAAAATGGAAAGAAGGTTTTTTATCAAATTTAAAATTATTTTTATCTTAGTAGCTGCTTGTTTGCTGACCTCGAGCTTGATTGTTTATGGTTGGACTGGACCAGTTACTTCGCCGCCCGGAGGCAATGTTCCTCAGCCACTCCATATTGGTCCGGAAGGTCAAGAGAAGGCTGGTGGTCTCTGGTTGAATACCGGAGGGGCGACTACCGGTTTGATTGTTGAATATGGAAATGTTGGAATTGGAACAACTAGTCCTTCCGAAAGGCTACAGGTTGTTTCCGGCAACACTATTTTTGGAGTAGGGGACGGTCATCTGTCTGTACAACACGGCAATATACAGATTATTAGTTCAGGTAGTTTTCTCGGCCAAAGTGGTTCGGCAACGGCGCCGGCTTATTCTTTTGTGTCTGAGACTAATATGGGTTTGTTTCGTGCAGGGACTGGTCAGCTTGCTTTTACGGTTGGGGGAGAACAGATGCGGATTACGTCGGCTGGCAACGTCGGCATCGGTACCTCGTCTCCCGCTCAAAAGCTTCATGTCGCTGGCTATGCTCGAGCTGACTCTGGCTTCTGTATTGGTACTAGCTGTATTACCGCCTGGCCCCAAGGAGAAGTTACTGGAAGTGGCACCGCCAACTATGTTTCTTTGTGGACGACTGGTAGCAATATTGGTAACTCAGCCATTTACCAATCTGGAACAAATATTGGGATTGGGACGACAAGTCCAGGGACTCCTCTAGAGATTAAATCAAGCGCTGATGGAATATTAAGATTAAGACAAACAGGTGGTGGCTGGAATTATATTGAATTTTACGATGACACTTCTCGAACTGGCTATTTTGGAATATCTGGCGTAGGTCATTTTATCTTTGCTCCAGCAGCGGGCAAAGACGTATATGTAGCAAGTGGTAATTTTGGAGTTGGGACAAGTTCACCAGCTCAAAAGCTTCACGTGGCTGGTTACGCTCGAGCTGATTCTGGATTCTGTATTGGGACTAGTTGTATTACGGCCTGGCCACAGGGTGAAGTTACTGGAAGCGGAACAACCAACTATGTTCCTTTATGGACGACTAGTAGCAATATTGGTAATTCGGCTATCTATCAATCGGGATCTAATATTGGGATTGGGACGACGAGTCCGGGGGCGAAGCTGCATGTAGATGGAGGAGGGTCTAATGTTGAGGTTCAAATTGTTAGCAGTGGAAGTGGGGTTAATTCTTCACAGTTATCTCTAGGGATTAATTCTAGTCGTTTTTGGAATATTATTCAGCAACCACATAACACATACAGTAATGATGCTTATGATCTAGAAATCAAATATACTGGGTTGGAATATGGAGGAAATATATTATTAAATCCTACTATTAATGTTGGCGTCGGCACCACCTCGCCCGCTCAAAAGCTTCATGTGGCAGGCTATGCTCGAGCTGATTCTGGATTCTGTATCGGCACTAGCTGTATTACGGCTTGGCCTCAAGGAGAAGTTACCGGCACTGGAACAGCTAACTACATTCCGCGCTGGACAACCAGCAGCAATATTGGTAATTCGGCCATTTACCAGTCAGGTTCTAATATTAGCATTGGAGCAACGTCAAACACTGGCTATAAGCTAGAACTTTATAATCAGTCGGACGGGAAATTATTAAGGTTATATGGGGGGCCCTCTAGCGGTTATTCTGTTCTTTTTGATGTCAGTGATGTGGGTTTTGAAATTCTTTCTAACTCCAACATTAGGCCTATAATTTTCAAGACAGGATCAACTCCTGCCGAGAAGATGAGAATTACTCATGATGGCAACATCGGCATCGGCACTACTTCACCCGCTCAGAAACTTCATGTGGCTGGTTATGCTC
>DCTL01000016.1 GCA_002329255.1 Patescibacteria group bacterium UBA1441
CTGAAGAAAGCTGAAGAAGAAGCTCAGCAAAAAGCTAAAGAAGAGGCGCTGAAGAAAGCTGAAGAAGAAGCTCAGCGAAAAGCTAAAGAAGAGGCACTGAAGAAAGCTGAAGAAAGGCTTCACTGGGAAGAAGTCTTTAATGAAGCTAAAAGAATCGCTCAGACTAGAAATATAATTTTACCGGAGATCAAAGAGGTTGAAGACGTCACTGATGCTTTGTCAAAAACAGAAAGAGAAATAGAGTTAATCCGACTTGAATTAGCCGAAGTACCAGCTCGAGAAAAAGTTTTAATTCCCGAAAGAGAAAAAGTTTCTAAACAAAAAGACCAGTTAGAGCAAGAATATCAAAAAATAATTCAACGTTTAGAAGAATTAAAAAACGAACGCCAACAAGTAGAACAGGCTGAAACTCGTGCTACAACAAGCGAGAAAAGAAGAAAATTTGAAGAACAACGATGGCAAATTGCAAAACGTCAGAGAGAGACCGAGCAAGAAAAATGGAGCAAAAAAGACGAGTTAGCTGAACTTGGTGCGACCTTGTCTCGATTAGAAGATCAATATCAGGAACTCCAAAAACGTCGTCAAGATTATGAAGAACGCCTGAAAAAACTGAGCCAACAAAAAGAAGAGTTTGACTTGAGAAAAGAAAAAATTAATCTTCGTCGAGAATTAGAAGAACTAGAGCCAGCCAAGGAAAAACCAATTGAACAGTTGAAGTCCTTAGAGAAACAAAGAGAACAAATTCGTTCTGAATTAAGAACTATTTTAGAAGAGGAGAAAAAGGTAGAAGAGAAAGAAGCTACCCTTCATCAAAAAATTGAAACTTGCACCAATGACCAAGAAAGAAAGAGATTGACTAAAGATCGTTGGTCGGTTGAGAAAGAGAGAGAGTCGGTTGAAAAAGAGCGCTGGCAAATTGAACAAAAAGCTTCGACTTTGAGAGATCAGCAGCGCCAAATCATTGAACCTTATCGAATCTTAGTTAGCCGCGAACAGCAGATTTACAAGAGACTTCGAGAAGTAGACATTTTACTCGCTTTCGGTCTCGAAGCCGGACGCCAAAAGATAGCTCAACGAGCTGAACAAGAACAAATTGTTATCGAAAGGAAAAAACGAGGAGTTTTAACCCGCACCCGTCAACAACAGATTGAAGCTGAGCGCCGGAAGCAGGAAGAGGAAACTCGTCGAAAGCAGGAAGAGGAAGAATTAAGAAAGAGAGAAGCTGCTCAAAGAGAAAAAGAACGCCAGCTTTTAATTGAAGAACAGCGCCTTCGAGCTGAGGCGGAAAAGAAAAGACAAGCTGAAATTCGAAAACAAGCCGCCGAAGCTCAACAAGCAGCCGAAGAACAGAAATTGGAAGCTGAGAAAAAAGCTGCCGAGGAGAAAAAACAGCAAGAAGAAGCTAAGCGTCAAGCCGCCGCTACTGCCCCCGAAAAGACTAAAGAGTCAGTTCCAGCAGTAGAAGTCCCGGCTGATGAAAAACCAGAACCCAAGGAGCCAGCTGATATCGCCACCGCTCGAGATACTTTCATTGAACAATTAATGGCTTCCGCCGCCGAAGAAGAGGAAGAGCGGGAGAAGTTTCTTCGGCGAGTCAGAGGCGAGGAGGAGATTCAGCCCGAAGATCGACTCGAAACAGAGTTAAAAGAAGGAGTTATTTTTCGACCTGTCCCTCAAAAACCCAATCGGGGACAAAAAATTGTCGCTCGACTTTTGATCATTCTCCTTTTAGTTGGCTTGGGTTTGCTAGCCTATCTTATCTTCAGCGGCCACCTTCTTTAATTAAATCAAAAAAGACGGCCTTCTGGCCGCTTTTTCTTTAAGTCCTTGTTAAAAACCGAGATAAGTTCCAACCGAATAACGAGCCAACGGATTAGTAGCTCCCCGAACGTCAAAGTGGAGATGACATCCGGTCGAACGACCAGTCGTTCCCATTAGACCAACCTGCTGCCCCTGGACAACGGTTTGTCCTGCTTTGACCGATATCTGAGAGAGGTGCCCGTAATAGGTAACAACGCCATTTGGATGAAGAATTTGCACACGGTTACCTCCAATATTGATGTAACCAGCTCTTTGAACGGTTCCTGCAGCTGACGCATAAATTGGCGTTCCGCATTTATTAGCAATATCAATTGCATTATAATTATGAAGACCCTGGGTGATCCATCCAGCCGTCGGTCGAATGAAATAAGAAGAAGCAATCGTTGACCGAGTACTAATCCGCGGAGCCACTGGTTTCTGTCCGCCTGGAATTATTAAAAGGTCTCCAACGAATATTTCATTAGCATTCCCAATTTCATTAAAAGAAAGAATCTCTGATTCAGGCACTTTATAATCTTGCGCAATCTGACTCAAAGTTTCATTTTTCCCTACTAGGTGCAAGGCCCCAGAAATAGGTAAAATGATCAAGCTGTCTCCTTCCCGCAATGCATTATTGCGGTTCAGATCATTGGCCCAGAGAATCGTATCTATAGAAATATTGAATTTTTCAGCTAATCCAGAAAGAGTGTCGCCGACTTGGACAATATAATTAAATGTTTGATTCTGGTAATTATAACCCCCTTCGACAAGCGTTCCCAGGGTTTGATTGGTCACTCCAGGTGCCGTATAAACCTGAAGACTGGAATCTTCGATCAAACTCAGATGAGAGAAAGCAAAGCTCTCCGAACGATCTAAAGCAGGTATAAACTCATTAGAAGAGCTTAATTCGTATTGATCAAATAATAGCTCGGATGGTGAATCCGGCCAAACAGCAGTTATTAGCAGTCCTATCGAAAGAGTTAGGAAGACTCCCATTACCCTTTTTGACAGATGCATGACGATGGTTAATTTACCGAAATTTAAACCTTATGTCAAATAGTTTATCCCCAATTAAATCCAATTTGGCTGATCAAACCAAATATTTACTAAGAAAATATAAACTACGAGCTAAAAAGAGCTTGGGGCAAAATTTTTTAATCAACTCCTCGGTCTTGGCAGAAATAGTTGAAGCTGCCGAGTTAAGAAAAAGCGATGTAATTCTCGAAGTAGGCTCCGGTCTCGGCACCTTAACTCGTGTTTTGGCAAATCAAGTACAAGAAGTTATCGCCCTTGAAAAAGATTCTCGGTTAGTTGAAGTTTTAACCGCGGAGCTCAGTGATTTTGCCAATGTCTCTCTCTTAAATGAAGACGCCCGTTCTTTTTTACTGAATAAAGAACGATCTTTTAATAAAGTTGTCGCTAATCTGCCTTTCTACCTGACTTCTCCCTTGATTAATCGCCTCATTAATCTTTCTCCACCGCTTGAGTTGATAGTTCTAATGGTTCAAAAAGAAGTTGCTGAAAGAATTTGTGCTCGGCCACCTAAAAGTAATCGTTTGGCTGTTCTTTGTCAGTTACAAGCCGAATGCCAGATTGTAAGCCGAATTCCGGCTAAAAGTTTTCATCCCACCCCCGCCGTCGATGCTGCTGTTTTAAGAATAAAATCTTTTGGTCCTTTGCCCGATCCATTCTTAGTGGAACTAGTTAATGCCGGTTTTAGTTCTCCCCGTAAAACATTGGCAAATAATTTCGCTACCCATTTTAATGTTAGCCGGAGTCAATTAGAACAATGCGGATTTAATGGCAAAATTCGAGCAGAAGCCTTGGCTCTAGAGGATTGGCGAAAGATAAAAAATTGTTTTCTAGACAATAAAAATGTTATAATCAGACCAAGATGAAAAGGAAAACCTTGAAAAGAATTTGCCTTATTTTAATCGCCGCCTTAACCGTTATTTTTATCGCCTCGGCGCTAATCCCGTCCCTTCTCGGCCAAAACACGGTGTCAGCAGACACTATCTATGACCAGATGCCACTTCAGGACGATAGCGTCCCCTGGTATGCCTTTATTCGGCAATTTGCTCAGAACTTATTTTTTGCCATTATCAGCTCTATTATTCTGGTTCTTAACTCCGTCTTCTTAGGCTTTTTAGCCTTAACTGAAATGCTTTTTAAGCTGGTGACAGACGCTAATTTCATTAGCATCTCATTTACTGGACCTGACAACCCTTTTGTCTATCCCAACTGGTTAATTATTCGAGATTTAGCTAATATTGGAATCGTTATTGGCGTTATTTACTCTGGTTTGCGAATGACCTTGGGAATGGGAAATTTTGACAGCAAAAGAACTCTTGTTCGATTAATCGGATTAGCTTTTTTAATAAATTTCACTCCAGCTTTACTGGGTTTAATTATTGATGGATCTCAAATCGCAACCAACTACTTTTTTCAGATGTCGGGAAGCACAACTTCAGCTGCCATGGGGGGCCAGGTTATAGATAGTTTTGGTAATATTTTAAACCCTAGAGAGAACCATCTGGTCTCCCTCATTCAGAATCTTTCTCTTGGATTTGTCGCTATTTTCTTAGGGTTTTTATATTTAATACTTTCTGCCACTTTTTTAATTCGATACGTAATTCTTTGGATATTAGTTATTATCTCTCCCGTCGCTTTTCTAGCTTATGCTTTTAAGGGCGGAGAAAAATACTGGCAAAAGTGGTGGTCGAACTTTATTAGTTGGACTTTTGTCGGAATTCCAATTGCTTTCTTTATCTTCTTAGCCGCTCAGTTCCAAAAAAGCGGTGGACCAATTTGGTCCGAATCTGCCAATAGGATAGGAGAACAATTAAGCGCTCCTGGAGTTACCCAAGGCAGCGAGGGTTCGATCTCGGTTCAAGCCTTTGAGCCCTTAATTCCAGCAATTTTAATTTACATTGGTTATATCGTCAGTCTCAGTTTGGCCCCCTCTTTTACTAAAACCGTCAGCGGCTATGTCGGAAAAGGATACAAGAGCGCTGGCCGATGGGCGACCAAAGAAGCTCGATACCGTTCAGCTCAAGTTAAAGATCGAGCTGTCCAAAAAGCCCGCTCAGATAGTCTCTACGATACAGCTGGGCGACTGAAAATTTCCACCGATGGCTGGAACGATCCTAAAAAGAGTCATGCTGTTCGAGCTCAAGTAGCTAAATCAATTATCGAGAAAGATGAGGCTGATAACAAAGCTAAAGCTCAAGCCTCTCGTTACCTAAGCACCGAAAAGCAGATAAGTGAGAGACAGTTTGAACACTCTCAATTTGGTCAAAAAATACAGAAATCTGACATAACCGAATTAGAAACGATGCTTTACGAACCGACTCCCCGATTTGCCCCCAAGGTTGGCGGAATGGCTCCAGCCAGAAGACGCGCAATGATCATTCAGCAAATGATGAACAAGGATGAAAATAAAGCTCGTAAAATATTAAAGAACTTTTCACCCAACGAACAAGAGAATGAACAAATGATAGCCGTATTTGCCGACATGGGATCAAACTATGAAAATGCAGCCAAACAATATATTCTCTCTCAGGTTGGCCGCCATGGTCAGAGTATTAAAGATCGAGAGGCAAGTCTTGGTTTTCCAAGAGGATTTTTAGAAAAAGTAATTAAACAAGCCAGCGAAAAAGATGCTGAATTAATTGCCCACATCTATCAGCAAGCTAGTAACGCCAAAGATAAAGAGAATCAAGAAATTATCTTAAATAATTTAATTGAGGCCCATCCAAAAACCATTTTAGCTGTCTTAAGAAGACTCAAAATAGAAGAGAAGCGTCCAATGGCCCAAAAGATGATGAAAGCGGCTGAAATATTGGGAATGCAAAAAGAGTTCTCTACCACTCGGAAAATATTAGAACATCAATGGTATATTGAGGAATACTCTAGAGAAGAAGAAGTTTTAGTACAAAAAGAGAAAGAAGAGCGTCTCAGAAAACAAAAAGAGGTAGAAGATCAACATAATATAGATTGGTACTTCGAGAATCCAGCAGATAAGAATAATCGTTTAAGTTCTACCCCCTCGAGCGGAGGTGGCGGAGGTGAAAAAAGAGAGACTAAAAATCCGTCTCCGCTTAGGACAAGACAAGGTGGCTCCGGTAAGACCACAACTAAGCCCTCTCAAGATCCTTCTACGACGACGAGCAAAGAAGAACAAAAAAAGAAATCCCAGGAAGAAGCCCAGGAGGTTCAAGATTTAATCCAAGAAATGACTGAAATAACACAAGAAATAGAAAAAATCGACGATGAAACAGAAAAAAGAGATTTATTTGTTAAAAAACTTTGGCCTGAATTTAAACATTTAAGCCAAGCCGACCGAGAGAAAGTTATGGCCGAAATTGGTTCGGCTGAATGGACTAAAAATGAAATTGACAAATCTGAATGGCAAGAACTTAAAAATGATTTAATCGAGCAAGCATCTGAAATTAAAGAACTGTCTGGTCAGCCTGAGCGAAAAGCAATGTTAGACACACTAACTCAAGATTTTTGGAGGCGTTATTCAAGATTAGATAAAGAGAAACAAAAGCAGGTCAGAAATGAAATTAGAAAAAATCTTCATGGATAAATTAAGCCGTCGAAACAATTTAAGCCACGTTGAACTAATGCGGGCAATTAATAATTTACCTGATCGACTTGGTGATGCTTATCATTCAATCGAAATGATTGACGTTATCGATCATATTGCTCGACGCTACAAGCTAAATTCAGAAGAAAGATGGGAATTGGCTGGATTGGTTTATGATGTAATTCTGGGATTACTCTCTCCGATTGAGATAAAACATGAATTAAAAAGAAGAATTGAATTTAATGAAGAACAACTAGGTTTTGTCCAAGGAGAGTTGGATGCCTTTATCTTTAATCATATTCGAGCTGATTTAAATGCATTCTATGGTTTAGAAAAGGAACCAGAGGTAAATAAAGCTCGGCCCGGATCATCCTCTAATCAAAACAAAATTAACGACCCCTATCGAGAACCAGTTGAATAAACATGCAATATCCTGTTCCCCAATTTATTGAAAGGGAGACCAGAATTGTCGGACCACTTAGCTTAAAACAGGCTCTTTTCCTCGGAGTAGCCGCTGGTCTTTGTCTTTTGTTCTGGGCTATCTTACCAACCGCCGCAGCAATTGTTATGATTTTATTAGTGGCTATTCTAGCCGTTGGTTTAGCTTTTTGGAAACCAGGTGGTCGTCCTTTATCTGATGTCATTGTTTCGGCTATCAAACATCTAGTTTCAACTCGCCAATATCTTTGGAGAAAATCGGAGACTCCTCAGGATTTTCCGATAATCAGTAGCCAGCCTTATAAAAAAGAAGAAGTTAAAACCCATGAAGATGATCAGGCTTTGATGGAACTCTCGCCTCGAAGTCGCTTAGAAAAATTAAAAAGTCGTATTGAGACCAGTTAATAATTATGCAAGGAGCCAGTCAACAATTTCTACCAGTTGCTGAAATTAAAGAAGGTGTAATTCTTTTAAAAAACGGTGGACTCCGGGGGGTTTTGATGGTTTCGTCGATCAATTTTGCCCTTAAATCATCTGACGAACAACAAGCTATCATTTATCAGTTTCAGAATTTTTTGAATTCGCTCGATTTTACAGCTCAAATATTGGTTCAATCTCGGCGAGTTAATATGACTGGCTATCTAGAAAAACTAAAAAAGATTGAAGCTCGTCAAACCAACGACTTGATTAAAGCTCAAACTTCTGACTATCGACGATTTATTAATGATATCCTGGAGAGAGGTGATATTATGAGCAAGAGTTTTTACGTGGTTGTCCCCTACACCTTGGCCGAAGTACAGGGAACTGTTTCTGCTGCTCGAGAGATTTTAAAGCGTCGAGATCGATCCGCTTCGGCTATCTCAGCTGATTCTTTTAAGAGAGCCCGATCTCAGCTACTACAACGAATGGAATTCGTGGCTATTGGACTACGGCGTTGCGAGCTTGAAGCTGTTCCGCTAACCTCACCAGAACTAATTGAAATGCTCTGGGCGTTACATCATCCTGACTCAGCTGAACAGGGATACTATCCGTCGATAATGCCAGAAATTATTGAATGATTATGTTAGATAAACTAAAAGAAGTTTTCAATAAAAAGAGTGATTCAAGTCAACCCAGCCGGGGTGGACATGCAGTTACTTTACATGATTTAATCGCTCCGCCATCAATCCAAATAAATCAAAACAGTATTGACCTCCGCGGGCGACTAACTCGAAGTCTTTTTGTCTTTTCTTATCCTCGTTATTTGTCAGTTGGCTGGCTGGCTCCTATTATTAATATGAGCCGCCCCATTACCATTTCTTTCTTTTTCCATCCGATCGAGACAACGCCTGTTTTAAAAAAATTACGTAAAAAGACTACCGAGATCCAGGCTGAATTAATGGACCGGGAAGAAAAAGGTCTGGTCCGTGATCCCGAATTAGAAACAGCTTTTCAAGATATTGAAGATTTGAGAGATAAACTCCGAACCGCCCAAGAAAAGATGTTCCAAGTTGGTATTTATTTCGCTATTTCTGGTAATGACGAAAAGGAATTACGTGATATCGAGGTTGAGATTAGATCCATTCTGGAGTCGCGTTTAGTCTACATCAAACCAGCCTCTTTCCAACAGAAAGAAGGATTTTACACCTGCGCCCCTTATGGAATGGATGAATTGATGGTTCACACTCCAATGAATACTTCTCCTCTTTCAAGCGTCTTTCCCTTTGTTTCATTTGACTTGAGTTCGAATGAGGGAATCCTTTATGGTATTAACAAACACAACAATTCTTTAGTTCTTTTTGATCGATTCTCCCTAGAAAACGCCAATATGGTTATCTTCGGTAAATCAGGTGGAGGGAAGAGTTATGCCGCTAAATTAGAAGTTTTGCGATTAATGATGGAAGGAGTTGATGTTTTGATTCTTGATCCGGAAAATGAATATGAATTTCTTAGTGAAGCAGCTGATGGCACCTTCATTAAAATATCCCTTAATTCGCCTAACTACTTAAATCCTTTCGATTTGCCGAAAGTAGGAGTTGATGAAAAACCTGAAGATGCTTTGCGGCGAAATACTGTAGAGTTAGTTGGCCTTTTTCGAATTATGTTAGGTGGATTATCGCCAGAAGAAGACGCTATTATTGATCAGGCGATCGTTGAAACTTACGCAGCCAAAGACATTACTCCCGATTCTGATTTCAGCCGAGTTAAACCACCACTGATGAGCGATTTTCAGGCTATTTTAGAAAGTATGGAGGGGGCCGAATCACTCAGCCAACGTACTCGCAAATTCACTCGCGGAAGTTACGCTAATTTTTTCAATAATTACACCAACACTGACATTGACCGACATTTAGTCGTTTTTGGCATTCGTGATATGGAGGAAGAGTTGAGACCAATGGCCATGTATATTATTCTTCATCATATCTGGAATGAAATCCGAGGTGAAATGAAAAAGAGAGTGGTTATGATTGATGAGGCCTGGGTGGTTATGCAATCACCAGATGGCGCTTCTTTTCTTTTTGGCATGGCTAAAAGAGCTCGAAAATATTGGTTGGGCTTAACAACAATTACTCAAGATGTCAATGATTTTCTAAATTCTCCCTACGGAGTCCCTATTTTGAACAACTCATCTCTGCAGTTGTTAATGAAGCAATCCTCGGCCTCTATTGATATTCTAGTAAAAACTTTTGCTCTAACTCTAGGTGAAAAAAATCTAGTCCTTTCAAGTAATGTTGGTGAAGGCCTCTTTTTTGCTGGCTCGAAGAGAGTTGCTGTCCAAGTAGTCGCCTCTTATACTGAAGATCAAATTATCACTAGTAATCCGGAAGAGGTCATCAAAATTAAGGAAGCACAACGCGCCCGCAAGAGAGATGAGTTTATCCGCGGGCGAAGATAGAATGAGCTCTGATACAGAAATGGGTATTATTCGTCCTGATGTTTTGGTAATGTACGGCATTGCCCTTATTTTGGATATGGCTGGCATTATTCTCTTTTTTCTTGGTCTTACCATTTTATTAGCTCCGATAGCTATTGTTCTACAATGGATTGTTGCCCTAATAGGGAACGTTCTTTTTAGTGTTTGGATCCTTTTTCTTCGTCCTGGTCAGGCCGGTTCAGTCAGACAGAGTTCTGCTCCTAGTATTAAATCTCAGACTCAAAGAATATCGGCTAAAAAAGGATCTAGCCAAAAAGCTGATGGCACCCCGCCACCTTCTTCGGCTTCATCCACCCCTTCTGCCAAAGGATCTAGCCAAAAAGCTGATGGCACCCCGCCACCTTCTTCGACTTCATCCACCTCTTCTGCCAAAGGATCTATGTCGACGAGTCTAGCAACTCTTCCTGCCAAGAATGGCTCTACATCAATAAAAAAATGGTTTAAACAAGTTCTCCTTATTTGGCTAATAGAATCAATTCCATTGATTGGTGCAATATCTTGCACTTGGATTGTGGCTGTTTATCTTGAACAAAAAAAGGGTTAATAATGGTCAATTCTCTCAAAAAAACAACTCTTGTCTTGACTGGTATCCTATTGATTGTTCCTAGTTTGGTTTGGGCTGACTCGGGCGAAGATTTAGCAGAAATGGTTTCAACTGTTTTTAACTTTGCCATCGGTTTAGTGGGCATTGTTTGCTTTGTCATTTTAATTATGGGTGGCCTTGGCTATTTGACAGCTGGCGGATCACCGATAGTCATGGCCCGCGCCCGTAAAAGAATTATCAGTGGATTATCTGGAATTGCCTTGATTCTGTCTTCGCAACTTATTTTAACAACCATTAATCCTGATCTGGCCAAAAGCATCTTTAGATTGCCCATCATTGATCCTATTGAGTGGCAACCGAGTGATCGGCCAGAACTTCCCGGTACGACTCACATTTATCAAGAAATACCTTTTGGAACTATTTTAGAAACTAAAATATTAGCTAAAAATATTGGTTGTGAAGAAATTGATTGCTATACCCAAAAGCCTTTTACCAATCAAGAACTCGTACAGATCGCTTCCCTAATGGAAAAAGCAGCTCCAGAGGCTTGGCCAGATGCTACTACTGAAGATGCTAAAATTGCTTATCTTTGTTATGACTTTGATGATGATGGAAATTTTGTCGAGCTCGAAGGCAAAATTGAATCAATGGTCAATAATGATCGTCTCGATTGTATAGAAAGAATAGTTAAGGCTATTAAAGCCAAAAGTAAGACTTTAAATGAAAGAGTCCAAGAACTAAAACAGTTAACTGTCTCTGGATGTCAATGCAATTACTGTTCTTGTGGAGCGTGCCTCGAATGCCCGGAACCAGGAGTCGACTGTGACGATAGCCCTGATTGCGATTGCGATCCAGACGCACCTCCCTGTGAGCCTGAAGAACCCTGTGACCCAAACGCACCCCCTTGTCTTCCTTGCTGCGAACCCTGTGACCCTTGCGAAACTTGTGCTTGTGGAGAACCTTGTACGGGAACAAGAGAAGTTGTCTGCCCTTCCGTCGCTAAAATTGATGAAATTCGAGGCGATCTTTGGATGGCTCAAATTGTGGAAGGTTACGACTTATTGGAAGAAAGTGAAATTGTTAAAGTTCCTGTAGAAAATTTTCAAGAGATGACTTTAGTGAATCAAATCCGCTATCTTTCTAGTCGTTTTTTACCGCCACATATTGCGAGCCTCAAGGTAGATCTAAAATACCTTGAAAAAGCAAGCAAAATGTATAAAGAACAGTGTGGCTATGGAACTCAATTATCTCAAGCAACTTTGATGCAAATCATTGAAGAAAAAGGGTTCAACTCTTTGATCGACATCGAGATTAATCCATTCTGTCTGAATGGAAACCCCGCCCACTGGGGAGAAACATGTTCCAAAGACGAGCAAGCTTCAATTGACCGCTGGTGCCAAGAATTTAATTGCACTGACTGTGATGAAGAAGGAGGGAGTAAACTTCTCTGTAACCAATGTGATCTTGATCGACTCGAGAAAGGAACTGAAGTTATTTATCAAGTCGGTGAAGAAAAAAAATCTACTTATAAATGTTCTGAATATCGAGTCAACCAACAAGATGGTTTAGAAGATCGAGAAATAGATGATGAACTGGGAATTCTTTGCCGGGTTCAGTCTGATGGAGAAATTTGTGAATCTTTGACCGGAAATCCTTTTACCTTTTACTGTCCTCAAGAATTTTCTTCCGCCCCCTCGACCACCGAAGAACAGACAATGGTTAGTGAATTCACAATTAGTCAATCATACCAAAATGGTTATCAACAAGGATATCTTGAAATTGGCCAGCTTGTCGATAATGCTCAAGCTTATATAGAACAAATAGTTAGACCAATGGAGTTTATCGTTAGACAAGAAGTAACAAGTATTACCTGCCCCTCTTTTGACAAAAAAGACCAGGATAATATTTGCCAGTTGTTTTGGGCTTCAGAACGATGCACCTGTGAAGGGATTATGACAACTGAATATAAATCTAAAGGAGACTGTGGTAAATCTTGTAATGTTCAGCACGGTTGCTTATGTAGCATATGTGAAGAACCTTGTGAGGGTTGCAACTGTTCAACTTGTTGGCCTTTAGAGTTAGAAATAGAAAACTACGATCAACATCCGTGTCCTCAAAGTGTTATCGCAAGCCGAGCTTCGGAAACAGGTGCAGCATACATGCGAATTGAGCAGAACGTTAATAATATAGTTAACTTAATCTTGGCTCAGAAACTAACGAAACAACAACCTAATCGAGCCGAACTATTTAATCAGCTTCAGGATGTTGAAAGAAAACTGCGTCGATGTGTCTCTAGTTTTTCGGTAAGCGACTACCTAGCTTCAATAATCGCCCGACCATTAGATTGCCGTTATTTGTTAGACATGCAACAGCTAGGTCTAGATAGCGGCGGAATAAAAATTAGCCCACCGGTTGAAATGTGTTATCCTTATAATAGTGAATCGCTTTACGGAAATGGCTTAAATGAAGATCAAAGAGCTGCTTGCCAAGCTGATCGCAACAGTCGTGAGTGTTTAAGAGCAATTGAGAATCTAATGTTTGATTATTTTTGCCTCGAAGAGGATATGAATTAATATGAAAAAATTAAAAACACTATTTATATTACTTTTATTAGTCGCTTTAGTGCCCTTAGGAGCTCTTGCCGCTCGTGGATTAGAGGCTACTTATCCTACTTTTGGAGGGATCACGGTCACCGAAGACACGACTTTCCCTGAGTATTTAAATTATATCTATTACTTTATTATTGGGATGACCGGCGTCGCCGCTCTTATCATTTTACTCTGGGGCGGAGTTTTATGGC
This sequence comes from Patescibacteria group bacterium UBA1441, assembly GCA_002329255.1. GTDB lineage: Bacteria > Patescibacteriota > Minisyncoccia > Minisyncoccales > UBA1441 > UBA1441. The sequence continues at coordinate 13,088 of DCTL01000016.1, forward strand.
TTGCCGCGGCTGGTTCCCCAAACCAAATTAATAAATCAAAAGAAAAAATAATTGGCGGTTTATCTGGAATTGCTATTATTTTGGGAGCTCATTTAATTTTAACAACTATTAATCCTCAAATATTTGGTGTCGGATCAGTTGAGCCTATCCTGCCTAATAATGGATATTGTCTTCGTGGAGATGAATTTCGGTGGGTAAATGACGACCAATGCCCAGAAGGATGGAATGAGTCTGATGAAGGAAACTGCAGTTTTATTGACGGTACAGTTGGAGAAAAATGCTGCCAGGCTAGTGCTAGTGACAGAATTTATTGTTATGATAAAAATATCAGCACCTTTGCTCCAATTGGATTTGTTCCTAAAGAAGTTAATTTCAGAGAATCTTTCATCACCATTAGATCAGTTGTTGTTTTTTCTGCAGAAGACTATCAAGGAACTCCTGAAGAAATTTATAATACCGTACCCTACGGAGAAGAAATCATCGAAGGTACTTGGAAATCACTTGGAATAAGCAATGTTCAATCTTCCTATCTAGTTAGGATAGCGCCCGGTATAAGAGTCTTCCCTTCTAACAACTGTGAATATGATTTTAGCGATTTGCCTAGAAGCCTTCCATCTCAGACACTAACTCGAGTTCATACCTCTCTCGGCGAATATGCTGAGCGAGTCGCTTCAATCCAAAAAAGCGTCCGCAATCTTCAAGGAGAATATGAATATTGGGGTGGTGTTTTTTTTAGCAATGAGGGGTTGCAAGGAAATTGTGGAATTATTTTTGGTGATGGTGATCGTCGTCATTGTTTTGTTCCTGGAGCACAACAAATTGGTCAGATTCCAGGCGGATTATCTAAAAAGAATGTTTATAGCGCTCATATTTTCCGAAGAGAGATAAGCAATCAAATTAACGGAAAGATTACCTTTTATCCTCTCATTAATTATCAAGAAGTTACAGCAGTCGGCTATGAAAGTGAAGGATATACTGTATCAGCTGGAGATATAATTAGTCGTAACAATAATAACAGTATCTGGACAATGAATCTTGATTATGGCGGAGGAAGAAGTGCTTGGGACCAAGAAAATATTCTCTCCGTAAAAATCGACGGGAGGTTCTTGGTCGTCTTAAATTCTGAACCAGATTTCACCGGGCGATGCATGGTCCTAGCCGGTGACAAACCATCTCTGATCGGAAGTTATATTTTAGGCGACGATCTGGAAGAAAATAAAGTTAGATCTATCGCTATTATTCCCCTGAAGTAATCAATTGGCCGGATAAATAATGATATGACGATGGTGTCCCCGACCATTGCTTTGACTGTAAACGCTTTGTCTTTCAGCTAAAGCACTGTGAACAATTCTTCTCTCCCAAGCCCACATTGGTTTTAAGGCTTGGGGTTTTTTAGTTAAAGTTGCTTGATCAGCCGCCGTACGGGCTAGATCCTCTAGGTATTTTGCCTTTTTCTCTTTATAATTATTGATATCTAAATCAATAAAAATATGACGACCAATTTCTTTGGCTACAATTTTCTTGATTAAATTTTGAGTTTCGACTAATGTTTCACCTCTTTCTCCAATAAAAAAAGGAGCCTCTTCTACCCAAAGTGACACCTTAATTGTATCAGAATTAACTTCTCCAAATTTAATTGGCGAATCAACGCCTAAAAAACTAAACAGCTTTTTAATAATTTCTTTTATTTTTTCTGTTTCGGAGGGGCGGAACATGATATGTTTTTCTTCTTAAGATAATATTGTTGACCGATAATAAAAAGGGTGTTTATTAACCAGTATACTCCAATAACTGCGGTGAATCTAGTTAAGACGATAAAAGCAAAAGCTGGAAGAAAATAGACCATATTCTTCTGGAATCCCGACTTCTTTTGGTCGGAAGAACCAGCTGTTTTCAATTGCCAGTACTGAACTATGGCAACAATAATCGCCAAAATTATACTTGGCTGAGTTAAGTCTGGATTACCAAGAAAAGTTAATTCAGCAGTTTCTAGTGATGGAACAAAAGAATAAAGATGACTACTTAAAGACAAGACACTTAGATCATTAAATACTCGAAAAATGGCAAAAATAATCGGCAATTGAATCAACGGATATAGTAAGCTCGAGAAAGGGCTGACGTTGTGTTTTTTATAAAGAGCCATTATTTGTTGAGACTGTTCAGCTGGATCATTTTTATACTTTTTCCGAATCTCTTTCATTTCAGTGTCGATTTGACTCATTGTCTCTTGAGTTCGGGTAGCCTTCAAAGAAATTGGAAAAGTGATTAACTTAATAATTACTGTTACCAAAATAACTGACCAAATCAGATCTTGACCCGGTAAGAAAATATGACATATAGCCAAAAGATTGAGTATTGGCTGATAAAATAAAAAATTAAATATATCTCCAAGTGACATAAAATTAAAAAATCTTTGATAAAATATTTTTCCACTCCGATTCCAGCTCTAGATAGCTAGCATTAATGGCTGCTTTTTTAGCAATAATTACTAAATCAACATTTTCTTTTCTTTCTAGTGCCACCGACCTGATAATTTCTCGGATTCTTCTTTTTAATTTATTTCGGGTAACTGCTTTTTTGGCAACTTTTTTACTAATCACAATTCCAACTCTTATTCGTCCTTCTTGATTAGATTTAAATCGAATTAAAAATAATCTACCTCCGACCGCCTTTCCCTGCTGGTAAGTTAAGTCAAAGTCTTTTTTCTTGGTTAAGCGATGTGGACGGGGTAGCATGTTTATTCGCTTTCAAGATTATCAGGCAAAACACCTTTGGTCAATTAACTTATTCTGCCCAAAATATTAACATTTTATCCCCACCTCTTTAAAAGCCCTGTTATAAAGGGCTTTTTAAGTGGTTCTCTTGATTTTCTAATTGTGCTAAAGTAGCAGTATTATGAACAAAGAAGAGTTATGGCAGGCTGCCTTGGCTCGTCTCCAGTTTAATGTTTCTCGAGCTAATTTTGCAGCTTGGTTTAAAGAAGCTGTTATTCTTGATTGGCAAGATGATTTAGTTTCGATCGGAACACCTAATAGCTTTTCTAAAGAATGGCTAGAAAAAAAGCACCATCAAGATATCTTGAAGGCATTAAATGAGGTTTGTTCTGAGATTAAAAAAATCAAATACGTTGTCTCAAAACAACAAAAGACAAATATTGAATCTCGTCCGCCGGTTGCACCAGAAACAAAACAAATTCAATTTGAAGAATTCCAGCTTAATCCTCGAACAGGATTAAATAATCGATATACTTTTAAGGATTTTATCGTAGCCTCGTTTAATGAAATGGCTTTTGCTGCCGCAGAAGCTGTTGTCCAAGAACCTGGACGAGCTTATAATCCTCTTTTTATTTACGGTGGGGTGGGTTTAGGTAAAACTCATTTATTGCAGGCTATCGGCAATAAGCTCGACGAAGAAGATGAAATAAAAATTAAATATATTTCTGCAGATAAGCTAGTTTCACAAATTGTAAGTAGTATTTATGAACGGAGTATTGAGTCTTTAAAAAAAGAATTTCAACGATTAGATGTTTTAATCGTTGACGATATTCAATTTGTCGCCGGTAAAGAAAAAACTCAAGAAGAGTTCTTTCATGTTTTTAACGCTCTTTATGAAAAAAATAGTCAAATAATTCTCTCTTCAGATCGATTACCAAGTGCTATTCCAGCTTTAGAAAAAAGACTTCGATCAAGATTTGAGGGAGGTATGGTTGTGGACATCAGTCGACCGGATTACGAGAGTCGACGAGCGATTCTAGAAACTAAAATTAAGGAATGGAAAGCTGACGTTGATCCAGAAGCACTAGATTATATCGCTACTAATATTCAAAATAATGTCCGAGAACTCGAAGGTGCTTTAAGAAGACTAATCGCTCACCAGAATATGAAAAAAAAGAAGTTAAATCTCGAATCAGCTCGAAAGGTTTTACGTGATTTAACCCGGACTCAAACTAAAACTGCCTCACCTCAAAAAATAATTAGTAGCGTAGCCGCTTTTTATGACCTTGATTTAAAAGAATTAACCTCCGAAACACGTAAAAAAGATATTGCTTTTCCTCGTCAAATTGCAATGTATTTATTGCGAAAAGATTTAAAGAAATCTTATTTAAGTATTGGTAATTTATTCGGCGGACGAGATCATACAACTGTTATTTATGCTTGTAATAAAATCGAAGAAGAAGTTTCGAAGGATGGAAGGTTAACTGACGAAATAAGCATGATTAGACAGAGAATTTATGGGGAATGAATCTGAATAACTAGTGATTAAATATGGTACAATAAGAGTATAAATAACCAATTATTTATTTTAACTTTTTTAGACCAGATTTTCTCCTTCTCTTTTCCACATTCATCTCCCCAATTATAATTCTTTTAAACTCTTTACCAGAAAGAAATTATTTCTTTTTTCCCCGAAATGTTTCATCTTAACAACAACTATTTATTTATATAATTAAATTATTATCATTATGAAGATCGAAGTTTTGCGGGAAAAATTAAATCAGGCTATTGCAATCGTTGGACGAACAGCAATCAAAAGTGCAAGCTTACCGATTCTTGAAGGAGTGATGATCAAGGCCGATGATAATGCAGTTCACTTTTTAGCTACTGATTTGGAGGTTGGGATAAAAGTTTCAGTTCTGGCTAAAATATTAAAGGCTGGACAGGTAGTTATTCCGGCTCGAATTATTTCTGCACTTGGTAGATTAATGAATGGCGATAAAGTTTCCTTGGATTTGGTAAAAAATACTTTAGTTATCAAGGATGATGAAAATGAAACTTCGCTTCAAATATTAAATTCTGAAGATTTTCCAGTTATTCCTCAACCAAACGAAGACTTCTCTATTAAAATTAACGGTTCTGTTTTAAGTCAGGCATTGTCTCAGGTAGTCGATTGTGCTTCGACTTCTCAGTCTCGACCGGAAATTTCAGGTGTCTACTTAAGAATAGCTGGTGATCAGTTAACTATTGCTGCTACCGATAGTTATCGTCTGGCTCAGAAAAATATCCCCCTCTCTGAAAAAGTTAAAAAAGAACGGGAGATGATTTTGCCAGCTAAAGCTGCCAGTCATCTAATTGGTGTTGTCTCAGAGTCTGATAACTTAATTGAAATAACTGGCGATGATAATCAGATTAAATTCGGTATTAGCTTAGGCGAGTCACCTTTAAATCTTGATGTAGAAATGGTTTCTCGGTTGATTGAAGGAACTTATCCTCGTTATCAAGATGTAATTCCTCAAAAGCCTCCGGTTAGCATTAGAGTCGACCGTCATGAATTTATAGGTAAGATAAAAGCGGCTAGTCTTCTTTCGGATCAGACTTATGAAGTAAGACTCTCAACGCAATCCGAAGAAGGTCGGTTAAGAATTGAAGCTCGCAGTTCTCGAGTCGGTGAGTTTAAATCTTCTATTGTAGCTGAAATTGAAGGGGGTGAAGTTGAGGTTGCTTTTAACGGACGTTTTCTTTCTGATGCTTTACTCAATATGAGTGGTTCTGATGTTCAGCTTAGTCTAACTGATGCCGATAAAGCGGCTTTAATTACGTCTGGAGACGATCAAAGCTACTTGTATGTCTTAATGCCTATTCGCTCAAATTAATTTTAATTAATTGAGTCGAGTGCGTAATTCATAAATTCCTTCCAGATAGCACCGGCTGTGCTGACTGATGGACGCTGGACCATCGGTTGCTCATTATTGTTACCGAGCCAAACGCCGGTAACAATTTTTTGGTTATAACCAATAGCCCAAAAATCTTTATAATCTTGATTAGTTCCGGTTTTAACAGATACTTCTGGATATTTCGGAAGGTAAAGGTTTGAGTTATATCCAAACATTGGAGCGCGAGCATCTTCATCAGATAAAATACTATTTATTTCTTCGGCTGTCTGTCGACTGATAATTCTCTGGCTAATCAGACTATCATTTTGATAAATTACTCGTCCTTGGTTGTCTTCAATCCGGCTAATTAAATAAGGATTAACTTTTAGCCCTTCGGTTGCAAAACAGCCATAAGCAGTTACCAGTTCGAATAGTTTTACTCCACCACCGCCTAAGACCAGTGAAGGAACAGCTGGGAGATAGCTATTAATTCCAGCTTCTTTTAAAAACTTTAAACTATCTTCTATTCCAGCTTGTTCAAGAAAAACTTTAACCGAGGGGATGTTAAGTGACTGAGCTAAAGAACTTCGCAGAGTTACTGCTCCTCGAAAAAACCCATCATAATTTCGGGGAATATAATAAGAATCACCCCAGAGACCAAAGTTTGTTGGTTCATCAATTACAATATCATCAGGAGTCGACCCCTTTTCGAAAGCTGTTGCGTAAATAAACGGCTTTAAGGCTGAACCCGGATGTCTTTCGCCGGAGAGAGCGACATTAAATTGAGGTTGAAAAAGACAATTGGAATCACATTCTTCGGGATAAGAAGGGGCGAAATAATCTTTTGAACCTACGAGTGCCAAAACAGCTCCGTTTTGAGGATCGATAGCAACTAATGATCCGTTATATATTCGAAAAACCTCATAATCTTCAACTTTAGTTCGAATAATTTCTTCAGCTTTTTGCTGGAGATCCCAATTGAGAGTTGTATAAACCTTCAGATCGTCTCTCTCTAATCGACTTCGTCCATACATGTTTTCTAGTTGTTGTAGAACTTGTAAAGTAAAATGAGGGGCTTTCAGGGAATGAATAATTCGGTTAAAATTTATCTCTTCTGATAAAGCTTCAGTCATTTCTTCCGCGGAAATATTTCCTAAAATCTTCATTCGGCTTAGAGTATACTGTTGGCGATTGATCAATCGATCTACGTCTCCTGAATAAGGTGAGAGAGCGCTTGGGGCTTGGATTAGAGAAATTATGGTTGCTGATTCGCCGAGGGTTAATTGACTGGCTGGGTTGTTAAAAAATCCTTGACTAGCTGATTCTATGCCATAGAAATTAGAGCCAAATGGCACTTGATTTAAATACCATTCTAATATTTCATCTTTTGAATATTGACGTTCTAATTCTAAAGTTAAAATTATTTCTTTAATTTTTCTCTCAGCTGTTTTTTCAGTCGTTAAAAAATGAGATCGAATTAACTGTTGAGAGATGGTCGAGGCTCCTTCAGCCGAACGGCGGAGTTTTAGATCAGTTAAAATAGCGCGAACTATTCCTCGTAAATCAACTCCTCGATGTTCGTAGAATCGAGCATCTTCTAGGGCTACAACGGCTTGTCGGGCAAAAATAGATATTTCATTTAAAGGGACAACCAATCTATTTTCTTCACCGAAAATATTGTAGAGCAAGATCTCTCCATCAGCATCATAAATTCGAGTGGGCTGAGCGGCAGTTGTTCGAACGAATTTATCTGGGCGTGGAAAATCATGAGTATAATAAAGAAATAGAGTTAAAGCTAAAACAACTCCAACTAAAAAAAGGATAAAGAGGGTTTGGGTTAAACCGAAGAATATCTTCCAGAATAAGTTTTTCTTTTTTAGACTTTGATTCATTTTTTATCATGCCATTTAATCGGTTGGAGCAATTTATTTTTAATTAAGTAACAAGCGGCTGAGCCCAAGGCATCAGTAGCATGATTAGAATAATTATTATCTTTAAGCGCAAAAAGTTGTTGCACCGCTACCTGAACGTCTTCTTTGCCGGCTCGTCCCCAACCGGTAACTGCGAGCTTGATTTCTAGCGGACTAAATTCATAAATAGGTAATTTATGCTTTTCGGCGGCTAATAGAACCACTCCTTTCATTTGACTAACTGCCAAAGCGGAGCTTCTATTCTGAAAGAAAAAGATGCTTTCGATAGTCAATAAATCGGGTTGATGTTGGCGAATAATGCGACGCATCTCTTTTTCCATCATCAGCAGGCGATAGGGATCTTCTCGGTCGGAATCGGTCCTAATAACTCCGCAATCAAGTNNAAGCCGTACCCGGTTTCAGCCGTTCCGGGGTCGATGCCAAGAATGATCATAACTCAGCATTAAGATAAACTTCTTGAATATCATCATGTTCACTGAGCGCTTCAAGCAAACGAGTTAATTTTTCCTGATTAGTATCATCCAAATCAATGTTTTTCTGAGGCTTCCAGGCGAGAGAGTATTCTTTAATATTAATGCCTTTGTCGGTTAATTCTTTTTTATTTTTTTCTAATTCATCTGGCTTAACGTAGACAATTAAGTCGTCTTCATCCCATTCTAAATCATCGGCTCCAGCTTCAATCGCTTTCATTTCAAGGCCAGACTTGTCTTCAGACGATCCGGCAATAGTAATTTGTCCGACTTGTGTGAAAAGCCACCGAACTGAGCCTAGCTCGGACATCTTACCCCCATATTTATTTAAGATTCCTCGAACTTCTTCTAAAGTTCGGTTTTTATTATTAGTTATTCCTTCAATTAAAAGAGCAGTCTGCCCTGGTCCAAAGGCTTCGTAATTAACTTTGAACCACTCTTCTCGGTCGGCTCCTAGACCGGCTCCTCTTTCAATAGCCCGCTCAATATTTTTGTTTGGCATATTAACAGAGCGTGCTTTTTCGATAGCGCTACGGAGCTCAAAGTTAGTCTCTGGATCGGCTCCCCCTTCTCGAGCCGCGACTGACAATATTCGAGCCATGCTCGAGAAAATAGCCCCTCGTTTTTTATCCTGGGTTTCTTTACGGTGTTTAATAGTTGACCAGTGAGAATGACCACTCATGATATTATTTTCTTTTGATAATAAATGTTGAAAATCTTTACAAGAACCAAGCTTATCGCAACAGCCAGCAGAATCAAGTTTAACCAAGGAGCGGATTGCCGACGTAAGGGTGTAGATTCTTCGAATGAGAGGAGTGAATTGGAAATCGTCAGTTCGGTTAAATAGAAGTCGTCAAAATTAGATTGACTAGCTTGGTAAACTCCATCGACATTTTTTCTTTTAATTAACTGATGAGCTTCTGGATTAGGTAACCGTGAGTATCCTTCTTGATATTGATCCTGTCCCTGGCCCCAGGCGACTGCGCTCACTATTTGACCATCTGAGTTAATTAAGGCAACGCTGTTATTAATGGCGAGAGTGGCTGTACTGGAAAGATCAGCCTGAATATTATCAGCGAATCCTTCTCTTGAATTAGCCCAAGTCAGGTAGCTCTGAGCCGGAATAACTGTTCCTTGGGGAAAAAGACGAAGGGAATAATCTTTTCCGCTGGCACTCTTTTTCCGCAATCGGTAACTATTGACTTCAATTTCTCGATCCTGACTATTATATATCTTAACATAATCATGATCAGATTGGTCACCAGCAATCTGGACCTCGACAATTATCAAGGCTGAAGTGGGCTGAGCTAATAACAATAAAGTTAAGACTAGAAAACTAACTTTCTTCATTGGCCTGAACCTTGGTAGTTACTCGATGAATCTCCTCCAAGGTCGAGGTTTGGTTGAGCACACGGATCAATCCGTCATAATACATGGGGACCATACCCTTTTCAATAGCTTTTCTTCTTAAAGCCGGAATACTGGGCGACTCTTGAATCATTTCTTCCATCTGATCATCAACGAAGAAAGCTTCAAAAACACCAATTCGGCCTCGATATCCGGTAAAATTACAATGATGGCATCCTTCGGGGTTAGCATAGTAGATCTTCGTTTTGTCATTGAATGGCGGAACCTCAACAGTTGGAGGCAATGAAGCTAATCCCTCTTTTATTTCTTTAAAGTCTAAGGGGGTCGGCTTTTTTAATTCTCCACATTCCGGGCAGACTCTTCGAATTAATCGTTGTGCAATGGCTACATTCAAGGCCGGTGCAATATTGTGAGATTTTTCACCTAAAGCTTCAAGGCGAGCAATTGTGCCAGCGGCATCATTAGTGTGAACTGTGCTGAAAACAAGATGGCCCGTCATGGCTGCCTGTAGGGCAATATGAGCTGTTTCATAGTCTCTAATCTCTCCGACTAGGATTACGTCAGGATCTTGCCTAACAATTGCGGATAATCCTTTAGCAAAGTCGTATCCTTGTCGAGGATTAACTTGTGTTTGAGAAACTCCTTCAAGTTGATATTCGATCGGATCTTCAATAGTAACAATTTTAACCTCAGGACTATTAATGCTTTTTAGAAAGGCATACAAAGTGGTTGTTTTTCCCGAACCGGTTGGACCGGTCAGGAAAATCATCCCGTTCGGTTTTTTTAATTCTTTCAATATATCTCGATGGAGATCTGGCCGAAGCCCTAGACTTTCAATGTCCAGTAAGGCTACTGGATCCAGAATTCGCATAACGATAGTTTCACCATAACTGGAGGGAAGGGATGAAGTTCTAATTTCAATTTCTCTTCCCTCTTTTTCAAAATCAATACCAAACCGACCATCTTGAGCTTTTTTGGTAATGTTCAGCTTTAATCCGGCCAGGAATTTAATCCGAGATACAATTTGTTGGTAAGTTTTTCTCGGTAAAGAATCGACTGTTTGCAGAACTCCATCAATTCTTAATCTTAAGCGCGCCTCTTCAACTTCTGGTTCAAAATGGACATCAGAAGCTCGAAGAACAATCGCTCCACCCATAATAATATCTACTAATCGAGAGGTACTTTCTTCAGAGTTATAACTGATCAGTCTTTTCAAGTCTCGAATATTACGCAAACGCGACAAAGCTTCACTTGAAACTTCAGGGTCAATCTTAACGTTGCGTTCAATAAACCGATCATCCATTATAAAGAAAGAAGANNAAGATAATTAACAATCTGTCTTTTGGTTGTTTCTAAATCGGATTGATTGACGGTAAACAATCCTCGGCTTTCTTGATACTGGCCGGGATAAAGGTGAGATAATTGTTGCAATCGGCTTTTTTCATCTAGATAGATAATACCCTGAATCAGAGTCCTTTCTGGCTGCCAAAGAGTTATTAGGTTTTTTAGATCAAGCAGTTTTGATTTTAGCTCTTCAATTAAAAAAATTATATCATCAGCTGAAATATCTTGATTTTCAAAGTAAGGCAGACTTAAAATAGCTAAATTCTTGGCTGGATAAAATTCTAAAGATCGGATTGCTTTTTCAAGCAATGAAAGCTGATTGATGTCTTCACTGGTACACGGATTAGGGACGTAAGAGAGAGCGTTCTGATTAACTAATTGGGCAATCCATTGATAGGAACGATGAGAAAATTCAGACAAAGGAGTATAAAGTTTTAATCCTTTTAATAAATAGGCGCTTACCTGCTGATTGATTAATTTTTCATCAACAGCTTTAATGGCATTAGCGGTTAATTCAGCTAAAGGTTTATTGGGCTCTCGGAAATTAAGTTGTCCAAAATCTTCGTTTTCACTGTGATTATCAATATTCACAACCGCGGCTCGATCAGACCGTTTTTGAAACTGAGGATGATTAATCTGACTACTACTAGTAAAACCAAGACAAATAAATAGATCTGGTTCATTCTTAAACGGCTCAAAAGACATCATCACGTCTTCATTTCGGATTAATCCATTATGAGCATTCAGATGAAGGTAAACTCGTCCATTATTCTTGTCGTATCTAATTTGAGAGATGTTTTCCGATGAGGGACGATTAATGATGATAGTCGGTTTATCTCGCCAGGATTGAGTTGCTTCTAGTCCGACCAAGGAGGGCGGTAACGCCTCCAGGAGTAAGCTTGTTTTTCGATTTAAATTATCTAAACTAAAGAGAAGAGCTAATGCAGAAATTAAAGCTTCGCCTTTGGTCTCCAATGAGGGAACCAAGGCGATTTCTCGGCTGTTTTCAACCAGTCGTTTAAATTCTGAAAGTTGACGTGAATCCATTTCTCTTGTTTTGTTAATTTATCTCATTTTCGACTGATCGTCAATCAAAATTTATGTTTTTAACCACTCAAAGCCCCGAAGAAACCGAAAAGTTAGGTCAAAAAATAGCGGAAGCCTGTCTTGTTTTGCCACCAGTCAGCGGTCAGGCTTTAATTTTGAATATGGAAGGTGATTTGGGCGGAGGCAAGACCACGCTAGTACGAGGAATAGCTCGAGGCCTTCGGATAACTGACCCGATTACCAGTCCGACCTTTATTTTGTCTCGTCGATATCCGATTAATCATTCTTTTTTTAAAAATTTTTATCATTTTGATCTTTACCGATTAAATTTTAATAACCGACAATCACTTCATCAAATTGGATTTAATGAAATCATTAGCCTTCCGGAGAATTTTGTAGTTATTGAATGGAGCGAAAGATTGGGTAAGTTTCGCCCACCAGGTTTAATAATTAATTTAGAATTTCAGGATCAAAAACGACGCAATATTAGTATTCAAGGCGATCCAAATCGTTTATCAAAAATAAAAAGTTTTCTTGATGGAGAATCGTCTTAATCTTAATTTTGGCCAAACTAGTTTGGCGGTAATTGATGGCAATGCGATTATTCATCGAGCTTTTCACGCCTTGCCGCCTCTAGCAAATAAGAGAAAAGAGCCAATCGGAGCTGTCTACGGATTTTTGCGAGTATTATTTAAAATTATTCGAGAGTATCAGCCAACACACTTAGCGATCGCTTTTGATTCTCCTGGGTCGACCTTTCGCCATCAAGTTTTTCCAGATTATAAAGCCAATCGAGTTAAGGCTCCGGATGAGTTATATCAGCAGATCCCCTTAGTGAAACAGGTCTTAACAGCAATGGGACTTTCTGTTTTAGAAGCGGTTGGATTTGAAGCTGATGATTTAATCGGGTCTTTAGTTCGGGGAGTCGATCAATCAGCTAATAAATTAATAGTCAGCGGCGACACTGACTTATTACAGTTAGTCGACAATCAAACTAAAGTGGCTTTACTCCAACAAGGAGTGGGACAGTATCGGGTTTTCGGACTGGCTGAGGTACGAGACAGATATCAAGGGCTGACGCCGGAGCAGTTAATTGAGCTCAAGGGTCTTAAAGGTGATCCATCAGATAATATTCCGGGCGTTCCAGGCATTGGTGATAAAATTGGCCGAGATCTAATCAAGCGATTTGGGTCTTTGGAAAATATTTATCGGCACCTCGATGACCTCCCGCTTAGCTTAAAGGATAAATTAACAGATTATCGCGAGCAGGCTTTTATGAGTCGCGATTTAGGTCGAATTAGGCCCGATGTTCCTTTTGACCGAAAATTAGAAAAATATCGGATAAAAGGCTATAATGCAACAGAGGCCGCTGTCTTGCTAGATCATTTGGGTTTAGGGAATCTGGCTCAAGAGTTGAAAACAATATGATAAATATTTTTAATTCGGAATTAATTAAAGACAGAGAGTTTCAGAAATTTTTGGGCAAAGAAAAATTTTCTTTCGTTAATTTCTTTTTTATCTACATTGGAGCGCTCGTTACTTGTTTTTTACTTGGAACTTATTTGGATGTCTTGAATTTTTCACCGCTGATTAGCTTCGGAAATCTGCTTCTGTTCTGGGCGGCCTGGCTGGTGATTAATTTTCCTTTAGCTTATCGTCCGGGCTTTGAACGATTAGTCCTTTGGACTAACAATTTGCTCATGGCTGGGATATTTTTTTATTTAGTTTTTCTTTCTCCGGCTGATTGGATTTTAATTTTATTACCTTATCTTGTTTTTGCCCTTTTGTTAATTAATTTCATTCAAGCTAATTTTTTTCCAGTTGCCGATTCGCTGGCTCCGACTTTAGTGGGTTTTACTGGATTAATCTATTTTTATATTTGTCATTTAGTAATTTTTCAGATAGACCCCTCGGCTTTGTTAATCTTTTTATTCATGATTATTCTTTCAGTGGCCGGAGCGGCTTTTCTGATTTGGAATAGCATCCGGACCCAGAAGTTTTTATATAAAACATATCTTCAGAGACGGGAACTTGAGGAAACGGCCGTAGTGCTTGAAATTAGAATTAGAGCCAAAACAAGAGAGTTGCAGGAACAAGCTGAGCTATTGCGTCAAGAGAATCGCCTGAAGACAGATGCCTTACGACGACGAATCGAAGAATTAGAGAGATTTCGGCGGATGGTTGTTGGCCGGGAATTAAAGATGGTTCAATTAAAAGACGAGCTGGTTCAAAAAGAAACAGAGTTGGCTAAATTAAGAAAAGATGGACATGGAAAGTGAGCTTTCTGCTCAAGCGGAGAAAAGAATACTTCTGAAGGGCGTTCAGCGACAGGCTAAACTAAGGCAATTATTCATTCCGGTTTTATTGGTTGTCTTAGTTGTTTTAGTTGTGATTGGGTGGAAAACTGAAGCTCGATTTTTAATTGCTCTTTGTGCCGGATTCATCTTTTTTTCATTTTCCTTATTTTTAATTGTCGCTCGTTTTGCTCATCGAACCGAATCTTTAACGCTCGATCAAATTCAGCACATTTTGTCAGGTGTTTTTGTTTTAGAGGTTTTAACGATTTGGTTGTTTTTCTATCTCTTTGGGCCTATTGCTGCGGCCTATCAAGCCCCACTTCCTTACTTGGCGACTATTTTTTATATCTTTTACATTATTTTAGTTGCTCCTTTCTTTCGAGGGGATAATATCTATCAAAATTTCTTTTACGGCTTAATTTGGATTGCTCTAGCTATTTTAATTTTTTTAAACAGTAGCTGCCGATTTTTATTCGATTATGGATCAAGTCCTTGCCCGGGCGAGTCGTCAACTGAGGGGCTTTTGTTGTTATTTTCGGGCCTTGTGATTTTTATGGTTCAATTTGTGGTTAACCATTTTCAAGAACAAGCCAATTGGACTTCTGATCAGCTTCGTCGCATTAATCAAGCCCTGAAAGAAAAATTAAAAGAGGAAGGTTATCAATTTGCTCGTCTGCGTCAGGAGCAAAACTCGATGCGAACTCGAAATATTCAAAAGCTAAGGGAAAAAGATCGTCAGATCAGAGACCTGAATCAACGGTTGAAAGAACGGCTGGAGTCTGGTCAGGAACCAGAAGAGGACCAAGAGGCGTCTCAAATGAAGGAAACAACTGAGGCTCTTTTAAATATTCTTGAAGATACTGAAGAGGCACGTCAGCGGGCGGAGGCTGAACGAGAAAAGACAATGACGATTATTAATAATTTTGTAGATGCTTTGCTTGTGGTTGATTATCGAGGTTTAATTCAGATGATTAATACTCGAGCGCGAGAAGTATTTGGCCTTCAGGGTTCAGATCAGGGGCGACCACTGCTGGAATTAGGCAATAATTCAAAATTAAGTCCAGCCCTGGACCATATTCTTGATGGGCACCAATTAAAAGTCGTTAAGAGAGCCGGTTTTGAGCCCAAGGAGGGTATATTTTATGAGGTGTCAACAGTACCGATGCCTAGCTCGGAAGAAGGGCAAGATTATTTAGTTGTCTTCCATGATGTTTCTCGAGAAAAATTGGTTCAACGAATGAAAACAGAATTTGTTTCAATTGCTGCTCACCAATTACGGACTCCTCTTTCAGCCATTAAATGGAGTCTAAAGATGTTACTTGATGGCGATGAAGGAGAGCTAAACAACGGGCAAAAAACTCTAATGAAAAAGACCTACTGGAGTAACCAGCGAATGATTAATCTAGTAAACGACTTGCTTAATGTTTCGCGAATTGAGGAGGGACGTTTTCTGTACGAATTGGAAGAGACTGATTTGAGAGAAATGGTTAAGAGATCAATTACCACCGTCGAAACGACGGCTAGTCGAAAGAAAATAAAGATCAGTTTTAAACCGGGGCCAAAAAAATTGCCTCTAATTAAAGCAGATCAGGAAAAGCTTTCTTTGGCCATCCAAAATCTGATTGACAATGCAGTTAAATATTCCAAAGAAGGAGGTCAGGTTATCGTTTCGATTGCGGAAGAAAACGGTCATGTTTTAGTTTCTGTTGAGGATCAGGGGATCGGCATTCCTCGAGCTCAACAGCCTCGGGTTTTCCAGCGCTTCTTTCGAGCCGGTAATGCCATCAATCAAGAGACTGAAGGAACCGGTTTAGGACTTTTTATTACTCGGAATATTATTGAAGCTCATCAAGGACAAATCTGGTTTAAGTCTAAGGAAAATCAAGGGACTACTTTCTACTTTAAAATCCCTTATTAATCAATTTGCAAAGCAAATTTTCCTTGTTATAATTACATTAGCTTATGAAAAAGATCCTAATTATCGAGGATGATCAAGAAATTCTGAGTTTACTCAGCCGAAAGATATCAGATGCCGGCTATCAAGTTCAGACAGCTCAAGATGGCGAAGAAGGATTAAAAATCCTGCGATCTGATAAACCAGATTTGGTTTTGCTTGACATTATCCTGCCTAATGTTGATGGGTTGGAACTATTAAAAAGAAAACAGGCTCTAGATGAGACTAAAGACATTCCGGTAGTGGTTATTTCCAACTCTGGAGCACCGGCTGAGATCAGTCAGGCCCGGCGGTTGGGAGCAGTTGATTGGATTACTAAAACCGAATTTAGTCTTCAAGAGACACTGGATAAAATAAATAAGATTATTCAAGAGTCAAGATAAATATTTTAAAATGGTCAATTCTTCTAAAAAAATATTGATTATCGAAGACGACGTCTTCCTTAATGAATTAATGGCTAAAAAGCTAATTGAGGAAGGTTTTGACGTGATTAAGGCGGTCAATGGTGAAGAAGGACTAGAAATGGCTCAGCAGGAAAGGCCAGACTTGATTTTGCTTGATTTGATTCTACCGGGAATGGATGGTTTTGAAATTNNAATTTTAGAAAAAATTAAAGAAGAGCCGGAGACAAGTGCTATTCCGGTCATTATTCTATCTAATCTGGGCCAGCGCGAAGATATTGAAAAAGGCTTTGACCTGGGAGCCGATGATTATCTGATCAAGGCTCATTTCACCCCGGACGAGATCGTCGAGCGAGCCCGAGCTCCTTTCCGCAAGCCGGCCAATGCCTGAGCTTCCGGAGGTTGAAACAATGGTTCGGGGGTTACTTTCCCGAGTCAAAGGAAAACAAATTACTGATTTATGGGCGGATGAGAAAAAGTTGATTCATCATCCGTCTTTTCGTCTTTTTAAGGAGTCATTAATCGGTCAACAGATTACTAATATCGAGCGCCGCGGGAAAATAATTATTTTTCATCTTCAACCAAAAGGATTTTGGTTGGCACATCCGAAGATGACCGGCCATTTTTTATTTCTAGAATCAAAACCTGACGATGATTTCATCAAAGAAAAATCAGTTCATTTAAGTTTAAGCTTTAGTGATAAAACATTTTTGGCTTGGTCGGACCAGCGTAAATTTTCTCGTCTCGAATACTGGTCAGTGGATGACATTGCTCAAATTCCTTGGTTGCGACAGTTAGGTCTAGAGCCACTCAAGATGTCTTTTGCGGAATTCAACCAATTGATTGAGGGCCGGCGTCAGCGGATAAAAAGCTGGCTAATGGACCAGCGTTTTATTGTCGGAGTGGGTAATATTTATGCAAGTGAGGTTCTCTGGTTAGCCCAAGTAAACCCCGAAAGACCAGCGGGCGATCTATCGTCTAATGAACGAAAAAAAATCTTTCAAGGTCTCCAAAAAATGTTTAAAAAGGCTATTATTAAAAAAGGGACAAGTCTACTGGAATATCGTGATATTGAAGACCAAAAAGGAGAATATGCGAATTATCTTCAGGTTTATGGACGGAAGGGGCAGCCCTGTCCTCGTTGCCAAGGAGAGATTGTCCGGAAAATGATCGGCAGTCGCTCAACTTATTACTGTCCCCAGTGTCAACCATGATTATTCTACTTTACGGCTCTAATCGCTACTTAATCAAAGAGAAGCTAAACGAGATCGTCGAACGATATCGTCAGAAGCATCGGGGTTTTAATTTAGCGCGCTTTGACGCTCAAGAGGCGAGTTTTGCTGATTTTTGGCAACAGATACAACAACCATCAATGTTTGTTGAGCATCGACTGACCATCATTGAGAATCTTTTCCAGGGGGAAGACTTTAAGAAGAATTTTAAAAAGCAAATTGATCGGCTCAATCAAGGTCAAGAAGTGGTCGTGGCCTGGTCGATAGTTGAACGGACTAAAAAGGATGATCGAGAATTGGTTGATCGGATAAAAGTTGCCGGTCAAGTTCAAGAATTTGTTAAGCCAAGTAAAAACCAAACTCGAATTTGGTTAGCCAAAACAATTAAAGAACATCAGATGGATCTCCCGGAATCGCTTTTCGGAGAGTTGGTCGATTACGTCGGGGCTGATTGGCAACGTGGTCAAGAAGCGATCAGACGATTAGCGGCCATGAATGGTCAACCTGAAGCAATCAGCCAATTGCAGTATCAGGATCAGACTTTTCAAGAAGTTAATATCTTTCAATTGACTGGAGCAATTGCCCGAGGGGCGAAAAAGCAAGCTCTTAGTTTAGTCCATCGCTTCTTTTATCAAGGTGGTCGCCCAGAGCGCTTATTGCCGGTAATTGTTTATCAGTTTCGCCAGTTATTAATAGTACGTGATTTGTTGGAGCGTGGATCTGATTATTATCAGATTCGGCGAGCAGCCGGAGTTCCTCCATTCGTCTTCGGCCAGATTTATGCTCAAGCTGAACAGTCAGATCGACAGCAGTTAGCTGATATTTATCAGCAGCTCTTTCGGCTTGATTATCAAATAAAAACCGGCCGGATTGATTTCCGGACCGGCTTTGATCTGTTCATTGCTAGAATTGATTAACCCTTAAACAGACGGCGAATGCCAGACTTTTTACGAGCGGCTGTGTTCTTTTTAATCACATTTGTTTTGGCGGCTTTATCAACAGCTCGATCGTAGTCCGGCAGAAGCTTTTGAGCCTCTGCAGCCTGATTGTCCTTGATCATTTTTTTAATCTTTTTCAGCAATTCTCGGAGATTTCTCTTTTTTATCGAGTTCTCCTGACGTCGTCTTTGATCTTGTCGTAAAGACTTTTTTGCAGATT
Organism: Patescibacteria group bacterium UBA1441; assembly: GCA_002329255.1. GTDB lineage: Bacteria > Patescibacteriota > Minisyncoccia > Minisyncoccales > UBA1441 > UBA1441. The sequence continues at coordinate 31,880 of DCTL01000016.1, forward strand.
TAGTATTAGGCATAATTTGAAAGTAATGCGACTTGATTCTATCATAAAGAATAGAAAATGAAAACTTTAAATAAAATTAAATCTTTAATTCGCAGTTTAACACCTAAAACATTGATTAGTTTTTATCACTGGCTTTGGTCTTTCGGAGGAGCAATCCGTTATTGTTTCCCCTCTCGGGAGTTAAAAGTTATTGGAGTAACTGGAACTAGTGGTAAATCGACGGTAGTTGAATTAACGGCTTACATCTTAAGAGAAAACGGTTATCGAGTAGCTTCGGCTTCTTCGATTCGTTTTCAGGTTGCTGATCAAGTCGAGGAAAATAGACTTAAGATGACTATGCCGGGGCGGGGGGCGATGCAACGCTTCCTATACCAAGCCAAACAAGCTCAATGCCAGTATGCGGTCATAGAAGTCACCTCCGAAGGTATCAGTCAGCATCGTCATAAATTTATTGACTTCGATGCGCTGGTTTTTACCTGTCTTTCGCCGGAACATATTGAGCGACATGGTAGTTTTGATAATTATCGTCAAACTAAAGGCAGACTTTTTGCTCAACTGGCTAAAAGTCGAAAGAATAATCGTACAATAATTGCAAATGTTAACGACCCCCAAGCTCCTTACTTTTTAAGTTTCAAGAGCGACCGACGAATCGGGTTTGGTCGGAAATCGAATAACTCAGTCGATCAAGGTATCTATCTGGAGGAAATGTCTCTATCAACCAAGGGTGGTCGGTTTGTTTTTAATGGTCAATTAGTTGAATGGCCTCTCTGGGGAGAATTTAATGTTTTTAATGGTTTAGCAGCCGTAGCTGTAGCCTGGTCGCAGGGGGTATCTCTACCAAAATCAGCTCAAATCTTAAGCTGCACTAAAGGTATCCCGGGGCGAATGGAAACGGTGCTCGATGATCCTTTTCGAGTGATCGTTGATTATGCGCATACTCCCAAATCATTAGAGTTTGTTTATCAAACAGTGGAGCATAATATTGAAGGACGCCTCTTGGTGGTCTTAGGGGCCTGTGGCGGTGGAAGAGATAAATGGAAGCGTCCCGTCTTTGGTCAGCTAGCAGCTAAATATGCTCAGGTCGTTATTCTGACGAACGAGGATCCTTACGACGAAGATCCTATGCAAATTATCGAACAGGTTCGATCTGGAATTCCAAAAGATTTTTCCGGACAACTACTAATCATAGCGGATCGCCGGATGGCAATTCAGAAAGCTCTTCAATTAGCAAAACCAAAAGATGCGGTAGTCATTACCGGTAAAGGATCAGAAAACTTAATGTGTTGGCAGAACGGGCGAAAGATTCCTTGGGACGATCGAGCCGTCGTACGAAAAGAGCTAGCTAGCTTAAAGGCTTGATCATATAATAATCCTCTAACTGATAACCAAGACGCTGATAGTATTCTCTAGTTCCGACGCCAGCCGTAATAGCCATCTTTTCAATTTGACCACCAAATTCATGGCGTACAATTTTCTCTGCTTGAGCGATTAACTTTTGTCCCAGGCCATGATGCTGGGTGGCTGAATCATCTTTCTGTCCTAGAGGAAGCTGCTGTCCATAGGCATGGACTTCTCGGATAATGGCGGCTTTTTCAAGGATCGGCCAGAAATGTTTTTGACCAGATAAAAAACTAGCTGGGATTCTTAAGCGCAGTAAAGCTGCTAAATGTTTTCGTTTTTGATCTTCAAAAGAGAGGAAAATTTCTTTTCCCTGGGCGGACATATAGTCTTCTCGAAACATTATTAGTGGTTCAGTCAACTGATAGTCTCTTATTTCTCGGCAACGAATACATTGACAGGGTTGGTTTTCTTCTTTCATCTCTCGGAGAACAATCTCTCTCAGGTTGGTGGTTTTTACTGGCCCTACGGGGACATTGATTGAGGGAATGTCTCGAATCACTCGCTGAATACGACAATAGGTTGGAACTTGTCGTTTGACAAACTTGAGCAGGTCAATCAACTGGCGATCGGAATAGGGGTGATAGCGACCCTCTCGCCACCATTGATAGAGCGGGGCTTCGGGCAGAATGGCCGTCGGGTAAATTTTAAGAAAATCGGGACGGAATCGTTGGTCCGAAAATAAAAGTTGGGCGGCGGCTTTTTCTTGAGCAATGTTAGCTCCGGGTAGATTTAACATTAGATGATAACCTACCTTAAATCCGGCCTCTTTCAGCCATTTAGTTGCTTGGGCGATAGCTAAAACTCCATGGCCTCGTCGATTAATGGATAAAATTCGATCATCTAGGCATTGAGCCCCAATTTCAACTTTAGTTGTTCCCAATCTTCTCATTCTCTGGACTTCTTCAGGATTGATATAGTCGGCNNGGGCGAGTTTCTAAACTAAGACCAATAATTCGATGCTCTGTCCGAGCATTTATTTGGTGAGTTTGGTTTAAATCAGAACTTGGTTCTTGATTGGCGGCTTCAAAACATTTTTGGATAAACTGTTCTTGGTAATCTAACGGCAAATAACTCCAGGTGCCACCGAGAACAATAAGTTTTATCTTATCGGTTGGGTGGCCGGTTTCAGTTAAAGCCTGAATCCGGCTAGCTACTTGCCGATAAGGGTCATATTGGCAACGAATGGCTCTCATGACGGCAGGTTCATTGTCTAGATAACTTACCGGTACTCCTGCTTGTCGAGGACAGTAAAGACATTCTCCGGGACAGGGGTAAGGCTTGGTCAAAACCGAAACAACGCTGACTCCAGAAAGAGAGCGAATTCGTCGAGTAACCAGCAACTTTGCTAGCTCGGGGCGAGGAGAAATCTTTTGTTCTCTAATTAATTCTTGATAAACTGAAAGTATCTGAGAAGTAGGCGGTTGTTGCCCGCATTCTTGAGCAATTAAATGTTTGACTCGCTCTAAATCATTCTGCGTTATCTGGGATTGAGCAGTTAGAATGGCGACAATTTTTTGAGAAGCCTCTTTAGGTGTTAAATTCATAAAAAACAAGTCAATCTAATGGTTGGTTCATTTTCTGCAATTGATTAAAACATTGAGCCGGATTACAATAGACTACCATGAATTTGGTTATTTTGAGAAGATGGAGATATAATTTCCCATCATTCTTTAGCCCCCATAGCTTAACGGATAAAGCACGGCCCTCCGGAGGCCGGGATGAGGGTTCGATTCCTTCTGGGGGTACTATTCTTTCAAAAAGAACTGGAAAATTGAGCTAATTTTGTTACAATATCAATGATGGATTGATCCATCAAAGGTCTAAATTATTAAAAATATCTTTAATTTTATGCCTCAAGAAGATTTGGATGACAAAAATTTAATCGGCCAAGTCATTCATTACTTCGATCAGATCGGGGTGGCGGTGATTGGTCTAAGCAAAGCGCTGAAAGTTGGCGACCAGATCAGATTTGTTGGTGGTGAAACAGATTTTACTCAAGATGTTAGTTCGATGGAAGTGGAACATAAAAAGATCGACAAGGCTAAAGCGAAACAAGAAGTGGGAATGAAAGTTGAACAGAAGGTTCGTCCGGGTTATCGTGTTTACAAAGCTTAATTCTATGAAAATGCGTCAAAGGCAATGCTTTTGGCGCGTTTTCTTTGTCAATTATGTCGTTTAAAAATATTCTTTTTTTCCTGGTTACGCTTACCATCGGTATTTTCTTTTTTCTGATCATTAGTGGTCAGGTTGACTGGAGCCAGATTGTGGACTCACTCAGGATGATTAAGCCCTGGCAGTTTGCTTTGTTAGTGGTTTTGACTTTAGGAATACAAGGAATGGCGACCTTGTCGTGGCAAGAAACTCTACGCCATATCGGATATCGTTTGCCCTGGCATAAGCTTTGGCGAATTATGGTTATTGGAACGGCAGTCAGCTTTGTCACCCCAATGGCTTTTATTGGCGGGGAGGCAATCGTTCTTTATCTATTAAATATGGACATGAGAGTCCCCTGGCGGAGAGGGATTAATTCTCTAATTATTTACAAACTAGCCGACTTTTTGATAAGTGCCATTTTGATCCTAATTGGCTTGATTATCTTTTGGATCTTAATTGGATTTCAAAGTCCGGAACTAGTTTTATCTCTATCTTTAGTGCCAATTGGAGCAATTGCTTTTTCAAGCTACGCTTTCATTCGTATCCGTCAAAAGAAAGGAATTGTTAAACCAGCTCTTCACATATTCGGTTTAGAAAAGTTTCTTAAAGAAAAAAAGGGATCTAACTTCGAAAAAGAAGAGGCGGAAATTGTTAGCTTTTTTGATTTACGACAAAGTCGATCAAGACATGTGCTAGGGGCAACGGTGGTCAAGACTTTGCTTGTATGGCTTCAGATTTTTTGCCTTTTCTTTTTTATTACTGGTCAAGTTTCATTTTCTTATTCATTGGTCAGCAACGCTTTTGCCGGATTAAGTCTTCTTTTTTTGCTTCCGGCTGGCTTGGGTAGCATGGAAACTCTCCAAGCTATTGGATTTGGTGCTTTGGGCTTAGGCAAGACAGCCGCCATTGGACTTAGTTTCGTTTGGCGAGGAATGTTCTTGATCGTCTGTGCCATTGGCATTGTTTATTTAATCTATTTTTCTGGCCGGATTTTAGAAGATAAGGCCGATGAATTGTTTAAGAAGCTGAAAAAATTTTGGTATAACAAAAACCCCCGGCCTTAATTAAAGCCAGGGATTTTTTCTTAGCTTATTTTCTTTACTATCTCGGTAAAACTCTCTGGTCTTTCTTGGGCTAGCTGAGACAGCATTTTTCGATTTATCTTAATCTCTGCTTTGTTTAAACCGTCGATTAAACGAGAATAGGTTATTCCGTTTTGGCGAGCAGCAGCATTAATTCTAAGCTGCCAAAGCTGTCGGAAATCACGTTTCTTTCGGCGCCGGTCAGTATAGGCATGAACTTGGGCGTGCCGATAAGCATCTTTAGCTAACCTAAATTTTGACTTTCGTCCCCAGCGGAAGCCTTTTGTGGCTTTAAATATCTTTTTCTTTTTGGTGGGCGAAGTTTGCCCAATACTTGCTCTCGGCATATTATCCTTTCATCAATTTTTTAATCTTTTTCGCCAAAGGCTGAGGGACCTCAAGCCAGCTGTTTTTAGATTGCTTGACCCTCTTGGTTTTGTTTTGCCGTAAGTGATTTTGTCCTGTTACTCGGCGCATCACTTTACCAGTGCTGGTAATCTTAAATCGACTACTTAAAGATTTTCTTGTTTTAGCTTTCATGTTTTTTAGATAAATCAGGAATGACCTCGTATTGAATTATCTTTGATTTGCGCGATGTTTGATTCTCAACTTTAACCGGGTGAGCCGCTTCAATCATGGCGATAAAGCCTTTCATCTTTTCTTCCGCCTGGTTTCTTAAAGCATTCTCTCGTCCTCGTAACATCATAATTAATTGNNCGGTCACCCTTTATCAGGAATTTCTTGGCTTGATTGACTCGAGTTGTCATATCATGCTCCGAGGTGTTGAATTTGATCTTTAGTTTTTTTGATTCGACCGTGTCTGTCTTTTTTTGTTCCTTTTTCTTTTGATAAAGGAATTTACCTGCTTCGGTAATTCGACAAACTGGCGGATTGGCTTTGGCTGTAATCAAAACCAGGTCAAGATTTTGTTCTCGAGCCTTGACCAGAGCCTCTTTCAGACTAAATACGCCGAGCTGTGCCCC
>DCTL01000018.1 GCA_002329255.1 Patescibacteria group bacterium UBA1441
TGTAAGTGCCGTAAGGCATTAAGCCGAGAAGTACTAATGATCTTAAACCTTCTTTTTGCTTTTATAATTGGCTGGCAGTTAATAGTTGCTAAAAGTGCTTTCGGGTGGCGGCGATACCGGAGTTGTTCCACCTGATCCCATTCCGACCTCAGTCGTGAAATACTCCTGGGCCGATGATAGTGGTTTCCGCAAAAGTAGGACGCCGCCACCCGAGAGCATTTTAAACACCGCTTAAAGGCGGTGTTTTTTGTTTTCGATTTCTATTTTTTAAGCTATAATCAATCATTATGATTCTAAAAAGATATCCGCAATGGATAGCATGTATTCTGATGGCAATAATAATTTTCGGCTTGTTCTATTTTAGTAATGGTTCAGCCGAAAGTGCATTATACACTGCTTCTCGTCCAATTTATCAGGTTTTTGATTATCTGGGATCAAGAGCATCGGGTTTTTTAAATTATTTCCAAGATAAAAAGATGATTTTAGCTGAACGGGATGCTTTAATCCAGGAGAAGAAGGAACTCTTGAAAGAGCTGGCTGATTTGAGTGATTGTCGAGCCGATCGTCGAGAATTAGCGGAGGTATTGGGCGTGGGAATACGCGAACCAAATTGGGAAATGTCTATGGCTAAAATTAGTTATCTCAATACAACCGAGGATTGGCTGATGGTTAACCTCGGAAAAAGAGATGGATTAGAGACTGGTCAGCCAGTGATAAATTCTAATCATGTCTTAGTGGGACGAGTCGGGCAAGTTTATGAGCGGCAGGCAGAGGTTAAATTATTGTCTCATCCAGATTCGGTAATTAAAGTAAAAACAGTGAGTTCCTCACCGTTAGTTAACTTTATTCAGGGTGGGGGAGGCTTAAAAGTTAATCTTCTTTCTAATGATCTTAATCAACCGTTTCAACCAGGAGATAATCTAGTGACTGATTTATTTCGAGAAGATTATCCAGCTAACTTGTTGGTTGGTCAGGTAGTCCGAGTCGAACGAGATGATATTCGTTCAACATTGATAGCCGAGGTGGCTCCGTTTTTTGACTTCACCTCGGAACAGAATGTTTTCGTTCTCCAAAATTTCTGAATATGAGAAAGTTAATTCTTGTAATTCTTCTTTATCTTTTAACCTTGATTCAAATTGGATTTTGTTCTCATTTTAAAATTGATGGAGTTGGGCTGAATATAGTTTTGCTGGCGGTTTTACTAATTGCCTTGAGCCAGAAAAACTATCTTGTTGTCTGGTGGTCTGCTTTTTGGGGCGGTCTTTTTCTAGACTTGTTTTACTATCGTCAACTAGGACTTGCTACTTTAACCCTATTGGTTTTAATTGGTCTCTTTTACCTCTGGCGTCGATTCTTTATTCTTAAAGGGATGGCAGGAGGACTCGTCTACTTGACCCTGTTCAATTTGCTTTACGAGCCGATTCGGGGTGGATTGTCTCTGGTTCTCGGAATGACTCCGATTAATATTAGTCTTTATTCAATGGCTATTCAGATTTTATGTCATTTGATTCTTGTGATCGGCCTTCGGCTAATTTTACCAACTAAATTAAGTCGGAGGTTTGCAATATGATTAATCGTCGTTTTAATTTGCGTGTTCGGAAAAACAATCGCACTGATCTAGAGCCGCATCAAGTATTTCTTGATCGTTTAGCTCAGGAGAGAGACAATGAAATTCCTGAATCTGAATACAAATTAGAAAAACCTCTGCCTGATCGAGCTTTTTGGGCTTTGTTGTTGGGGGTTCTCTTTCTTTTTGGTATTTTGATTAGCCGCAGTTTTTGGCTCCAGATTGTTAATGGAGAAGAAAATGCTTTAAGAGCCGAAAGTAATCAGTTTGTTATTCGATCAATTAGATCCGAAAGGGGAGTTATTTATGATCGATCAATGAAACAATTGGTACACAACCAAACGGCTTATCGTCTTTTGGTTTCTCCTGCTGATTTACCTCAGGATTCTTCTCGACGAAATTGGCTTTTAAAACGCTTGTCTGATTTTACTGGTCAATCTTTATCTGATGTAATCGAAAGAATTGAGGCGGAGGAAGATGGCTCGATAGTCTTGATGGATAACTTAGACTATGGGCAAGTTATTCTTTGGGAAACTAAAGGAGAGGATTGGCCAGGTGTTTCTTTGGATCGTCAATTAGTTCGACAATATGAAGACCAGGGTGCTTTATCTCATTTGCTGGGGTATATCTCTCGAGTAGATCTTCAGGGAGAAGCCGGTTTGGAAAAGTATTATCATGACTACCTGCATGATCGACCTGGGCAAAGAAAACTTGAGCGAGATGCTCAAGGTAGAGTTTTGGAAGAAATTATTATTCAAGAGCCGGAACCGGGTGACAGCTTAATCCTGAATGTTGATTATCAATTACAAGAAATTATAGCTGAGGTTTTACGGAATAAGATGGAAGAAGTTGGCTCAAAAGAAGCGAATGCAGTAGCAATTGATCCGCGCAATGGAGCCGTTCGTGCTTTAGTGAGCTTCCCGGATTATGATAACAATGTTTTCAATCATTCTCTGACGGCTGAAGAAATTGAGACAATTATTAGTCAGCCAAACTTTTCTCTATTTAACCAAGCGATTTCTGGTATTGGGTATGCCACTGGTTCGGTGATCAAACCATTAATAGCGGTTGCTGCTTTAGAGGAGGGAATCATTGATCCCGACCGTCAAATATATGCTCCGGAAAAAATATGTGTTAGTCATGCTTATACCGGAGAAGAGCAGTGTTTTCGCGACTGGCGTTTTCACGGTTGGACCGACTTAAGAAAAGCTATCGCTAATTCAGTTAATGTTTATTTCTATAGTATTGGCGGTGGTTATAAAGATATTCGTGGGCTTGGGCCGCAAAAAATTATTGAATGGTTGGACCGTTTTGGCTGGGATCGTCCCACAGGGATTGATCTTCCAAATGAGGGCAAGGGTGTGTTGCCGGAAATCAATCAAGAATGGCGCCTGGGAAACACTTATCACTTGTCTATTGGCCAAGGTCGTTTTAGTGTAACTCCACTTCAAGTGGCCTCAGCTTATGCTGCTTTGGCTAATGGCGGTGTTCTTTATCAGCCTCAAGTGGTGCAACAAGTTGTTCGACAGATTGACGGCGAAATGGTGATTGTCCGAGATTTTAATCCAATTATTGTGAACTCTTCGGTGGCTAGTTATGAAAACATTAAGATCGTTCAGGAGGGGATGAGGCAAGCGGTTACTTCTCCTCAAGGGTCAACTTATCTTTTGAACAGTCTTCCAGTTTCGGTCGCAACTAAAACTGGCACAGCTCAAACAGGTCAAGAGGCGGTCTACCACAACTGGATTGCTCTCTTCGCTCCCTATGAAGAACCTGAGTTGGTTATGGTTTTTATGATTCGTGATGTGCATGATAGTATGGTGGCTGTAAGGTCGGTGGCTCACGATGTTCTTAATTTGTATTTCGGGGGAAAAAGTGATAAATTCATGGAAGACGAAGAACTATGATTAACCGCGATCAGATTAAGCAAAATAGATTAGAAAAGACTGATAAATTAAGGCGTCTTGGCTTTAACCCTTATCCGTCAAAAGTTAAAAGAAGTCACTCGGTCAGTCAAGCCTTGGCGGATTTTTTAGTTTTAAGCCGTGATCAAAAAGAAATTTCCTTAGCGGGGAGAGTAATGGCAATGCGTCAGCATGGGGGTTCATCTTTTATGGATATTCAAGATGGAACAGGTCGGATTCAGGTTTTTTTACAACGTGACACACTCGGACCAAAACTCTATGATTTTTTTNNTTTTTTTAAGGAATATTTTGATCTGGGTGACTTTGTTCAGGTAAGCGGTATTCTCTTTGAAACCAAAGCTGGAGAGAAAACTCTTAAGGCTCAAGATTTGAATATTGCCACTAAGGCTCTTTTCCCACCACCCAGTGAATGGTATGGATTGAAAGATCCAGAGTTGCGCTATCGACAGCGCTATCTAGATATTTTGCTTAATCCCGAAACAAGGAGAATATTTGAGGTGCGTGCTCAATTAGTCAAAGAAATTCGAAATTTTTTGGATCAAAAAGGTTTTTTAGAAGTTGAAACACCAATTCTCCAACCTCAGTATGGAGGAGCTAAGGCAAAACCATTTCGAACTCATTTAAACGCTTTAGACGTTGATCTTTTCTTACGCATTTCACCAGAACTTTATTTAAAACGATTGTTGATCGCTGGTTTCGATAAAGTCTATGAATTGTCCCGTAATTTTAGGAATGAGGGAATTGATCGATCCCATAATCCAGAATTTACAATGCTTGAGTTCTACTGGGCCTATGCAGATTATAAGGATTTGATGACTATGTGCGAGGAAATGTTTGTTAAAATCGTTACGGCAATACATGGTCAACCTGAATTTGAATATCGTGGTCAAAAAGTTAATTTTCAAAAACCTTGGCCCCGGATAGATTTTCGACAATTAATTCTTAAAGAAACAGGAATTGACTTGCTAGAAGTTAATCAGGAAGCTTTATCTAAAAAAGCAGAGGAGTTTAAAATTGACATTCCTCAAGGAGCGAGCAAAGCGGAGGTAGCTGATTTGATCTATAAAAAATACTGTCGACCTAAGATATGGCAACCAACGTTTATCATTCATCATCCAGTCGGCTCATTTCCTTTGGCTAAAGAGTCGGTGACATTAGATGATTCTACCGAAAACTTACAACTGGTAGTTGCCGGCTGGGAATTAATTAATGCTTTTTCAGAACAGAATGACCCCAATCGTCAAAGAGAGGTTTTTGAGACCCAAGAGAAAATTTTTCAAGCCGGATTTGAAGAAGCTCAAAGAATGGACGAAGATTTTTTGACGGCTTTAGAGTATGGTATGCCACCGGCAGCTGGTTTCGGCATGGGTATTGACCGCCTGGCTGCTTTGTTAGCCCAAACCCATTCATTAAGAGAGGTGATTTGGTTTCCAATCGCCCGCCCTAAATAAAATATGTTAAGCATTGATTTTATTAGAGACAATTTAGAGAAAGTTAAAGAGAGTTGTCGCCAGAGAGGCGTTAATTTTGATTTTGATCGCTTTGTTAAAGAGGATGATCAGCGGCGATCAATTATTCAAAAGACTGAAGATCTGCGACGTCAAAGGAATGAATTAAGCCAAAATAAGAAGCCTGATCAAGATGCTATCACTCAGGGGCAGCAACTAAAAGAAGCCATCAAGAAAGCTGAAGCTGAATTAAGGGAGGCAGAAGAGAAAGTCAATCGCTTTGTAGCAGAAGTTCCGAATGTCTTAATGCCACAAGTTCCAGCTGGGACCAGTGAAGACGATAACGTAATTTTAAGAAGTTGGGGAGCACCACCTGAGTTTGATTTTGAGTTCAAGAGTTATTTAGAGATCGGAGAAAAATTAAATCTGATTGATATTCCTCGAGCCGCTCGCATGGCTGGCAGTCGATTTAATTATTTAAAAAATGAACTCGTCCTCATTCAATTTGCTTTACTTAATTTGGTCTATAAGACTGCTCAAGAATTCAAATTCCAACCAGTTATTCCGCCGGTAATGATTAAACCGGAATTAATGGAATCAATGGGCTATAAAGATTTGAAGGAAAATAATATTTATTTCATCGAAAAAGATCAATTAAATTTAGTGGGGACCTCTGAACAAAGTATTGCAGCCATGTATCAAGGTGAAATTTTAGAGGAATTACCCCATCGTTTTATTGGATATTCAACTTGTTTCCGTAGAGAAGCTGGTAGCTACGGTAAAGATCTAAAGGGAATCTTACGGGTGCATCAGTTTGATAAAGCCGAATTATTTAGTTTTTGTCGGCCAGAAGAATCGGCCAAAGAACATGAATTATTGATTTCTATTGAGGAGAAAATTATGCAAAGCTTAGAATTGCCTTATCGGGTTATGTTACTTTGTGGTGGTGATTTAGCCAAACCGTCAGCTACTACAGTTGATATTGAAACTTGGTTGCCTTCCGAAGGCAAATATCGAGAGACTCATTCTTCTTCTAATTGTACTGATTATCAGGCACGAGGATTAAACACTCGCTATCGGACAGAAGATGGCAAATTGGAGTATCTGCATACCTTAAATGGTACGGCCTTAGCTATGAGTCGTATTTTAGCGGTGATTTTGGAGAATTATCAGCAATCTGATGGAACGGTAGCCGTACCCAAGGTTCTTCAGGATTACCTAGGCTTTAAGGTAATTGGCTGATGAATGAACAGATTAAGATTCAAGGACTTAGGGTTAATTTTCAAGTTTCGGGAAGTGGTTTAGCAGTCATTATTTTACATGGTTGGGGTAGTCGAGCAGAATTGTGGACTCGGGTTGAAAATCAACTGGTAGCTCAAGGTTTTAAAGTAGTTGTTCCAGACTTAATTGGTTTTGGATCGAGTGATGTTCCGCCTCGGGGTTGGCAAATAGACGACTATCTAGAGTGGTTATATTCTTTTATTGACAAGTTATCAGAACGACATCCTGAATTTAAAGATTCTTTTTTTCTGGTCGGTCATTCTTTTGGCGGTCGAATATCAATTAAGGCGGCTAGCCAAAGCAAACTGCCTTTAGCCGGCCTAGTCCTTTGTGCTTCAGCGGGTTTGCCCCCGGAAACAAGTTTAAAGCTTCGAATGCTATCTGGTATTGCCAAGGGCGGTTCTAGTCTAATGAAGAAATTAAAACTCGACTGGCTTCATTATTCAGCCCGTGATCTTTATTATCGATTATTAAGACAGCATGATTATTTAAAGGTTCCTCAGACAATGAAAGATACTTTCCGCCTAGTTATCGAAGAAGATTTATCTCAATATTTACCTCAAATTACAGTGCCGACTCTTCTTGTTTGGGGAGCAAAAGATCATATTGTTCCTCTTGATCAAGCTTATCGATTTCATCAAAATATACCTGAGTCTCGTCTAGAGATAATACCTAATGTCGGCCATAGTCCTCAACTAGAAGAACCGGAAAAATTAGTTAATTTATTGTCTAATTTCTTTAAGGGCTTAAATGATTGATTTGTTTCGTCAACAATATTTAATTCTGATCTTGGTCTTTGCCTTGGCTCATTTTACCCGGCAAATTATGCTCTATTTGAGGCTTTGGCAGATTAAGCAACATCGCTGGGATCGTCTCTGGGATAGCCTACGAGAAGACTACCGAATTCTACTACCAAAGTCATCTTTTAGCGCTTTTGTCACCCTGGCTTCATTCTTTTTTGTCCCTTATTCTTACTTTTTAGTCTTGACGACTATTAATTTTATATTTTGGGGAGGTTATGCCTTAATACAAGGGGTCCGAAGACATTGGGTCTATCCTCGACCGACAGCCAAGGGCAAAGTTTTTTTCGTCACTCTCTGGCTATTATTAATTTTAATTGAGGGCGGATTATTCATTTGGTGGACTAGTGATTTACCATTTCTAATATTAGCGATGGCCATAGTTTGGCCTTTAGTCTTAATGTTGTCTCTATTAATAATGGAGCAGCCGNNTTAAAAAAAGACTGATGACCAAGGCGTTTGATTACCGTAATCGTTTAAAAGAACTAACGGTCATTGGCATTACTGGTTCTTTTGGGAAAACATCAGTTAAAGAATTTCTGTACCATTTTTTAAGTTTGAAATATGGGACCGATCAGGTCTTAAAAACTGATCAAAACATCAATACTCAGCTGGGTATTGCTGAAACCATTTTAAACAAATTAACTAACCAACATCGCTTTTTCATCTGTGAAATGGGGGCTTATCGAATGGGTGAAATATCAAAAAGTGCTCAATTGGCTCAACCTCAATTAGGTATTTTAACTGGCATTAACGATCAGCATCTTTCGCTATTCGGTTCTCTGGAAAATATTATTAAAGCTAAGTATGAATTGGTTAAGGCTCTGCCTCCAGAAGGAACGGCAGTCTTTAATGGTGATAATCAGCTCTGTCTGAATCTTTATCATCAAACAACTGGCCGGAAAATGCTGATCTCGACTCAAAAATCAGATTTAGCTAAATGGCGAGCTGAATCAATCGAAGTTGAAAAAGATCGATTACGGTTTAAGATGTTCGATCAATCTCAGCAGATTTTAATTGAAGCACGCTTAATTGGTCGATCCAACATCATTAATTTATTGCTGTCCGGATCAGTAGCTTTAGAATTAGGTCTTTCTTTAAAAGATCTGGCTCAGTTTGCCAAAACTTTACCAACTCCTGCGGGCGGAGCCAGGATTATTCCTTATCACCAGGGGAGCATTATTAATGCCAGTTATTCCAGCAATCCTGATGGAGCGAGAGCTCATTTAGAACATCTTCAGTTGTGGTCAGGGCGGCGTGCTATCATTACCCCCGGATTTATTGAATTAGGGAAAGTATCTGCGGAAGCTCATTATCAGCTAGGAAAACAGATTGGTCGGACTTGTGATCGGGCCATCTTAACTCATAAGCGTTATCATGATGAAATAAAGCAGGGGATAAAAGAGGCCAACGGCCAAACAGAACTTTTTCTAATCAGTCAGCCCGAAGAAATTATCAACCAATTACAAGGATATAATCAATCAGAAGATGTAATTTTGATTGAGGGGCGTATCGACGATAAAATCATTGGTTTGCTTCAAGGAAGATGAAACCTATTTTTTCAGTTTTATCGCCAAACGTGGAAGAGGATGATATTCGCTTGGCGCGCCATCTGATTAGTCATCGTTTTGATTATCAGCAGTCAAATGATGCTCAAAAATTAGCCGAAGTCATTGGCCATTATGTTTCGGTTGACTACGCTATTCCCTTTCAAAATGGTCGATCGGCTTTATGGGCAATAATCCAAAGTTATCAATGGCCAGCCGGTAGTCAAATAATAGTGCCGGGCTTTACTTGTGCAGCTGCCGTTAATCCAATTATTTGGAGCAATTTAAAGCCGGTTTTTATCGATATCGATCAGAATCTAAATCTGGATTTAAAACAAGCGGAATCAAAGATTTCTAACCGGGCCAAGGCTATTCTAATCCAGCACACTTTTGGGTTGCCAGTTAATATGACCAAGGTTAGAGAACTGGCCGATCGACATAATTTAGTGGTAATTGAAGATTGTGCTCATAGTCTCGGTGCATTTTTTGATAATCAAGCAGTTGGCTCCATGGGGGAGGCTGCCTTTTTTAGTTTTGGTCGAGACAAGATACTCTCAGCGGTATTTGGTGGAATAGCCGTAACTAATAATCAAGATTTGGCTTTAAAAATTAAGCATCAAGAAAAAGCAGGCTTTCAACCTCGTTGGCGATGGGTTAAGCAACAGTTGCGCCATCCTTTATTAGTCTCTCGATGGGTGCAGCCTGGTTATGTTCGAGTAGAAATTGGTCGGTGGATTTTATTGTTTTTTCAAAAAACAAAAATTCTCTCTAAAGCAATGACACGATCAGAGAAAAAAGGTCAACCAATCACAAAAGGACCTGGTCGCATGCCAAATGAGCTGGCGGTTTTGGCTTTAAATCAATTTTTAAAATTGGAGCGCTATAATCATCATCGCCAAAAGATTGCTGATTTATACCGACAAGGACTGATGGGCTTAAATTTAAAAATGACTGATGACCAACCGGGTCGAATTTATTTGAAGTTTCCGATTATTTTAAACAATAAGAAGGCAGCGGATGATTTATTAAAATATCTTCGAACTCAAAAAATATATCTTTATGACGGTTGGAAAGATTCTCCAGTTGTGCCTGCAGATGTTGAATTAAACGCTCTGGGCTATCTTAAGGGAAGTTGTCCTCGAGCTGAAGAACTTTCTGAACGAATTGTTAATTTACCGACTCATATTAACGTTTCTGAAAAAGACGCCCAGCGTATTATCAGACAGGTCAGAAAATTTTTGGATAGTCTTTGATTTCATCGATCAATCAAGTAGAATATAACTAATGACTGACTTGTTTTCAGGACGTCTGAAAAAACAAGCTCCTTTGGCTGATCGAATTCGACCGGCCGATTTTGCTGAGTTTTTAGGCCACGATGATATTGTTGGTCCTGACAGTCCGCTACGTCGATCCATTGAAAACGATCGATTAGAATCGATTATTTTTTGGGGTCCGCCTGGTTCGGGAAAAACTACTTTAGCTTATTTAATTGCTCAATCTATTAATGCTCATTTTGATGAATTTTCGGCTGTAGCAACCGGTGTTAAAGATATTCGTCAAGCCATTCAGCGAGCGGCTGACAGATTAAAATTTGAAAATCGCCGAACGATTATTTTTATCGATGAAATTCATCGTTTTAACAAGGCTCAACAGGATGTTCTTTTGCCTTATGTTGAGCGAGGGACAATTATTTTAATTGGGGCAACTACTGAGAATCCTTCTTTTGAAGTGATTGCTCCGTTATTATCTCGAGCGACCGTTTATATTCTGAAAGCTCTTAATCAGGAAACTATTCAAAAAATTATTCTGCGGGCGATTGATGATCGAGAGAGAGGACTGGGAGAGCTGAAATTAAAAATTGAGCCAAAGGCACTAGAATATTTAGCCGCCTATGCCGATGGTGATGCTCGAGCGGCTTTGAATGGTTTAGAAGCAGCTGCTTATTATTTAATTGACTTTAAACAAAAATTAATTAGTGAAAAAAGAATCAAAGAGGCTCTGAAACAGAGAGCTTTGCGTTATGATAAAAAAGGTGAAGAGCATTATAATTTAATATCTGCTTTTATTAAATGTATGCGTGATTCAGATGTTGACGCGGCTCTTTATTGGTTAGCTCGAATGATTGAATCAGGCGAAGATCCAAAGTTTATTGCTCGGCGAATGATTATTTTCGCTTCGGAAGACATTGGTTTAGCTGATTCGCAGGCGATTCAAGTTGCAGATGCAATTGTGCAGGCCGTTGACTTTGTCGGTTGGCCCGAGGCTCAAATAAATCTGGCACACGGAACAGTCTATTTAGCTAAAGCCNNAAAGCCCCCAAGGACCGGTCGGCTTATCAGGCTTTGATGCGTGCTAAGGAAGACGCACTAAAAGGCTCTTTTGGTGTTCCAATGCATCTACGGAATGCAGTTACGGATTTAATGAAAGAGGCGGGATATGGTGCTGCTTCGACAGAAGGATCGTCTAATCTACCAAAGGAAATTGGTCCAGCTCAATATTATCATGAGTGATCAAACAAAAACTTACCGAGTTTTTGAACTAAATCGGGCGATTAAAGAAATTATTGAGACCTCCTGTCCTTACCCGATTTGGGTTCAAGGAGAGATAGGCGATTTTGATAAAAATGCTCAGCGAACTAATATCTATTTCCAATTAAGCGAAAAAGATCGTCAGAAAAACGAAACCCTTTCTTCAATTCGATGCGTTTTATATGAATCTCGAAAGAGTCGCTTGCGTCACCGGTTACAAGAGGCCGGTATTCGAGTCAAGGGAATGGACGGAATTGAAGTTCGACTTCAAGTTCGTCTGTCAGTTAGCGCCCGATCGGGCAGCTATCTGTTAACAGTAGAAGACATTGATCCAGCCTTTACTCTGGGACAGTTAGCTCAAAATCGTCAACGGATTATCGATTCTTTGACGAAGCAAGGCTTAATGGAAAAAAATAAGAAGTTAGATCTTCCATTAGTGCCTCTAAAAATTGCCTTAATAACTAATGAAGGAGAGGGTTATCATGATTTTATTGCTAAGCTCCAAGAAAGCGGTTTTAGCTTTCAAGTTTCTTTCTTCCAGGCCAATGTTCAAGGTCCACAAACCGAAAGAGATATCAGAACTGGATTAAATCTATTTGCCCAAAAGGCTAATGAATTTGATGTCGCGGTCATTGTTCGAGGCGGGGGAGGTACGGCTGATTTAAGTTGGTTTGATAGTCAGGTTTTGGCTGAATTAGTAGCTCGTTTTCCAGTTCCGGTGTTAACTGGTATTGGTCATTTTACTAATGTGAGTGTGGTTGATTTGGTGGCGCATCATTATTTAGCGACCCCGACAGCTGTGGCTGAATTCTTGATTGAAAGAGTAAAATCATTTAATCTGAAGCTAGATTATAGTGCGAAGCAAATTGACCAGCAGAGTCGGTCAACGCTTAGCCAAGCTCAACAGAAAATTGATCATTACGGTCTGCTACTTCAACGTCAAGGAAGTTATTTAGTGGAGCTAGCTCATCAAAAAGTCTATGGTTATTATGATTTGATTCGAAGGGAATCAATTCAAATTTGTATTGATAATCAAAAGTTAATTGATCAGACTGCCAAGGATATTTGGACGGCTGTTAGGGAATCCTTAAAAAATCAAGTTAATCGCCAACTTCAAGCTGAAAAGCATTTAGTTCTACTTGATCCGAAAGAAATTATGAAGAGGGGCTTTAGCTTAACTCGTTTTCAGGGAAAGTCTCTGAAAAGCATTGATCAAATTAAAGAAGGTGATCAGGTGGAAACAGTTCTTTTTCGAGGAAGATTTAAAAGTTCAATTGATAAATTAAATTAAAAATATATGGCAGACAAGAAAAAAGAAATATCTTATCAAGAGGCCTTAAAAGAATTAGAAGCAATTCTTGAGGACTTGCAAGAAGAGAGTGCTGATGTTGATCATTTATCGGAGAAACTGAAACGAGCCTATGAATTAATTGCTGTTTGCCGAACTAAAATTAAGTCAGCTGAGACAGAAGTAAAGAAAATTAATCAGAAATTTTCTGAAAAGTGAAAAAAGTATTTGATCCAAAATCTAA
>DCTL01000002.1:0-33267 GCA_002329255.1 Patescibacteria group bacterium UBA1441
TACCCCACCAACTAGCTGATAGAACGCAGGCCAATCCCATTCCGGCCGAAGCCTTTACTTAACCAACCATACGATCGGTTAAGACCATCGGACATTAGCCCTGATTTCTCAGGGTTATTTCCATGAATGGGGCATGTTGCCCACGTGTTACTAACCCGTTTGCCGGTGCTCCCGAAGGAGCCCCTTGACTTGCATGCCTTATCCACACCACCAGCGTTCACCCTGAGCTAGGATCAAACTCTCAACAAAAAATAAACTCAAGGCGATTCTAAATAATCAACTATTCAATTTTCAAGATCAACCGCTGATAATTTTACTTCAACTGACTAAATCTGTCAAATGAAGGTTCAATCCTCTTTTACGTCAATCGACTTCTTTTCGATTTCAGTTGATTCCTCTTCAGAAGCCGATTTCTGGTCTGCATTTTCGATCGCTGCCGGTCCTTTTTCTTCTGGTGACTTTTTATCCTCACTTGTTTTCTCGCTTTCTGGAGCGGGGGTTATCTCCGACTCTTCTTTGGCCGGACTTTTCTTAAGTACATTTATCTTCGGCCCTTCAATAATTTTCGCCGTCACCAAAAGATTGTGTACTCGAGGTGATGCCTGAGCCCCGACGCCAAGCCAGTATTTGATTCGTTCTTCGTTAAGACTAGTCTCCTTAGTTAATGGATTAAAGAACCCCAATCGCTCTCGAAAACGCCCTCCTTGAGGAGCGTTGCGGCTATCGGTAACTACAATTCGATAAAAAGGATTATTCTTACGACCTGTTCTAAAAAACCTAATTTTTAACATATGTATGCTTTATTTTAACGATTTTAATGCTTGAGCAGCAGCAACTTGTTCCGCCGCTTGTTTTGATCGACCCGATCCGGAGCCAATCATTTGATCACTCAAGAAAACTCCAACCTTGAACTGTTTTTTATGATCGGGACCCTGAGTTTCAAGTACTTGATAATTTAAGGCCCCCTTTTGACGAGATTGAATAAATTCTTGAAGTTCGGACTTAGCATCTAAGTCAGCCGCTGAGTCAATTATCTCTGGTAAACGGACTAGAATTTGGCTGTTGATGAATTGTCGAGTAGTTTTAAGACCTTGGTCTAAATAAAGAGCTCCGATGAAAGCTTCTAGGGTGTCAGCCAATAAGCTGCGACTTGTTGGTCCCTGTCGTTCCCCTTTGGAAAGAAGAAGATAATCAGAGAAACTGAGTTGCTCAGCAACCAGAGCCAAGCTATCAGTTTTGACTAAAGCCGCTCGCCAACGAGTTAACTGACCTTCGGGATTAGAATATTGACGAAAAAGATATTCGGTGACAATCATCTCAAGGGCCGCATCTCCTAAGAATTCCAGCCGTTCATTGTTCTTTAAAGAATGGCTGGGGTATTCATTCAAGAAAGAACGATGAGTAAAGGCTTGGACTAAATTAGATTTATTCTTAAAAGAAATTTTTAAGCGTTGTTCTAACCGATCAAGACCTTGGTTTTGATAAAGAGCTTCAATTTCCTTCTGATTCATTAGACTGAATTTTCTTGGTTTCTTCAAAAACAGCACCAAGAATACCATTAATGAAGTGGCCAGAGGCTAAGCCTCCAAAATCTTTACCCAATTCAATTGCTTCATTGATAGCAACTTTTGGTGGCACTTCTTTGGGATTTAAATAAAGCAGTTCGTAAAGACCTAGCCGTAAAATATTACGATCAACCAACGTCATCTTCTCTAGTGGCCACTTAGGAGCTGATCGTTTAATAATGTCATCGATCTCAACCATGTTGGTGCTAATTCCTAAGACTAACTGGCGACAGAAATCCTCAGTCTCCTTATCCACTTTCATATCTTCGGCCCCCTTCAAAACTTGTTCTAAATAGTAGTCTTGACGTTCAGGTTCTGAACCATAAAAATCCCACTGATAAAGTGTTTGAATAGCCAGTGAACGAGCTTGGTGACGTGAAGCCATTATTAATTTTCAGCTGACTGTTGCTGGGACTGTTTCTCCTCTTTTTGGCGTTTTTTTCTTTCCTGTTTACCGAGATCCTTTAAAACATCGATTACTTCCCGTCCTCGATAATAGCCACAATAATCACAGACCGTATGAGGCTTCTTGGGCTTGCCACACTTACTGCAATTAACTAACGTTGGAGCCGAAACATAATAATGCATTCGGCCCTGATCCCGCCTTGATTTAGTTTTTCTTTGTTTAGGTACTGCCATAAGACTCTTAACTTTACCAAAGTTTAAGCTTTTTGCCAAGTCCCGGTCAGGCGAAAACTGCGTCGATGGATTGAACAAAGACCTTTTTGAGCAATTGCCTGATAGTGCTGACGCGTAGCGTAGCCTTTATGCTGTTCAAAAAGATATCCGGGAAATTGACGAGCATATTTAATCATCAGTTGATCTCGATAGACTTTAGCTAGAATTGAGGCCAGTGCAACCGAGAAAACTTGATCATCAGCTTTTGGACGAACGATCTGAGGCCAATTAACCGATAATTTAAAATTACCATCGATAATTAGGATCGAAGGATGAACTGACAGTTTGTTAACTGCTCGCAACATTGCTTTTTTAGTCGCAGTAAGAATGTCGGTTCGATCAATTATTTTTTCTGAAACAGAACCAATCGCCCAAGAAATTCCATCCAATTCTTTAGCCGCCACAGCAATCTCTTCTCGCTGTCGAGAGTTGAGCTTTTTGGAGTCACGGACATTTTTTAAAGAAGATGGAATAGAACGCGAGAGAAATGAGTGATTAAGACAAACAGCCGCTGCCACTACCGGCCCCGCTAAAGCTCCCCGACCGACTTCATCTAAGCCAACGACATTTTGATATCCTTGAGCTAGCATTCTTTGTTCGGCCTTGAGATCTAGTCCTGGTTTGTTAAAAAAATCTATTTGCACTATAATAGCCTTAGAATTCTTTTTATTTTAACTTCTTTTGCTTAAAATGAAAAACGACTCCCCTACTCCTCAGACGACATTAGAAACGGCTTCTGTTTTAATGCCGGCTGATATTGAAAAGGAATTAAAGACAGCTCGTGACCAAGGTCGAGCAGTAGATTTTAGTTATAAGATTCTTCCCTTTCTCTCATTAGCCGAAAGAAAACTCGAAACCGGACTGAATCTTGAAGGCGCTACTATCCTAGGATCAATTTCTCTGCGCGGGGTAATGATTGATGGAGATTTGAATATTAGCCGAGCCATCGTGAAGGGATCGGTTTTCTTAGACCAGGCTACGATTATGGGCTCGGTCAGCTTAGAACAAACTACCGTCCGCGGAGTTATCAATTTAGTTGGATCTCAAATCAAAGATAGTTTAAATTTTAATCAGTTGATTAACAATGGTTTTATTAGTCTAGCTAAAGCTCGTATTGGTGGTGATTTCAATTTAACCGGCGGACGAATCCAAGAATCAAAACAAGGCAATTTAACTATTGAAGGAAATCTCTATCTCAGGCAAGCCGTGATTAACGGTAATCTTAATTTACAGCGTTCCGCCATTGAAGGATCAGTTGACTTAATGCAGTTACTGGCTCTAGGAACCGTCAATCTAGAAGAAGCCTTCATCGCTAAATATTTAATCATTCGAGAAGCAGTTTTAGAGGACGGTATTATTTTAAAAGGAGCGCGATATCAACAGTTGGTCAAATGAAGAAATTTGTCCATCTTCATGTTCATTCGCATTACAGTCTGCTAGACGGATTGTCTAAAATACCGGAATTATTGGATTATACAAAAGAGTTGGGAATGGATAGTATCGCTCTGACTGATCACGGGAACCTCTATGGTCTAATTGAATTCTATCAAGAGGCTAAAAAAAGAGGGATCCATCCAATTTTGGGTTGTGAAGTCTATGTAGCTCGAGGCTCTCGACATCAAAAACAGGTTGATGATAAAGGAAACTACCATCTCACTCTATTGGCTGAAAATGAGACTGGTTATCGTAATTTAGTAAAATTAGTTACTAAAGCTCATCTTGAAGGCTTCTATTATAAGCCTCGAGTAGATCAAGAATTGCTCCAACAATATCATCAAGGGTTGATTGCTCTGTCTGGTTGTGCCCAGGGTAAAATTCCTCAATTGATTAGGGGTGGTCGTCTAGAAGAAGCCGAGGTGGAGGCTCTTAATTCTCAAAAGATTTTTGGCCCGGGCAATTTCTTTTTAGAGATTCAACATTGCCCCAGCCTAGAAGCCCAGCCCGAGATCAATCGACAATTATCAATCATCTCTCAAAAAAACAACATCCCCTTGGTGGCAACTAATGATGTGCATTATCTGAGACCAGAAGATGAAGAGGCCCAAGAGATTTTGCTGATGATCAATACCCATACCAATATTGAGAACTCTGATCGGATGACAATGGCCGGCAGTGATTCTTACCTTGCTTCACCGGAAGAAATGATCGAGACTTTTAAAGAATATCCGGAAGCTATTGCAAACACTTTAAAAATAGCTGAGCGCTGTCAGACCGATCTGGAACTGGGGCATATTCGCCTACCCCGATTTGATCCACCGCAGGGAGAAGATGAAAATTCTTATTTAAAAAAATTATGTCAAGAAGGTATTCAGCTGAAATACGGTAAAGAAAATAAAGAAATTCGGGAACGACTCGAATACGAGCTTTCAGTAATTCAGAAAATGGGTTTTTCTTCATACTTCTTGATTGTTTATGACTTTATTAAATGGGCCAAAGAAAAACACATTGTCGTCGGCCCTGGACGCGGTAGTGCCCCCGGATCAATTGTTTCTTACTTGCTTGATATTACCACCATCGATCCGCTCAAACATCATCTTTTGTTTGAGCGTTTCTTGAATCCTGAACGAATTTCAATGCCGGATATCGATATTGATTTTGCTGACAAGAGACGAGACGAAGTAATCGAATACGTTGCCAACAAATATGGTCGCGATCACGTTGCTCAAATTATTACTTTTGGAACTATGGCTGCCCGTGGTTCAATTCGCGATGTTGGCCGAGCACTTGGCTACAGCTATAGTTTCTGTGACCAAATTGCCAAAGCCATTCCTTTCAATATGAACCTATCGCAAGCACTGACAGCGGTCAAAGAACTCAAGTCTCAGTATGAATCAGATGAAAAAGTACGTCGCTTAATTGATCTGGCACAAAAGATTGAAGGAACTGCTCGCCACGCTTCGACTCATGCCTGCGGTGTTGTAGTCGCTGACCAACCCTTAGTGGAGATAGTTCCTTTACAGTTGGCTCCTCAGAATAAGGAAAGTATTGTTACTCAATACAGTATGGAATACATTGAAGCGCTGGGATTACTCAAGATGGATTTCTTGGGGTTACGCAACCTAACGATTATTGAAGAAACTCTGAAGCGTATTTACGCCATTCATCAAGTTGATTTAGAGATAGAGCAAATTCCTTTTAATGACCGAAAAACTTACCAACTCCTCCAGCGAGGTGAGACAACAGGTGTTTTTCAGTTGGAAANNCAAGATATCGTCGCCATGGTTGCTTTGTATCGGCCGGGTCCAATGCAATTTATTCCGCAGTACATTGCTCGTAAAAATAATCAAGAAAAGGCAGAGTATCATCATCCAATTCTTAAAGATATCCTGTCGAACACTTATGGTATCGCAGTTTATCAGGAGCAGATCATTCAAATCGCTCATCGAATGGCTGGATTTACTCTTTCTGAAGCAGACACTTTGAGGAAAGCTATTGCTAAGAAGAAAAAAGACTTACTGGTTAAGCAAAAAGATAAATTCATTAAGGGAATGATTGATAATAAAGTATCTGAAGCGGTAGCTAAGGAAATTTGGGATTGGATTATTCCTTTTGCTAGCTACAGTTTTAACCTGGCTCATGCTACCAGCTATGCGACTATCGCCTACTATACCGCCTATCTTAAGGCACATTATCCATTAGAATTCATGTCCTCCCTGCTCACCTCCCACTCCGGTAACAACGAAAAGATATCTTTCCTGATTCAAGAATGCCGACGAGTTAACATCGATATCTTGCCTCCTGATATTAATGAAAGTTTTCTTACATTCTCAGTCGTCCCCAAAGAAGAAGTTATTCGCTTTGGCTTGTCAGCTATTAAGAATGTCAGTCAAAAATTAGTAGAACAAATTATCAGCGAAAGAAAGCAGAATGGTTACTTTAAGACTATCGAAGACTTTGTTAGTCGCACTTGCGAGTTTGGTTTAGATAAAAAATCACTCGAAAGCATGGCTCGAGCCGGAGTCTTTGACAGCCTAGTCGATCGTGCTAGAATTGTCAGCAATATCAAGAATATTCTAGATTGTGCCCAAGAGATTAAGAAGCAAAACAACAGTCAGCAGGCTAGTTTATTTCAAACCGCTTCTTTCCGCCCGAACTTAAATTTAAGCAATGATGGATCAGTTGGTATCCTCGATAAACTTAGTTGGGAAAAGGAATTACTCGGACTTTATATTAGCGCGCACCCTCTAAATCAGTACGAGAAGATGCTGAAAAAAATTGCCACTTCAGTTAAGGAGATTGACGATTCTTATATCGGTCAGATGGTCAGAGTCGGTGGAATAATTGATAAGATTAACCGCATTATTACTAAAAACAACGAACGAATGATGTTCGTTGAACTAGAAGATCTAACTGATAAAATGGAAGTGGTGGTTTTCCCTCGAGTCTTGGATAGCTATACGAAAATGTTAACTGAGGGTAATATTATTTTAATTAAAGGCCGAATCGATCGTCGTAATGGATCGCTCCAAATGATTGCCGAATCGGTCGAAGAATTAACTTCAAAAGAATAAAATGGAATTAGCTATTATTAGACATTCCCTTGCCCATATAATGGCAGCTGCTTTACATCGGCTTTATCCCGAAACCAAATTTGGTATCGGGCCCGATATTGAGAATGGTTTTTATTACGACATTGAATTAAAAGAAAAGATCACTCCCGATCATCTCGATAAAATAACTCAAGAGATGGTTAAAATTATTAAAGACAACCAGCCTTTTGAGCAAAGAAAAGTTGAAAAAGATGAAGCTCTTCAGATCTTTGAATCTCAACCTTATAAGCAAGAATTAATCAAAGAGCTAAAAGAAGATCAGATTAGTATCTTCGAAGTGGCTGGTTTTGTTGATTTATGCCGTGGTCCCCACGTTGAGTCGAGCGGGCAGATTGACCCTAAATCATTCAAACTATCTTCTGTAGCTGGAGCTTACTGGCGAGGAGACGAAAAGCGTCCAATGCTTCAAAGGATTTATGGTTATGCTTTTGAGAGCGAAAAGAAACTTAATGAATTTTTAGATCAATTGGCCGAAGCTCAAAAAAGAGATCATCGGTTGGTTGGAAAAAAACTCGACCTCTTCCGCTTAGAAGAAAAACTTGGAGCCGGGTTAGTACTCTGGACACCTCGAGGCAGCAAGCTAAAAAGAATTATTCAAAACTTTATTCTTGATAAATACTCACGCAGCGGTTGTGAAATTGTAGACACTCCACACATCGCTCGGCTTCATCTTTGGGAAATATCTGGTCACGTTGGATTTTATCGCGAGAGTATGTTCCCCTCAATGCACCTACATGAGATTGCCGAAGATGAGACTGAAGATTATCAGATTAAGCCAATGAACTGTCCATTTCATATCCTGATTTATCAGCGTCAAACTCAAAGCTATCGCAATCTACCACTACGCTACAGTGAACTAGGCACGGTTTATCGTTATGAAAAATCAGGTGTATTACACGGACTAACTCGTGTGAGGGGTTTTACCCAGGATGACTCTCATATTTGGTGCACCCCGGAACAGTTGTCTCAAGAATTAGAAGGATCGCTCAACTTAGCCCTGGAAGTTTTAGGATATTTTGGCTTTAAAGAATACGATATTTATCTTTCTACTCGCCCGGAAAAATATATTGGATCTGACCAGATCTGGAAAGATGCAACAGCCGCCTCGGAAGGAGCGCTTAAGAAACGAAATATTGATTACCAGATTGATCAAGCCGGAGGTGTGTTCTACGGGCCCAAGATCGATATTAAAATCAAAGACTCAATTGGTCGCAGTTGGCAATGCACTACCATCCAAGTAGATTTTAATTTACCTGAAAAATTTGATTTGCATTACATCGATGAATCCGGTCAGAAGCAAAGACCAATCATGATCCATCGCGCCATACTCGGGAGTATTGAAAGATTTATCGGTGTCCTGTTGGAACATTATGGTGGTCAATTACCAATCTGGCTAAGTCCGACTCAAGTGATGATTGCCCCAATTGCTGATCGACATCATCAATATGCTCAGCAAATAGCTAATCAATTACAATCAGCGGGCTATCGAGCCGAAGTCGATCAGGAAAGTAAAACTGTGAATAAAAAGATTCTTCAGGCCGAAGAATCGCAGATTCCATTTATCTTAGTAGTTGGCGATCGTGAAGTTGAGTCTCAAAAAGTCAGTGTTCGCCAGCGCCACCGAGCAGAATTGTCTTCTTTGTCGTTGGAAGAATTCATCCAACAGCTTCAGGAAAAAATTAAAGAAAAATCTTGATGCCGATTACTGATCGGTTTAGAAATCCAGGACGATACTTTCTGGTAACTTTTGGTTGTCAGATGAACATTTCTGACTCCGAAAGAATTGACTGTCTGTTAAAAAGTCGAGGCTATCAATCAACTCCAAAAATCGAGTCAGCTGACTTGGTTATTGTTAATATGTGTTCGATTCGGAAATCAGCCGTTGATCGGATTTATGGAATAATGGCTAAAATTAATCGTCTTAAAAAATCTGGCCATTCTATCGAAACTGTTTTAACTGGCTGTTACCTGAAAACAGCTGAACAAAGAAAACTGCTCAACNNACTCAAATCTTTTGATCTAGTCTGTCAAAGATCAGATCTTTTTGAAAACCCGGACTACCTTTCCCAACCTGCTTGTTATGGCAGGTCTTTTCAGGCCTCCGTTCCGATCATGACTGGCTGTAATAACTTTTGCGCTTATTGTGTCGTTCCTTTCACCCGTGGTCCAGAACAAAGTCGACCACCTCAGGAAATAATTCAAGAAGTTGAAGAGTTGGTAAAAAGAAACTATCAAGAAATATGGCTACTTGGCCAGAATGTTAATAGCTATCGTGGTCAAGAAAATGACCGTACTATTCAATTCCCTGAGCTACTCAGCCGAGTCAATAATATCAAGGGAGATTTTTGGCTCTACTTCACCACCTCTCATCCCAAAGATATTACCGAAGAGTTAATTGAAGTAATTGCCAGTTCAAAAAAAGTAGGACCTTATTTGAATTTACCAGCTCAATCTGGAGACGATACTATTTTAAAAAAAATGAAGCGACCTTATCGCATAAAAAATTATCGGGATATCGCCTCAAAACTCCGTCAGGCTTTTGCTAAACATCGTAGCGGATTAGAAAAAAAATTAGCTCTTTCCACTGATATTATCGTTGGCTTTCCAGGAGAAAGCGAAAAGAACTTTCAGAATACAGCTCAATTAATGAAAGAAATTAAATTCGATATGGCCTATATTGCTCGCTACTCTTCTCGGCCCCTGACCAGTGCTTGGCCCCTGGGTGATCCGGTGTCAGAATCTGAAAAAATAGTACGAGAAAAAATATTGACTGAGATTCTTAGGGACACAGCATTGTCAAACAATCAGACTTATAAGAATCAGACCATTCCGGTTTTAATCAATCATTACGATAACGCTAAAAAGTGTCTCCAGGGACGGAGTCGCTCCTACAAAAAAGTGCAAATCAACATTAATCAGCCAGATTTAGTTGGACAAATAGTCCTAGTTCACATCACTCAAGTTGGCC
This sequence comes from Patescibacteria group bacterium UBA1441, assembly GCA_002329255.1. Classification (GTDB taxonomy): domain Bacteria; phylum Patescibacteriota; class Minisyncoccia; order Minisyncoccales; family UBA1441; genus UBA1441. The sequence goes on from DCTL01000002.1 coordinate 9,762, forward strand.
CCTGGGGACTAGGCGGTGAAATAATAAAAAACCCGCTCAACCAGTGAGCAGGTTACGATCCGAAGATCAACTGAAAGGCAGTTATCAGGAGTACTTTGCTTGCCAGGCCTAAAATAATAAATAGAAGAGCTGGGCGATCCTTAGCCACAACAGCATAACCGACAGTTCCACCGGTAATCCATGGAATAAGTGGTAATAAATTCAAAAAATAGAGAAACAGATATTTATGAATTCTAATCTGCCCGATGTAAGTTGCTAGCTTGTGGCCATTTTGTTGACTGTGTTCCAACCAGGCTTTAAACTGCTCTGCGAGAGCAATAAAAAATTGTCGATCCGACCACCTTTCGGCGATTCTCTTAATAGCGTAAACTAAAAAGAAAAATAGCCCGATTGAAATAGCGATATTAACTAAGCCAGAAACAATAGCTAAGATTGGAGTCCACCAATTTTGACAACCCTGATAAATCAGCCAAATGTCAGGTGCTAGTATCCAAAGACCCCATAACACCTTTCTCACCTCCTTTATTTTTCAGGAACAATAATCCTCATTCTATATTCAGCTTAACTAATGTCAACCAATAAACCTAAATTAATCGTTATTCTTGGTCCAACAGCTAGTGGTAAAAGCCAGCTTAGCGTTGATTTAGCTCAAGAATTTAATGGTGAAATAATTTCCGCCGATTCTCGACAGGTATATCGCGGATTAGATATTGGTTCCAACAAAATAACGTCAAATGAAATGAAAAACGTCGTCCATCATTTAATTGACGTTGCTTCACCGCGTAAAACCTTTACTGTCATTCGTTTTCAAAAATTAGCTATGCGCACTGCGCAACAGATTATTTGCAGAGGCAGACTCCCATTTTTAGTCGGAGGCTCACCCTTTTACTTATATGCTGTCACTGAGGGATGGCAATTGCCTCCGTCCTCTCAAGATAGTCAATTGCGAAAAGAATTATTCAAGAAAAATCCAGAAGAGCTTTTTAGGATATTAAAACAATTAGATCCGGTTTATGCCAAAAAAATAGATCCCTCAAACTCCCGTCGTTTAATTAGAGCAATTGAAATCGCTAAGACCTTGGGACATGTTCCGCCTCGCCAAAGCTATCCCCTTTTTGAATCTCTTTTCCTGGGGATTGATTGCCCTAAAGATAATTTAGAAAGTAGAATTATTAAACGCCTTGATCGACGACTAGAAAAAGGATTGATTGAAGAAGTTAAAAAAATACGTCAAATTCCAATTTCATGGAAGAGACTGGAAGCTTTTGGTTTAGAATATCGTTGGACAGCTCGTTATCTACAAAACAAAATAGACTATTCTCAGATGCGCCGGGGAATCATAAAAGACANNAAAGACAGTTTGAAACTAGTTCGGCATCAGATGAATTGGTTTAAAAAAGACCAGCGAATCAACTGGATTGAAAACCAAAACCAATCTCGTAAATTAATTCAAGATTTCCTGTCTAATTCTTTGAGTTGAGAGCCGATTCAATTAGGCGGCGGGCTACTTCGGGTTCCACCGATCCTTTAGTCTCCCCCATCAGTTGACCGATTAAAAACTGTAAAGCCGGTAGCTTTCCTTTGTGATAATCTTGACAAGCCTGAGGGTTGTTGTCGATGATTTTTTTCACTACCGGTACCAGCGTTTTTTCGTCATCAATCTTAACTATATTCTGATCATCCATAATCCGAGAAGGATCTCCGCCAGTTTGAAACATCTCTTTCAATAAATCTTTAGCTAAACGAGACGGAACCTTGTCCTGAAAAACTAGAACAATAAGCTCGGCGAAGTTTTCTGGAGTAATTTTTATTTCACTAAGGGGCTGGGAACCGAGTAAACCTTTCAGGTCACTGATCAAATAGTTAGCTAATAGTTTAATTAATTGGTTGGTTTTAGAAGAGTCAACATTTTCGTCTTTCATCCAAGACAGCAATTCGCTAGCTGTTTTTTCAAAATATTTACCCAAGTCAGGTTCACGTACAAAAACTTCGATATCTTGATCGACTAATTTATATTCTTGAGCAAAACGCCGTCGCTTAGCCGCCGGCAACTCCGGTAAGCTTTGCCGAATTTCATCAATTTCTTGCGGTCTCCATCGAATGGGCAACAAGTCCGGCTCGGGGAAATAACGATACTCTTGCTCGGCTTCTTTTTTCCTTTGCCTAATCGTTTTTTGACCATCCCAGCCTCGCGTTTCTTGAACAACTTGACCACCCTGACTAATTAAAATTCGCTGACGTTCGATTTCGCTATCAATAGCCATTCTTACCGATCGAAAAGAGTTAATGTTTTTAAGCTCTGTTTTAGTCCCCGACCCGAGAGGAGCCTCCTTCGGTTGAACTGAAATATTAGCTTCAATCCTCATTTCTCCTTTCTCCATATCTGCTTCAGAAACCCCCAGGTATCGTAAAATTAACTGTAACTCCTGAGCAAATTCAGTAACTTCGTCGCCATTCTTAAAATCCGGCTCAGTAACTAACTCCATTAATGGTACTCCCGCGCGATTGAAATCAATCAAAGAACAGTTTTTTTGATTGTCATGAATTAGGCGACCGGTATCTTCTTCCAAATGAATTCGGCGAATCCTAATCTTCCTTTGATTTTTCAAAATAGCCTGTCCCCTTTGACACAATGGGTGATCAGCCTGAGATATTTGATAGCCTTTTGGCAAGTCGGGATAAAAATAACTTTTACGAGCGAACTCTGCCTCCATCGGAACTTGACAATTAAGGGCTAGACCCGCTTGCACTAATTTTTTAACAGCCGCTTCGTTAGCAACCGGTAAAGTTCCTGGATGCCCTAAGCAGGTAGGGCAGATATTAGTATTTGGCTGAGATTCTTGAGGATCGTTTGGGCAAGAACAAAACATCTTGCTCCGCGTATTAAGCTGAACATGAATCTCCAAGCCAATCACAGCTTCTAACTTTTGGTAATCGGCCATATTATAATTGAGCCGCCTGCAGGAATCGGACCCGCGTCCGTGGTTTACAAAACCACTGCTTTACCACTAAGCTAAGGCGGCTTTAATTACCAGTAATAGCACTCCAAAAATCATCTTTCAAGCGTTGCCCTCCTTCTTTTAATGGATTCGTCTCCTTGGGTTGAGATGAAGATTTGGATTTTCCACTTAAAGAACAGACCTTCACTCCAATCATCAGAGCTAAACCAACGATACTAAAAGCAATGATTAAGCGAAGACCAAAAAGATAATCCATAGATTAAATCTCGAATCGAGCAAATTGACCAATTTCAATTTTTTCGCCCAACTGAGAGACCAGATCATCAATAAGGTTTTTAATCGTTTTACTGTCGTCTTTGATCCACTTTTGCTGCAAGAGAGTCACTTCGGCATACCATTTATCCAGCTTGCCGGTAATTATTTTATCGACAATCTCGGCTGGTTTATCAGAATCTTTCATCTGCTCTTGATAAATTTCTTTTTCTTTTTTAACAACCTCATCCGGAATATTATCCTCGCTTACATAAAGTGGAGCCATGGCTGCAATCTGCATCGTTAATTCCCGGGCTAATTCTTGAAATTGATTAGACTTAGCAACAAAATCAGATTCGCATCTCAATTCAAGCAAAACTCCCACCTTGCCATTGGCGTGGATATAGCTTTCGACAATCCCCTGACTCGCCTGTCTCATTGATTTACTGGCGGCAATTTCACGGCCTTTTTTCTTAAGAAAATCTTTCGCTTTTTCCAGGTCGCCCTGAGCGTTATCAAGAGCTTCTTTGCACTCAGAGATGCTAATGCCAGTTTCCTCTCTTAATTTTTTGATCTGATCAATAGACATGTTACTTAAGTACTTTTTTAACTTCTTCTAGAATAAAAAAGACTGAAGACAATGCATCGTCGTTAGCTGGAATTGGGTAATCAACCAGCTCTGGATTGAGACTGGTGTCGACTAAGCCAATTACTTTAATGTCCTTCCGACGTGCCTCTTGAGCCGCTAATTCATTCTTATCTAAGTCGACAATAAAAACAGCTGATGGCAACTCCTTCATCGTTTTCAGTCCCTCGAAATTCCTTTTTAATCTATCAATTTCTCGATCAATCTCTAACTGCTCTTTCTTGGTGTAGCGCTCAAACTCTCCTTTTTCTCGCTGAGTTTCTTTCTCAATTAAATCTCTAATTCTTTGAGAAATAATCTTAAAATTAGTTAAAGTCCCGCCTAGCCATCGCTGATTGACATAAGGCATTTCAACCTCTTGAGCGACTTCGAGAATTAGTGATTGAACTTGAACCTTGGTCCCAACCAATAAAACCTGTTTATTGTCTTTTTTAATCTTTGACAAAAAAGACAAGGCTTCTTGCAGTTTTTCAGCTGTTTTACCAAGGTCAATCAAATGCACTCCCGCCCGAACTCCTTCAATGTATGGTTTCATCTTTGGATGTAGACGTGAAGTACGATGACCGTAGCCAACTCCAGCTTCGGCCATTGCGGTAATTAATTTTTCGTCTTTAGAATTACTCATGCTTTATCTCTAAAATGAAGAACGNNCCCCCCCAGCCGCTATTGCAACCGGACTGTATAATAACTAAATTAATATACCATTAAGCTTCTTAAAAATCAACGAATAAAAAAGGGCGCATTACTACGCCCTCTCACATTTTCTTATAGTTGATCGGTTTTAACGATCTTTCTGGCAAACTTCTGACCGGCCGAATCTAGATGATTGATAACTCTCTGCCAATCTTTAAAATCTCCTAGATTAGCCATCATGGCTTTAGCATACCTGGTTATCATGCTGTCTTTCATCTCCCGGGCTGCTAAGTAAACCCAGGTCCATTGATCAAAGTCTCGAGCTCGCATCTCCATCTCTTGCATGGCCATCTTCTTGAGTTCTTTTTTCTGAGCACAAAAGAATATTCGACGCCAATTGGCAAAGTTAAGCATTCCCCAAGACTCATCGTCTGATAAGTTTTTTCCCATCCTTTCTTCCATCTCTTGGACTGCAGCTGGAAAATCCTGATCATGATTTTGTAAGACTTGCCAGAAGTACTCTTGTGTTTTTTTCACGATCTTCCCCTCCTTAAGTAAGATTTTAAATTATCTCACAATATAGATTATTTGTCAATAAACACCTTGATTTATCCATAAAAACTGATATTCTGGAGAAGTTATGAAAAAAGATATTCATCCACAATATTATCCCGAAGCCGAGGTTTCTTGCGCCTGCGGTAAGAAATTTACCGTTGGCTCGACTTCACCTAAAATCCAAACTGAAGTTTGCGCATTTTGCCACCCTTTCTATACTGGTGAACAGAAGCTTATCGATGCTCAAGGACAAGTACAGAAGTTCCAGAGCCGAATGGCAAAGGCTCAAAAACCGAAGAATAAGAAAAAATGAAGGCTCGAGCNNGAGCCGCTATTCTTGAAATAAGAGCCGGAACGGGCGGCGAAGAGGCCGCCCTTTTCGCCCGCGACCTTTTTCGTTCCTATAATCGATATGCTCAGAAAAAAGAATGGCCTTTAGAAATATTTGATCAAAATTTGACTGATTTGGGTGGTTGTCGAAAAATAATCTTTCGCTTGAATCATCGATCAGCCTGGGAAAAGTTTCAATATGAAGGAGGAACACATCGAGTTCAAAGAATTCCAGCAACTGAAAAAGCAGGTCGGACTCAAACTTCAACGGTTACAGTCGCTGCTTATCCGCAAAGCGATCACCCGGTGGTTAAAATAAGGCCAAATGATTTAAAAATAGACTCTCTGAAATCATCCGGCCCCGGCGGTCAACACGTTAACAAACGAGAGACAGCTGTTCGTGTTACCCATCAACCAACCGGATTAACGGTGACCTGTCAAACTAGTCGAAGTCAGCAAAGAAATCGAGAGCTGGCCCTAGAATTATTGTCGGCAAAATTAGAGCAACTTGCCCAAGAAAAGAATCAAGCGAAAACCCAGCAGATTAAACAGGCTCAAATTGGCTCCGGTAAAAGGGCTGAAAAGATAAGAACCTACCACTTTTCGCAAAATCGAATCACCGATCATCGGATCAAAAAAAGCTGGCATAACCTCGAAGAGGTGATGAAAGGTGACTGGGATAAAATATTTAAAGCTTTAAGTTCCGCCAAATAATCACTTTGGTGGCTCAATATCTCTCTCTTCAATCAACACGCCTTTTAAGTCGTCTAAGGCCTCTAAGATAGCCCCCGCTCCTCTGACCATTGCCGTTAGAGGGTCTTCAATAACTTTAGCCGGCATCTTTACCTCCTGCATGATCAGTTGATCCAGGCCCTTTAAAAAGGCCCCGCCACCCGAAAGACAAATCCCATCAGTCATGATGTCGGCCAACAATTCCGGCGGAGTCGCCTCAATCGTATCCTTAACTGCATTAATAATTTCAGTAACCGATTTTTTAATCGCCTGATGAACGTCTTTCGAAGTAATAATAACTTCTTCCGGAAGACCATTAACAATATTTCTACCTCGAATTGGCATTTCCTCATTTTGACTGGGCAACATGGCCGATCCAATTCTAATCTTGGCTCGTTCGGCTGTTTGCTCGCCAATAATCAATTTATACTCTTCTAAAACATAATCAATAATATCTTGATTGAGACGATCGCCAGCTGTTTTAAGACTAATCTTGGAAACAATACCTCCCAAAGAAATAACCGCCACCTCAGCTGTTCCTCCGCCAATGTCAACGATTAGATTACCGGTCGCTTCTTGAATTGGCATTTTTGCTCCAATAGCCGAAGCAACTGGTTCGTCAACCAAAAACACCTGATAGGCTCCGGCACTACGAGCTGCATCTCGCACTGCTTTCTCTTCGACTTCAGTAATACCTGAAGGAATACCAATAATTACTCTGGGCCAAAAATGAGGAAACCAGTCTTTGCCCCGCGCTTTTTGAATAAAATAACGAAGCATCTGCTCAGTAATCTCAAAATCAGAGACCACTCCTTTAATTAAGGGTCTTGAAGCAACGATATAGGAAGGCGTGCGACCAACCATTTTTTTTGCCTCTTGTCCGATAGTTAAAATTTGACCTGTTTTTTCATTGAGAGCCACCACTGAGGGCTCGTTGATTACGATCCCTTTTCCCCGAACGTAAACCAAAGAATTGGCTGTCCCCAAGTCAATGGCAATATCCTGATAAAAATATTGATAGAATTTATTCATAGACTTAATCATTATAGCATTTCTAGTAAATTGGTTTCCCTTTTAGCTAAAAAGATAAAAAATATCTTTAATACTAACAAAGATCAGGAGTCCGATTAGCAACAAGAAAAAGACGTTGTTAATTCGATTTTCAATCATTCGACTGGGAGCTCGACCACGAACTTTTTCAATAATTAAAAATAATATTCTTCCACCGTCTAATGCCGGCAACGGAATAATATTAAAGATTGTTAAGTAGATGGCGATAGTAGCCACCAACATCAGCAAGCGATCCCAGCCAGCAGCAGCTTGTTGACCTGCAATTTGGACAATCCCAATGGGGCCCACTAATCGAGCACCTGGCACATTCTCGCCCTGGATTAACCGATTAAAAACATCAACCGTGACAACCGGAATAGCGATAGTTTGAGAAACAGTTGCCTTGAGACCAGCCCAAGGAGCTTGATACCAGAAATAGTGTTGACGAACAACAGAGCCAATCATCACACCTAGAACTTCTTTTTCTGGATCAGAATCGATAGCTAAATCAATGTTGAATTGATCTGTTCCTCGTTGAATAACTAAAGTTACTTCTTGACCACGATGGCTACCAAGAAAATCAATCATTTGATCAACTTGGTCAAAATCAAACTGTTGATCATTAATTTGTCCCCCAGCCACGATATCACCCATCTTAATACCCATCTCTTCAGCTGGAGAATCCGGGTTAACTCCCATAATTTGAATCTGACCAGGTTGATCATCTGAAGCTGCAAAAGGCAGTCCCCAGACTCCGGCTATTGTAGTCAAAATTAGAAAAGCCGCTATCCAAGTGGCAATCACTCCCCCACTAAATATAAGCACTCTCTTGTAAATCGGCAATCTCTCGTCTCGCTCCGCGTCCTCTCCTTCTAAGGCCGGAATCTTCACAAAAGCCCCGAAAGGTAGCCAATTCAAAGAATAAAGAGTCTGGCCAAATTGAAAACCAAAAATACGAGGAGGAAGTCCAATGCCAAACTCTTCAACTGGCACTCCAAATTTCTTCGCCATTAAAAAATGGCCTAGTTCGTGTACCGTTATCAGAACAACTAAACTTAATATGGCAATTAAAATATAGAAAAACATGATCAGCTTTTAATCTCTGCTTGTTTATCTTTTTTCATCTGGTCAATCTTTTTAGTGTATTCACTGATCATTTTCTGAAGTTCGTCTTTCAACTTAAACTTGTCATCCTCGCTAATCTGAGTTTGGTCAAAGGCTTGGCGAATCTCTTCCCAACCCTCATGCCACCAATGCCGAATAGTCTCTTTGGCTTGATTAGCCTTATCGTCTACCAAAATTGCCAAATTGTCCCTTCTTTCTTGAGAAAGATTAGGCATAGTTATTCGAATCAAATTCTGTTCTACCTTGGGGCTTAAATCCATTTCTGACTGATGAATAGCCTGCTCAATAGGTTGAAGATATTCATCACTCCAAGGTTGGACAATCAACTGATTGCTCCCGCTGGACGTAATTGAAGCCAACTGTTTCAAGGTCATGTTCTGGCCAGCTAAGGACACTTTTAGATCCTCAATTAGAGAAGGAGTAATCCGAGAAGCGTGTAACCGATTTAGTTCTTGTTGAAGAAAATTGATTACTTTTTCGAGTTCAATTTTAGTTGTTTCAATAGTTTTAAGCTTCGACATAATGATTAAATTAAAATATATTCTAAAGACAGTCGAGCATTAAGACTGACTCTTCGGAACAAAGACTCGACTTCTTCGATTTTATCGATATTCGATATTATTTCGGATAGATTATACTCATCTGACCGATAAGAATCAAATCTTAACCCTAAATTTTTAATCAACAGCATCGCTCGCCAGAAGCTAATCCAATTATTCATCAATTCTAATAATTCGCTTCGTTCTTGAGCAGCCTTTTCAGCAAACCGAAAGCGTTGATAAAGTGGCTGTGATTGAATCTCTCTCAGTTGGCGCCACTCTTCCAGCCTTCTTTCAACTTCTTTGGGATTATCTTTCAGTCGATTCATTAAACCGAACCGTCCCTGACTCAATAGAGCAATTTCCTCTGCCTTATTTTGATTAAGCCCTTGATTAATAAGCCAATTAATTGATTGCTTGATACTGAGTGGAGCAAAGTAAAAAACTTGGCAACGTGATCGAATAGTTTCTCTAATTGGCTGTAAATAATCAGCTAAAAAAACAAAAATTGTTTGATTCCGAGGTTCCTCTAAAACTTTCAAGAGCAAATCTTGAGACTCCATGTTCATTAATTGGGCTTGATGAATAACTACCATCTGGTAACCCCGAGGACTTAATCGAAGATCGGTTCGGTGTCTCATCTCTTCGATCTGTTTAACCTTAATCGCACCAAGTCCCTTTTTGCCAGACAAAGTTTCAGGATATTCAGGGTAGATTCGCCATAATTGAAAATCCCAAGAATTATCAACTTGCTGGCTAATCTGGTCAATCAACCACTCGGCAACCATTTCTTTACCCACCTCCGGCTCTCCGTAAAAAAGATAAGCATGCGAAAGACGATTTAATTTAATCGCCCGCTTAAGAAAGTCTATCTGTTTCTGATGCGTGGCTGCCAATTTCATTTTCGCCCAACAATACTCTTCTTATACATCTCTAAATTATCGAGCACAATTCCTAAACCGCGAATAACTGAAAATAAAGGCTCCTCGGCCACAAAGGTGGGAACTTGAATACTCTCAGCAATAAAACGATCAATATCAGTTAAAAGCGATCCGCCCCCAGCTAGGATAATACCCTTATTCATGATATCAGCTGAAAGCTCCGGAGGAGTTTCTCTTAAAACGCTCCGAATTGATCGGACAATTTCTTCTAAAACATCACTGACAGCTTTTTGAACCTCATTGGCCGAGACTTTAATGTCGCGAGGTAAACCACTGGCAATGTCTCTCCCTCGAACATCCATGCGCCGCTCTTTCTTTTTATCCGGGACAGCTAGTCCTATCTTTTTCTTAACCTCCTCAGCCGTTTGGACTCCAACGGCTAAATTATATTTCTCTTTGATATAAGCCATAATTGCCTCATCCATTTTATCTCCCCCCACTCGAGTTGAGGCACAGGTAACAATACCCCCTAAAGAAATAACGGCGACCTCTGAAGTCCCCCCACCAATATCAACAATCATATGACCAGAACAAGAATCAATTGGAATTCCTGCTCCTAAAGCTGATAAAATCGGTTCTTTGGCAACATAGGCCTTTTTCGCTCCCACACTTAAAGCAGCTTCAATAACAGCCATTCTTTCAGCTGAAGAAATATCAGCCGGAACTGAAATGACTAATTCCGGCTTCATAAAATCAAAGGGACCGCTAACCTTTTCGATAAAGTAACGAATCATTGCTTGAGTAACTCGATAATCAGCGATTACTCCATCGCGCAATGGCCGATATATTCGAATATTTCCCGGCGTTCGGCCAATCATCTGTTTAGCCTCTAGCCCGACCGCTAAAATCCGATTGTCCTCCGGACTAACAGCTACCACCGAAGGTTCATTAATTACTACTCCTTTGTTTTGAACCAAAACCAAAGAATTAGCTGTTCCTAAATCAATAGCAATTTTTCTTGAAAACATTTATCTCAAACATTAATGCGCTCAATATCAGCTCCAAGCTGTTTCAAGCGTTTTTCAAAATTAGCGTAACCTCGATCAATTTGGTCAACCCCTTCTACCGTTGTTACCCCTTCAGCCGCTAAGCCCGCTACGACTAAGGCCGCTCCAGCTCGAATATCACTGGCTTCCACCGTCACGCCAGTTAACGGAGTCGGGCCAAAAACAAAGGCTCGATGCGGATCAACCATCTCGATATCTGCTCCCATCTTACACATTTCCGCGGCATAACGTAAACGATTTTCATAAAGCGGATCATGAATTAAACTTTTACCCTGAGCCTGAGTTAACAGAGGCACTACTACTGGCAAGGAATCGGTCGGAAAGCCTGGATAAGGAAGGGCTTGAAGTCTTAAACCGTGTAAATCAGTTGAATGTTTAACCAATAAAGCATCGGCTTCAACTTTAAAGTCAACACCCAGCTTTTTCATTTTAGTCAAAAAAAGAGTTAAATGATCTGGGACGACATCCCTAATAACCACTTCACCGGGAGTAATAGCCGCCGCAGCCATCAGCGTACTGGCTTCAATTGGATCGGGAATGATCCGATGTTTAACTCCACTTAATTTGGCAACGCCTTTAATTCTAATATCATGAGTGCCTTCACCTTGAATGTCAGCCCCCATATTTCGAAGCATTTGACCCAAATCCTGAACCTGAGGTTCAGCAGCCGCACCGCGAATAATTGTTTCGCCTGGAGTCATGACTGCAGCCAGCATTAAATTTTCCGTAGCAGTAACACTGAACTCCTGCAAAACAATATGACCGCCTCTCAATTCTTCACCTTGGAAGTGATAAAAATCACCCTCTTGTTTAAACCTTGCTCCCAGTCCGGCCAAAGCTTCCAAGTGGGTACTAATTGGTCTTAAGCCGATTCGATCACCACCAGGCCGAATAACCCGAAAAGCTTTCAAGCGAGCCAATAGAGCTCCAATGAACAAGACCGATAATCGAGTCTTACGCGCTCGATCAAAATCCATTCTTTCTGGATTGAGTGAAGTATTTTTAAGTTTAAGACTGGTTTCACTAACCCACTCGGTCTGAACTCCCATTCCTTCTAAAACACCAATCACATTTTCAATATCACTAATCAAAGGAATGTTCTCGATCAGACACTCCTCGTCGGTCAGAAGAGTAGCAATTAAGACTGGTCCCGCTGCATTTTTATAGCCGCAAGTAGTAATTTCGCCTTCTAATGGGCGACCGCCGTTGATAACAAATTTGTCAGGCATAAGTTTATTGTTAAACTATTCAATATTATCTTAAAACCAGTCTTTAAGCAAATTAATTATATAAAAAGCCCCATAACGCATTTGCGTCTGGGGCCCCTACACTTTAAAGCATTACCGCCATGAAACGGCTTTCGGACAAGCCATTCTTGGTTGACCTTCGATGGGATGGGAATACATAGTTCCCATCTTTATCCAATCCGCAACAGGTACAGATCGGCACCTCTTCGAATTCGCAGAATCCTCTTGAGAACAATGTATTCTCGATCCTGTTCTGTAGAGAAATTCTATAACGAGCTCCCTCACCATTGTTGGGGTGGACAGGGATTATTGCTCCATCCCAGCAACAAGTCGTCAGTTGAACCAGATTCCGCAGAATTGGATGATCGGCCGAAAAAACATAGCAACATTCTTGAATACTCGGACCGATTAAGACCTGGGTCCTTCCCGGTCGGAACACTCGCAGTGATCTTTCCAAGGCTCCTCTTAGAAGCGCAGATAACGAAAGATGCACGATCATCTTTTTCTCGTTGTCTCTCAAAAAGATGATCGGGCAATCTCCAGGCATCACCCAGAGAAAAACCGAAGGATTAGTCGTCAACAGAGCATCGGCTGAGAACTGTCCCGGGTTCATCGCCCGAGAGATCTTGGGACGATCGCCATTACACGGAGCCAAGAGCGCTCCTTCTTGCTCCTCTAGCCCCAGACGCTCAAAGAATGCACTACGCACTCCATCGTCTAACATGTTGCCGGCAGGATTAGTGCTTAGAATAATACCAGAGCCAACTTCCATGCACTCTGTCTTTCCCGTAACTTGCGATTCAAGCGGTAATTTCCACATCTTTTTTCACTCCCCCTTTTAGTTTTATGGTACTGATATTAATATAAAACAATATTAAAATTTGTCAAATCAAAAAAGCGACTCGAATGCCGCCTTTTGAATTAATTTGAATTAAGAAAGAAGTCTCTTTTTCGAGTCTCCATTTTTAATACTTTCTTCGTGTTTAATCACCCTTTCCTTAAACTCATCCCAGCTAACCTGATCCGGACCAACCATCGAGCAAACCTCTTTGTATTGACAATAGCGGCACTGACCATTGCTAGGCCACTCTTCGAGACGGGCCGGCACTTGATTAACCTCAATTTGACCACCTAACTCTTGTAGCTGATCTAAAAGTTGCCGACATAAGGCCTCGTCATATTCAAGAAAAAACTCCTTTAAATCCTGAGTATCCTTATTCACATAAAGCAACACGCCTTGCTTGATCTGAAAAAAGTGAAGATAAAGCTGCAGCTGGTAAATATATTCGACGGAAGGTTCTTTTAGAGTACGAAAGCTGATGCTGTTAATACTTTTAATGTCCACTATATAATCTTGGCCATCGACTTGGATTAAAGCATCGGCTCNNAACGGCCAGAGATTAGATTATTAGCCGGAATGTTAACCTCGTCACCGCGGAGAACCTTTTGGCCCGAGAGAGCCTTGATAATCAATTCATGAATATAATTTCCATGATCAAAGAGTCTCAAAATCCGTGGTTCCAGATCTCGACAAGGAGCCTGTTTAAACTTAAAAAAAACGCTTCGAGGACACTTACCAGCATCGGTCACATAGAAGCGCTTTTGAGGATAGCTACCTCGTTCGTTTTCCAAATAAAAATTATCGATGATTTCTTTGAGCATCAAAAAATAGATAAAGACTTAACGTTTACGCCACTGCGCTGCTCGACGAGCTCTCTTTAAGCCAAACTTCTTTCGTTCTCTCATGCGAGGATCACGAGCCAAATAGCCAGCCTTTTTCAAAATCAGCCTTAAGTCTTGATCCTGCTCAATTAAAGCCTGAGATAATCCATGACGGATTGCTTCTGCTTGAGAAGCCAGCCCTCCGCCTCGAACCACTACCGTAATTGGAAAAGAATCTCCCAGATTAGCTTTTTTCAGTGGAGCTAATACTTTTTCCTGATATTCAAAAATAGGAAAGTAATCAGTCAGCTTTTTCTGATTCACCAGGATACCTTTCTTTTTGACTCCCGGATATATTCTAACCTGAGCCACCGATGTTTTACGTCGGCCAATCGCTTGAATATATTTTGGCTTAGCCGCTTTTTTAGTTTTTGTTACTTTAGTTTCAGCCATTTTAGACAAACTTTAATCTCTTAATTCGACGACTGCGCAGACGATTTTTAGGTAACATTCCCCAAACCGCCAAACGTAAAATCTGATGGGGTTTTTTCTGGTGTAGTTTTTCAGCACTAATCGATTTCAAATTACCCAAATAACCAGTGTGATGGTAATAAATTTTGTCTTGCCACTTACGACCAGTCAACTTAATCTGATCAGCATTAGCCACCTCCACCACTGTTCGTCCCTCTAACTGAGGGGCATAATCTGGCCGATGCTTATCCTGTAAATAGTAAGCAATCTGAGCCGCCAGACGTCCAGCCGTTTGTCCTTGCGCATCAAGCTGCAAAACCTCCGCTTTAACCGTTTCTGGAGATGATTCTTTTTTCGTATTCACTTTAGCCATATTTATTTCACTAACTCAATAAAAGCAATTTTGGCCCCGTCAGAACCGCGCTGCCCTAATTTAATCACTCGAGTATAACCACCTTTTCTCTCTTGATAACGTGGGACTAGGTCTTTAATCACTTTTCGGGCAGCTTGATCTGAGAGATAACGACGTAGCTCCCTTTCCGCCGACAAATCTGATTTCTTGCCGGTAGTAATTAAATGTTCAGTTAAACGAGCTGCCTCTTTTCCCCGGACTAAAGTGGTTTTAATTCGCTCTTTAATAATTAAAGACTGGGCCAAGCTGTAAAGCAAAGCTTTCTTTGGAGCATTACGAGAAAATTTTCGAGCCGTAATTTTCATCACTCTTTCAATTTAAGATCTAGTTTTTTTAAGGCCTTCTTAATCTCATCCAATCCTTTATCACCCATGCCCGGAATTTCTAAAATTTTATCAACTGATTTAGTTAACAAGCCGGCGACCGTCTTGATTCCACCTTCTTCTAGGCTGCTAGCCACTCGGGCTGAAAGACCCAACTCTTCAATTTTCATCTTTTTAGCCGTAGCTTCTTTTTTATTATCACTTTTCTGAGATTCTTTCTTGGATTCTTTCTTCGCCGCCGCCTTTGGCTTCTTTTCCGGCTGGAACGATTGGCTAATTAATTCAAAATGTTCTTTTAATCGCAGACAAGAATTAATTAAAGCCTCTTCTGGAGAAATAACTCCATTGGTCTCGATCGTTAAGCAAATACGATTAAAATCGGTCCGATCTCCAACCCGCATGTTTTCAACTCGATAAGAAACCCTTTCAACTGGTGAAAAATTAGCATCTAAAAGCATCTCTCCGACCACTGATTTTTCTGACTGACGCTGTTCAACCGACTGATATCCCGTCCCCGACTCAACGGTTAGGGTCATCACCAGATTAGCCTTTGAGCTGGTTAAGGTAGCGATATGCTGACTGGGATTAGCAATCTTAACTTGAGGACTCAAATTAAAATCTGCCCCAGTAATCTTCTTTTCGCCCTTCGCTTCTAAAGAAACTTGTTGTGGTTGCTCATCAGGTAAAATGAATTTCAATTTCTTTAAATTAAGCAGAATTTGAATAACATCCTCTTTAACATGACTGATAGTTGAGAATTCATGAGGCGCTCCTTCAATGTGAACTTTAGTAATTGCTGTTCCAGACAAAGAAGAGAGTAAAACTCGACGCAAGCTGTTGGCCACCGTTAAACCATAACCGGGATAAAGACCACCTATCTCAAAAACGGCCTGGTTGCCTTCTCGGCTGATTATTTTGAAAGATGAAGGTAATGGAATCATAAAAAAGTAATTAATTAAAATTACCGAGTGTAAAACTCTAAAATAGTTGATACCTGAGCCGGCGGATTAATCTCCTCTAAAGCTGGAACTCGGACCAAGCTAACTGTTAATTTCTTCTGGTCAACCTTAAGCCAAGGACATTCATCTTTTTTATCTTTTTGCTCTAAAAGACGAACAAAAACAGCCCGATCTTTTCGTTCTTCCTTGACCGCAATTACATCTTTTTGGCTAACCGAAAATGAAGGTCGATTGACTGACCGTCCATTAACCTGAAGATGGCCGTGACCGACTAATTGACGAGCCTGGGCTCGAGAATCGGCCCAACCAGCTCGATAAACAACATTGTCTAATCGGCTCTCTAATTTCTGAATTAAATTTTCAGTTGGATTCTTATAACGCCGAGGTTTATTTAAAATTTCAGAAACATACCGACGAAATTGCTTCTCGGATAAATTATACCAACGACGGAGCTTCTGTTTCTCGGCTAATTGCTGACCATAGTCCGATAATTTACGCCGCACCGCTGTTCTTCCCTGACGTCCTGGACTATAAGGACGTCGGATCATAGCACATTTAGCCGAGAAACAACGCTCTCCTTTCAAGAAGAGTTTCTGGCCTAAGCGACGACAAATTTTACACTGAGAAGATTGTTTCATAATTAAGGTCGACGTATTTTACGAGGGCGACAACCGCCATGAGGTACTGGTGTCCGATCCTGAACTCGGACAATGTTAACCCCCTGGTTTGCCAGAGAGCGCAAAGCAGCTTCTCGTCCGGCGCCAATCCCTTTAATAATCACCTCCACTTCTTTAACTTTTAAAACCTCAACCGCTGCTCCCACAGCTTGAGCTACCTTAGAAGCGGCAAACGAAGTTCCTTTTTTACTTCCTTTAAATCCAACCCGTCCAGCGGTCTGCGAAGTTAAAACATTTCCTTGCGGATCTGTTAGAACAACCTGGGTATTATTGTAAGAAGAGATAATGTAAATGATTGCCCGACTAACTGTCTTCTTCCGCAAAGACGGCGCTGTTTGGAGTAAAGCTTTTTCAACTTTACTGCCTTCAGCTAGAATCTCATCACCAGTTTTTTGAACAACGTGTTTTTTCCCCATATTATTTTACTTAGGTGAAGGTGGTGGTTTACGCCCAGATCCAGCCGAACGTCTAACATTTCCTCTAACTGTTCTGGAATTAGTCCGGGTCTGTTGGCCATGAGCCGGTAATCCTTTTTTATGGCGATCACCTCGCCAACTACCAATTTCTTTTAAACGCCTAATATTAAGAGTTACTTCCTGACGCAGACTACCCTCAATCTTATAGCGTTCATCAATAAGCTGTTTTAATTGATTAACTTCTTCGGATGTTAAATCACCAGCCTTCTTCTGACGATTAATTTTTAATTCATCCAAAATCTTCTGGCTGGTCGGACGACCAATGCCATGAACATAAGTTAAGCTAATCTCAATATTCTTATTGTCTGGAATGTTAACTCCGCTAATTCGAGGCATATATAGCTATCAACCTTGTCGCTGTTTATGTTTTGGATTCTTACAAACTACCCGCAGGCGTCCTTTACGGCGCACCAGCTTACAATCACGACATAACTTTTTAATAGAAGCCTTAACTTTCATGCTTCAATTGCGATAAATAATTCGACCCCGGCTGCGATCATAAGAACTGGTTTCGACCGAAACTCGATCACCAACCAAAATCCGAATATGGAAGCGACGCAACCGACCCGAGAGGTGAGCCAGCACTTCTCGACCATCATCCATCTTAACCTTAAAGGTTGTGCTTGGCAAACTCTCGATAATGGTCCCCTCTTCTCGCTGTGTAGATTTATTTTTCATTCAATACAAAGAAAAAACGAGGCAACTCCTAATTGGCAGAGCCGCGCTTCTAACCAAATAAGCTTTGAACTATCTTGGCTTTTCTGGATAAGAATAACAAAAGAGGCCAAATTAGTCAAGAAGCTAATTAAGGTTTAAAGATCAGTTCAATCTCCATCTTATCAGTCTCTGGCGCTCGACGAAGCCAGAAAGGACGAAGGCGAAACTCAAAAGCTTGGATTCGACTATCGGCTAATAAGAATTGACGAATCTCTTCTCGGCTCCGACCTGAAAGCTGATCGGCCCAAGTTTCTTCTTCTAAATCTTGATAGACTGCAGCCGAGAACTTAAGATTTCCGCGTAACACTTCAGCCTCTTCGTCAAATGAAAAGATACGATAATCAAGATAAAAGCTACCTGGAACAGCTAAGTACTCTTCCCCCAATCGCTGTTTAATCTTCTGAGCCAAGAACTCTTCCATCTTTAATTGTGAAAAAACTAAAACTTTGATTTCTCCCTCCAAGAGACAATTAAACTGATCGATTAATGTCCCGACTTCAACGGAAGGTGTCACAGCCGAAATTTCAACTTGGACTGCTTCGGGTAGAATAACTCGATCCTGATCTTCGCTTTCTAATTTATCAATTAGATTATTGACTAAACTTAACTCGAGAGCCTCTTCGGCTTGCAACAAGTCAGACTGAGTAACTTTGGCCCGTCGTTCGACAGATCCCCCACTCATTGCCTCCAACGATTCACCGTAAACTTTATCGTAAAGAGCTGTCCCTAACAATCCGGGAATTGAAAACTTGGTCGGATTAATATTAGCTACCTCGCCTGGATCCATCGCCTCAACCGGGACATCAACAAAGCTAGGGATAACTTGCCCGTCTTCTATTTGGGCTGGTGGTATAGAAATTCTCTGAGGGGTGCGAAAATAAACACCATCACTGGAAAGAAAACGAGTCTTCTCAACTAGAGTAATTGATTTTGGCGGAGTTTGAGCATTGTAGACTCGAATAATGCCCGTCGCTCGAGATTCCTGTACTTCTTCGCCACTAGTCGTAAAAGTCTGTTCTTCCGACTCTTGCCGAACAATTAAATATCCAGGCAAAATATTTGTCTCAAAATCAATTTCGGTCGATTGACCATCAATCCGGAATTCAGTCTCAAGATTAATAATCCTGGTACGAGGTTCCAAATGTAAAATAAAGTCTTTTCCAAAAACCTGATAAAGAACAGCGCTAACGCCAACAATAACAATGAAGCCCAAAATCAAAAAACGCCAATTAATGAAACGCCGAGTAGTCATTTTAGGTAATGGTTGAACTGACTCCAAAGACGAACGACCAGGTGGTAAGATATCAAAAATTTTTTTAGTCATCTTCAAGAATAGCTTTAATACGACGAACTCCCGCACTCGAGGATTGTTCTTTGACAATACGAAAACGACCTAAATCTTGAGTGTTTTTAACATGTGGGCCGGCACAGACCTCTCGCGAGACAATTGAGCCATCCCTATTAATAATAGCATAAACATCAACTTCTGTTGGATATTGATGTCCCTCAACCGTTAATACCCCTTGGGCCTCTGCTTCACTTAATTTCATTGACTCCTTGGTCATCGCTAATCCAGATTGAATATATTGATTAACCCGTCGACTGACTTCCATTAATTCTTCTTCTGTTAACGGTCGACTGAAAGAAAAATCAAATCGCAACCGTTCTGGATTAATATCAGATCCGCGCTGACGAACTTCAGAACCGAGAACTTCTCTTAAAGCTGCTTGGAGTAAATGAGTTGCCGTATGGAGCTTAGTAATAGCCTGGCTTTGATCCGATAAACCCTCTTCCTTAAGACCGTGTCCACCAAACTTCTTTTCCGCTCCTCGACGAGATATCTTTTTATGTTCTTCAATCGCCCGTTCAACTTCTTGACGATCAAATTGATAACCCTGCTTTTCCAGCTCTTGAGGTGAAAGTCCATAGGTAGAATAAAGCTTAAAAGCTTCCTGTCCACTGATCTGTTGACCAACTGCCGATAATTGGGACAGCCCCTTCTGAATAGCTCTTGATAAGCGATTCCGCTCTTTCTCTAGAATTAAATCAGCCTGACTAGCAGCTCCTTGAATCTCTGGATAAATTTTAAAGTATTTATCTTCGAGCCACTTCAAAGCGGCAGACAGATGATCCGGTTTGATCTGAAGATCATCCGCCGCTTCAATTAATCGACGAATGATCCGTCGTAAAACATATCCCTGTTCGACATTGCTGGGTTCAATCCCTTCACTGACTAAAAATATAACCCCCCGTAGATGATCAAATAGAATACGATAAGGTTTCGGCCGGTGGTGATAATCATCCGGTGTAGCATTGAGATGTTCAAGCATCGGTTGGAAAAGATCTGTTTCAAAAACTGAAGACACTCCCTGAACCGCTAAAGTTAAACGTTCTAGTCCCATTCCCGTATCAATTCCGACCTGCTCTAATGGACTTAAAGACCCGGATTCATCTTGATAGTATTGATTAAAAACTAAATTCCAAATTTCCACAAAACGGCCACAAGAACAACCAGGTTGACATTGATCACCTCGCGAACAAGGTTGACCAGTAGAATCATAATGAATTTCAGTTGTCGGACCACAAGGGCCTGATCGACCAGTCGGTCCCCAAAAATTATCCTCGCGCCCATAAGGTAAAATCACATCCGAACTAATACCTAATTTTTGCCAAATTTCTTTAATCTCTAAATCAGCCGAGAGTCCTTTGTCCCCGCCAAAATAAGTAAAACGCAGACGCTCCAAGGGGAGCTGATATTCTTTAGTTAAAATCTCTAAAGCCCAGGCAGCTGCCTCGGTTTTAAAGTAATCTCCAAAACTAAAGTTTCCTAACATTTCTAAAAAAGTCAGATGACTTTGATCACCCACCTGATCGATATCAGAAGTTCGAAAACACTTCTGACAGGAAGTAACTCGTGAGCCAAAAGGAGACTTTTCGGATAAGAAATATTTCTTAAATGGTTGCATGCCAGCCGTCGTCAACAAAACACTCGGATCGTCGGTCACCAAAGGAGCGGAGGGAACTATTTGATGCCCCTTGTCCTCGAAAAACTTTAAAAATTTCTGACGAATTTGATCAGCTTCCATTTTATATCTTAAGTAAAACGATCAGCCACCACTGAAGCGGCATAAGAATCGGGTTTAATTTTAGCCTCAAATCCATTGCCGTTAATCAAAGCCACCACCTCCTTAATCATACTCCGAGTCTGACCACCTTGACCAACGTCAGCATGAATGTATCGAAATTGGTAATTGGCCCCTTCAAAAGCCTCTATTTTCTGTTGGATTAGATCTCTTAACTCGAGCGCCAACTCACAGGAGAGCATTACCTCTTGTATAATTCTTTGATGAGGATGAGAAAAACGTTGAGGTGAAGCATTAAAACGAACTTTTTTGACAAAGAAACGACCACCAGCCCCCTTCCTTAAAACTACTACTACGATTGGAAAGACTGGATGATCTTCGGAAGAAGAATCACAGCCGACAATAATATCATAAAAATACTCCGGCTTTTGATGAATGTAAGCCGCAATTTCTTCAATCATCTTCTGTCGACTTATCTGACCCAAACTAGCGTTGTAAAATTCAGATGACGTCATGACATTTGAGTTAGAATATCTACTCCTTCTTCAGTTACCGCCACTGTATGCTCGAAGTGAGCCGAACGAGAACCGTCTTGACTCACATAACTAAGTCCATCAGCGGCCAATTTAATCTGAGCTCGGCCGATAGTAACCATTGGTTCTAAACAAATGACCAAGCCTGGTTTAAGCATTAAACCCTGACCAGATCGACCAAAGTTTAAAACATCGGGCTCCTCGTGTACTGAACGACCGATACCATGGCCACAAAGCTCTCGAACGACATCAAAACCCTGCTGCCAAACATATTCACTAATTGCCTGACCAATATCACCCAAGTAGCCGCCCGGCTTGACCGCCTCAATGCCTCTCATTAAAGCCTCTTCGGTCACATAAATCAAGCGCTCCGATTGACCATCAATTGAGCCAACTGGCACAGTAATAGCCATGTCCGAATGAAAACCTTGATAAAAAGCCCCAAGGTCCAGAGATACAATATCACCGGATTGTAGCTGATAATCAGTTGGCGGACCATGAACAATAACTTCATTAACCGACGTGCAAAGAGCGGCGGGAAAACCATTGTAATTCTTAAAACTAGGTTCGGCCCCCGCCTGAGCAATTAAGTCTTCAGCCGCTTGATTTAATTCAGCCGTACTTAAACCCGGTCTAACCATAGATTTCAGCTCGGTCATAACTCGAGCCAGAATTTGACAAGACTGCTTAATCTGATTAACTTCCGCTGGTGTTTTAATCATCATCCAAGCCTAAACCCTTAAGGATATCATTAAAAACCTCTGGCCGAGTTTGCTGTCCATTAACTTCAATTAATTGGCCTCGCTTTCTTAAATCCTCAAGAGTTGGCCTAACCTCTTCCTCAAACCACCGCCAACGCACTTCCAGTACTTCAGCCACGTCATCGCTTCGAGAACGACCTTGATGTTCAGCTAATAAGCGTTGAGTTGATTCTTCTCGGGAAATATCTAAATAAACCACTCGATAGTAATCTTCCCAGTCGTACCAAGAAAGAGCCCCTCTGATCAACTCGGTTTCCAACACCCGTCGAGGACTACCATCAATTAATAAGCCTGAAAATTCACCCTTTTGATGAATCTCTTCCATTCGATCAAACCATAAATTAGCCACCACTAAAGTCGGGACCAATTCTCCTTTGGCAATTTCTTCCTTAATTTTTTTCCCCGTATAATCATTAATCTGCTGTCGTTCCCGTAACAAATCACCACTGGCCATTTTAGCCCAACCAAAGTGTTGACACAAAAAATCGGCCTGAGTCCCCTTTCCAGAACCCGGTGGACCGATTAAAGAAACAACCATTTTAGAAGTTTTCATAATCTCGCACCTTCATCTGAGCTTGAATCTGGCGCAGCGTATCCATGATCACCGCCACCATAATTAAGAGAGAGGTGCCACCGATCATGAACTGAAAAGCGTCAATTCCGGTTAAACCTTGAATAATTGAAGGGACTAAGGCAATAAAGCCCAAAAAGAGCGCCCCGACAAAAAGACAACGTTTTAAAATATAATTCAAGCGTTGACTGGTTGGCTGGCCCGGTCGAACCCCTGGAATAAAGGCCCCTGATTTTTGTAAATTTTCAGATATCTTATCCGGTTCAAAAGTAACCGCTGTATAGAAATAAGTAAAGGCAATAATTAACAAAAAGTAGACTAAACTATAAAGCCAAGGATTGGCTAATAAAGCATCAAGCCCACCGGCAATGCTGGCGAGAATACTATTCGGTGAATCAAGCCAAAATTGGCTAATCATTTGAGGAAAACTCATCACCGCTAAAGCAAAAATGATTGGCAACACTCCGGCCGGATTAACATTTAACGGCAAATAAGTTGTTGTTCCGCCATACATTTTCATCCCTCGAACTCGCTTTGTGTAGGAGACGGGAATATTTCTTTTACCTTCGTTAACCAAAACAACCAAAGCAATAATCAACAAACTAGCCCCGATAAAAACCAGTAGTGTCGGTAGCATCTCAATGCTCCAATCAGCCACTAATTGAGCTAAAGACATTGGCATACCAGCAACAATTCCAGCAAAAATCATCAAAGAAACCCCATTACCAATCCCCCGCTCAGTAATCATCTCTCCCAACCACATCAAAATTACCGCCCCCGCCGTAACAGTAATTAAAGCCCCAATCAACATCGATGGGCTGAAAGCCTCAATAATTCCTTGATT
>DCTL01000002.1:33280-39674 GCA_002329255.1 Patescibacteria group bacterium UBA1441
GACCTGTTTCGCCTTCATCACGATAAAGACGCTCTAAGGCCGGAAAGATCATTGTTCCCAACTGTAGAATAATAACGGCTGTAATGTAGGGCCCCATACCGAGCATGACAATCGAAAAGTTACTCAAAGCTCCACCAGTTAAGAGGTTAAAGAATCCCATAAACTCACTCTGAGCAAAAAACGCCTGCAACTGTTCCAGATCAACTCCTGGAATCGGGACTACAGTCAAGGCTCGAAAAACAGCAAAAATAAGAAGGACAAAGAGAATCTTCTTCCTCAGTTCCCGATTTTTCCAAACATCAAATAATTTTTGATACCAAGGCGTTTTCATTTTTTCTTACCTTTTGATTTACGAGCCTCTTTGCGTCTCTTTTCAATCGCTTTTTTCTTAGCCGCTCGCTGCTTAGCCTGCCGCTCTTGGAATTTAGCTTGTTGCTCTTGAATCTCCTCGGCTGATAGCTGCTTTTTCGTCTTTTTGCCTCTTTTCGCTGGCTCACTAATGATCTCTCCACCGGCCTCCATAATTTTCTTACGAGCCGCTTCCGAAAGAGAGCATTTATCAAAAATTAATTTTTTAGTTAGCTCTCCATCGCTTAAAACTTTAATCGCCGGAACATGCTGATGACGAGTGGAAATAATTGATTTCTCAACCAAACTCTGGGGTGAAACGGTTTCACCCGCTTGAAAATGTTTCTCTAACAGCGATAAATTGACCTCCGCCGAAATTTTCGCTTTCGGAGCACTAATAAAACTAGCTCCTTTTAACTTATGATAATGTTTAATCAGCGGACGAATAATTGGTTCAAAACGAGCCCCTGATCGAGCCTTTTGACCTTTAATTCCCCGGCCAGAATAAGTACCCAGTTTACCTCCGCGTCCAATCCTTTTCTTCTTTTTCAGTCCTCGATTAACTTGTAATTGATGAAGTTCCATAATCAAGATAATTTTTGAAAACCGTCTATGGTCGCTCGAGCAATATTTAACTTATTACGTGAACGCGATAAAACTCGAGCTGAAATATCAGTAATACCGACTAACTCACAAAGAAAACGAGCCGCACTTCCAGCTACCAGACCACTGCCTTTTGGTTTGAACTTGAGCATTACCCGAGAAGCTCCAGATTTACCTTCTACTGAATAAGGAATTAATCCATCCTGAAGCGGAACGAAAATGATTGACTTCTCGGCCACTTTGTTGGCCTTCTCAATCGCTTGACGGACACTGTCACCTTTAGCTACCCCCAATCCAACCTTACCTTTACGGTCACCAATAGCCACTACCGCTTGAAAGCGCATGCGACGGCCACCGGCTGTTACCCGCGTCACACGGTTAATTTTCAACACCCGCGACTCATACTTTCGCTCTTCTCGCGGTCGACGAGGGCGCCGGTTGGGTTTATCCCCCAGAGTAAAAGTTCCGGCTCTATTTTGGCTGTCTGGTTTTTTATTTTTTTCTTTTTCTTCTACCATAATTAAAAATTCAATCCGCCAGTTCGAGCAGCTTCGGCTAAAGCCTTGACCCGACCATGATATTTATATCCACCGCGATCAAAGACCACTTTTTCAATCTTAGCCGCTTTAGCTTTTTTAGCAATCTCCTGACCGACCTTATCCGCTCGTTTAATCTTACCTTTGTCTTTAAGACCTAGGTCAGAAGCAGAAACCATGACTCGACCTTCTTGATCATCAATTAATTGAGCATAAATATGTTGATGTGATCGAAAAACAAAGAGCCGCGGCTTATCAGCCGTTCCACTAATCCGCCCTCGCAGTCGGCGATGTCGGATCTTCCGCCGATTAATATTTTTTAAATTTCGAAACAACATAATTAAGAACTAGCTGTAGTTTTCTTACCTTCTTTACGCCGAATCTCTTCCCCGGCGTAACGAATCCCTTTTCCTTTATAAGGTTCCGGCGGTCGAACCCGACGGATAGCATAAGCTACTTGACCCACCTGGTCTTTCCGCATCCCACGCACGATAACCTGATTATTAGCCGGAACATCAAACTTAATTCCTGGATTTGGTTTAATGCGAACTTCATGACTTAATCCAACTTCTAAAACCAAATCAGTCTCTTCTAGACGCGCTCGGTAGCCGACACCGACCAGTTCCAGCTCTTTTTGAAATCCTTGATTAACGCCTTCAATGTCATTGGCCAGTAGCGAACGAAATAAACCCCAAAAAGCCTTACTCCGATCAGTCTCCTGAGCCACTGAGACGATAATCTGGCCTTCTTTAAGTTCGGCTTTGATCTCAGGCGGAAGTAGGCGATCCAAAGTCCCTTGGGGGCCTTTGACGCTCACTTGCTGACCGTCAATTCGGACCTCAACTCCATCTGGAATAATAATTGGTTTACGACCGATACGACTCATGTTTTTACCACATCTGGCCAATTAATTCTCCGCCAATATTATCTTGGCGNNAAACCACGACCACGCTTCACTGGCTTAATCTCAGAAACTGAAGCATAAATTCGCTGACCCGGCTTGGAAATTCTTTGAATCTGATGAATAACCGGCTGACCTTCTCGATAGGCCAAAGTAACTCTGATTTTTTANNTCGATAAGCCAAAGTAACTCTTATCTTTTTTCGAATCTGACTTCCCTCTTTTTCAACTTTAGCTAAAAATCCTCGCTCAGCCATCAGATTGGCAATTTTCATCTTGATCTCTGAATAAGGTAGCTCAATCTTCTCGAGGCCTACCGCCTGAGCATTACGGATACGAGTAAATAAATCGGCAATCGGATCGCTGTTCATGTTTTAATAATTACCAGCTACTTTTACGGACGCCGGGAATTTTTCCCTCGTTGGCCATTTCTCGGAAGCAAATTCGGCATAAACCAAATTTCCGCATATAACCGCGGTTGCGACCGCAAATAAAGCACCGGTTACGATGGCGCACCTCGTACTTTGACGTCTGATTACTTTTAGCAATTTGTGATTTTTTAGCCATGTTATTCTTTTTCTTCTTCCGGATTACGGAAAGGCAATCCTAGTAAAGTCAAAAGTCGAATAGCTTCTTGATCGGTTGAAGCGGTCGTATTGATCACGGCCTCTAAACCAAAAAGCATTCTCTCTTCTTCTGTCGATATTTCCGGGAAAACTGTTTGATCGGGAAAACCAAGGGTTAAGTTACCACGTCCGTCCATAGATTTCAAATCAATACCCCTAAAATCTCTGGTTCGAGGTAAGGCTAATTTAATAACTCGGCCCAAGAAATCATACATCTGGTCTCGGCGTAAAGTAACAGTATAGCCAATCGGATCACCTTCTCGCAGATGAAAACCGGCGATCGATTTACGCGCTCGGCGAAGAGCTGGTTTATGACCAGTAATCAAAATTAGATCTCGTTCAATCGCTTGTCTCATTTTCTCTAACTGATCACTGCTTTTGGTTCTTTCCGCCATTCGACCAAAACCAGTATTGATGACAATTTTCACTAAACGCGGAACTCTCAGATCATTTTGATAATCAAACTCTTTCTTCAGAGCCGGCAAAACTTCCTGCCGATAAAGATCTTTTAATTTTTTATCAGAAATTTTAATCATTTTAATCAATTGTCTTTTGACATTTACGGCAAAATCTCTTCTTCTGTTTTGCCCCTTGACCCCGATACCCAATCCGTGTTGGCTGATGGCATTCGGGACAGATCAGAGCAACATTAGAAATATGGACTGACTGAGGCACTTCAACTGTTTGGCCTTTCTCTCCTTCTCGACGAGGCTTGACTCTTTTTTTNNTTTTTAGTCACTCGAACTCCCTCAACAACCCCTCGATTCTTGTCAGCCAAAACCCTCAAGACTTGACCCTTTTGGCCCTTGTCTCGTCCGCTAATGATAATAACGTTGTCGCGTTTTTTAATTTTCATACCACTTCTTGAGCTAAAGAGTAAATTCGGGTAAAGCCCCTTTCCCTAACTTCTCGAGGAATTGGACCAAAGATACGCTGACCGCGTGGTTCTTTGCCTTTGCTTAAAATAACGGCGGCGTTGTCACTGAAAGAAACATAAGTTCCATCAGACCGCCGATACGGCTTACGCTGACGAACCACGACCGCCTTGACCACTTCATGCATCTTGGTCTCTTTCCGTGGTTCGGCCTTCTTGACCACCACGGTGATAATATCGCCAATTCGAGCGTAGCGACGCCGTGTCCCACCCAAAACTTTGATACACTGGACTTCTTTAGCCCCGCTATTGTCAGCCACTTTTAATCTAGTTTGCACTTGTATCATGTTGCTTGACCAATTATTCTCCAGCGTTTATGACGACTCAAAGGTCGGCACTCTTCAATCACCACCTGATCGCCTTCTTGATAATTATTATTTGGATTATCAGCCATATACTTACGGTTGACCCGATAACGCTTACGATATCGAGGATGTTCTTTCATAATTTCAACCGAAATTACCGCCGTGTTATTCATCTTGGCTGAAACAACAATTCCTTTCAGATTTTTCTTAGGCATGGCTCTTTTCTTTAAGAATAGTCATAATCCGAGCGACTTCTCGCTTATTCTTTTTAATAGCCTTATTATCCGCTAAACGCCCGCTCGTGGTTTTAAAACGAAGCTCGCGCAACTGAATCCTTTTCTCTCTCAGCAAATCATGTAATTCCTTTTCCTTTTTAGTTTTTAACTCTTTAGCTTTCATACTTCACGCTTAATGAATTTTGAGCGAACTGGAAGCTTATGAGCGGCTTTAGTCAGAGCCTCATGAGCCATCTCTTCGCTCAAGCCATCCAACTCAAAAATAATGCGGCCGGGTTTAAGAGGTACGACGTAATGATCAACATCGCCCTTGCCTCCACCCATACTAACCTCAACTCCTTTAAAAGTCACTGGCTTGTCAGGAAAAACACGAATCCAAAGCTTACCGCCCTTCTTCAAATAACGAATGATGGCTCGACGACCAGCCTCTATCTGGCGAGAAGTAACCCAGCGAGCATCCAAAGACTTCAGCCCATAACTACCAAAATTAAGCTGATTACCTCGTTGAGCCAAGCCTTTAGTGCGGCCCTTTTGCCATTTACGATGTTTTACTTTTTTCGGAACTAACATGTTTATTCTTCAACTTTTTCTTCTGGCTTCTCGCCTAAGTAAATCCAAACTTTAATCCCAATTGTCCCATAAGTACAGCGAGCCTCAGAAAGAGCATAATCAATATTGGCCCGAATAGTGTGTCGCGGCATTCGACCTTCCTGAAAAGTCTCTTGCCGAGCAATTTCTGCTCCATCTAGCCGACCGGAAATAGAAACTCGAACTCCTTGGACCTCTCGACTCGCCATCACCTTCTGTAAGGCCTGGGTAACAGCTCGACGAAAACGAACCCGTTTTTCTAATTCTTGAGCAATCCACTGACCGGTTAAGGGCGCCGAAGCCCAAGGATTCTTAATCTCTTCAATCTGAATTTGGATCTTTAAGTGTTGATTGGTCAATTGACGCATCAACTTCAAAATCTTGGTCTTTAATTCTTCTACTTTTTCACCGCCACGACCGATAACTAAACCTGGCCGAGCCGTACAAATAATAATCTTCATCCCTTCCTTCCCCGATCGATCAATCTTAATCGCTGCAATTCCAGCATGAGCCAGTTCTTTTTCTAACAATTGACGTAGACGAAACTCCTCCTCTAAAAAGCGGGCTTCATTCTTCTCATAGAATCCACGACTCTCCCAATCTTGAGTCCAGCGAATCCGAAATGCTTTGGGGTGAACTTTGTGTGACATAATTACTCTTTCTTTTTAGTCGCTGGGACTTTTTTCTTCGGCCCCTCCGACTGACCAATTAAAGTTAAACTAATGTGAGATGTTTTTTTCTGAATCGGAGCCGTTCGGCCACGAGACTCCGGACGAAACCTCTTATAAGTCGGGCCTTGATTAACCATTATTCGACCAATTCTTAAACTTTCTAAATCTAATTTATAATTATGGCGAGCATTCGCTATCGCCGAATCCAATAATTTAGCTAAAGGTTGAGCCGAAGCACGAATAGTATACTTCAATATTTGACGTGCTTCCTCAACTGATTTACCGCGAACTAAATCAGCGACTAATCGGACTTTACGAGGAGCGATTCTCAATCGGCTTAACTTGGCTGTGACAGAAACTTGGCTCATGCTGATTTAGCTTTACTTTCTAATTCTCGCTGAATCCGACCACCGTGACGAACAAATTTAGTAGTTGGAGAAAATTCTCCCAACTTGTGTCCGACCATCGCCTCCCTAATCGTTACCGGAATAAACTCTTTACCATTATGAACCTCAAAAGTATAACCGATCATTTCCGGCGTGATAGTAGAATGACGCGACCAGGTCCGAATCCTTTCTTTCTCTTTATTCTTAACCCGATTCATCTTTTTCAAGACATTCGGGTCAATATATGGTCCTTTTTTTAAA
>DCTL01000012.1:0-41720 GCA_002329255.1 Patescibacteria group bacterium UBA1441
AAAACTATGAAAGCTTATCCTGAAACTTTCAGGCGTAAGCGTAGGCGGGGGTTAAACCCCGAAGCGTGTTGACACTTGTAGTTTGCTGAGTGTTTTTTAAGGGCTCAGCACCTTAGCCCGCACCGCTCGTCTCGAAATTCTATCGAAGCCGTTCGTCCCCGGTCATTCTTCTCCTTTTAACGATCTTCTAATTCGACGTTCGTCATCTCGTTGTTTGATTTGCTGACGCTTGTCGAATCTCTTTTTTCCTTTGACTAAGCCAACTTCTAGCTTAACCAGATTGTGTTTAGTATACATTCTTAAGGGCACGATCGTCAAGCCTTTCTCTTTCATTTTTCCAGTTAGATAACTAAGTTCTTTCTTGTTAATTAATAATAAGCGAGGTCTAGTTGCGTCATAATCAGATGGTTGGTTGGCTGACTGATAAGCTGAAATAGTGGCTCCGGTTAGATAAAGACGGCCATTCAAGCTACTTACATAAGCTCCTTTTAAGCTAACACGACCTAGTTTGGCCGATTTTACCTCAGCTCCGGTTAAGACCAAACCCGCTTCTAGTTTCTCTAGAATTTCATAATCGAATGAAGCTTTTTTATTACGAGCAATTTCCATTTCGTTTATTTTAGCATTTTTGTCAGTTTCTGGCGAAAATGCTAGAATTAATCATTGATAAATGAAAAAAACAACTGCTCAAAAAATAAAAGATGAAGTCAGTCGAGTTCTTGATCGTTTAGGCTGGCCCAATCAAGATTGGCAAGTCTATGTTCCAGACCAATCCGCCCATGGTCATTATGCGGTTAATGTGGCTATGGTTTTAGCGCCTCAATTAAAAGCTGATCCAATGCAGTTATCCGGTCAGATTACCAAAGAGATAACTGCTTATCGAACCGAAGTCGCTCGACCCGGATTTATTAACTTTTTTTTAACCACCGAACAGATTAATCAAGAGTGGCGTGAATTTGTAACTAATTTTGACCAACAGTTAACTGTTGATTCGCCTCGGAAGATTCAGGTTGAATTCGTTTCGGCTAATCCTACTGGTCCATTGACCTTGGGCAATAGTCGTGGTGGATTTTTCGGTGATTTGCTCGGAAACATTCTTACTCGGGTCGGTCATCAGGTCGTTAAAGAGTATTATATCAATGACGCTGGCTTCCAGGTTGAAAGATTAGGCGAGGCTGTTCTCGGTCAAACAGAAGATGCTTATCGGGGTGACTACATCGAGGAGTTAAAGCAGATCGTTAAAAGCTCGGACGCAAATGAAGCTGGTCGAGAGGCGGCTGATTATATTTTAGAGAATATGATTAAGCCTGATATTCAAAAGATTGGTTTAAATTTTGATATTTGGTTTTCCGAAAGAGATCTTTATCAAAAAAAAATCGTTGAAAGAACATTAACCGATCTTAAGAATAAAGGATTAACGATCGAGAAAGAGGGGGCTCTTTGGCTGAATACCACTTCTTTCGGCGACCAGAAAGATCGCGTCCTAGTGAAGGCAACTGGTGAGATGACTTATCTGATGACTGATTTAGCTTATCATCGTCAGAAGTTTGAAAGAGGATTTGATTTAGTTATTGATATTTGGGGAGCGGATCACCATGGTCACATTCAACCACTCACTCAAGGACTTAAAGCTCTTGATTGTCCGATTGAACGATTAAAGGTTTTAACAGTACAGTGGGTCAAGATTTTAAAAGACGGCCAAGAGCTACGAAGCTCAAAGCGACGAGGAGAATATATTACGATTGCCGAATTGGTTGATCAGGTTGGGCTCGATGCGGTTCGTTATTTCTTTTTAGATCGCAGTCTTAATTCTCACTTGAATTTTGATTTTAATTTAGCTATCAAGAAATCAACCGATAATCCAGTTTACTATATTCAGTATGCTCATGCCCGTATTAATAGTATATTTGATAAATTGAATTATTCTCCAGATCATAAGATTTTACCCAAAACCAATCTTGATCATCCTCAAGAGATTGCTTTAATGGCCTTATTGTTACAGTATCCGGAGGTAATTTTAAGCATTGCCCAAAGCTACGAGGGGCATAAATTGCCTCAGTTTTCTTATCGTTTAGCTTCGGCTCTACACCAGTTTTATCGAGACTGTCCGGTAGTTAATGCGGAGCCTGATCAACAACAAAGTCGTCTAGCTCTTTTAGCCACCGTTAAAAAGGTTCTAGGTGAATCTTTAAAGTTAATGGGCATTAATGCCCCTGATAAGATGTAATGGAAAAAGATCAAAAAAACAACATTGTTAAAGTCGAAGAAGAAATTCTTGATTTCTGGGAAGAAAATAAAGTTTTCGAAGAAAGTATTGCCCGACGTCGAGGGCAGCCACTTTTTTCTTTTTACGACGGACCACCTTTTGCGACTGGTCAACCTCATTACGGGAACTTACTTCCTGCAACCATTAAGGATGTGGTGCTCCGCTATCAGACGATGCGAGGTCGGTATGCTCCACGTTGGGTTGGCTGGGATTGTCATGGTTTACCCCTCGAAAATTTAGCGGAACAAGAGCTAAATCAAAAAAGTAAAGCCGATATTGAAAAGCTAGGCATTGATAAATTTAATCAAACTTGCC
This sequence comes from Patescibacteria group bacterium UBA1441, assembly GCA_002329255.1. Taxonomy (GTDB): domain Bacteria; phylum Patescibacteriota; class Minisyncoccia; order Minisyncoccales; family UBA1441; genus UBA1441. The sequence goes on from DCTL01000012.1 coordinate 2,582, forward strand.
GTAAATTAGTTTTTCGATACTTAGATGATTTTAAACAAACTCTAAAAAGGCTCGGTCGATGGGCTGATTATGAAAATCGTTATGCGACGATTGACTCTAATTATACCGAGAGTATTTGGTGGCTCTTTAAGCGCCTTTATGAAAAAGGTTTAGTTTATCAAGATTATCGTACAGCTCCCTACTGTCCACGCTGTGAAACACCATTGTCTAATTTTGAACTTAATCAGCCGGGAGCTTATCGCGACATTAAAGATCTTTCAGTCTTCGTAAAATTTCCATTACTTGATGAAAAAGGGACTTATCTCTTGATTTGGACGACCACTCCCTGGACTTTACCGGCCAACTTTGCTGTTGCCGTTAATCCAGACATTGATTACGTTAAGATTAAAACTAAGTCGGAGAAATTAATTTTAGCCCAGTCTCGATTATCAGAGATTCAGGAACAGTTTAGCCGAGAAGAGACTTTCAGTGGTCAGCAGTTGATTGATCGAGCCTATTCTCCTCTTTATAATGTTCCGCCAAGCAATGGTCGTGACTATCGAATAGTCAAGGCAGATTTTGTCTCAACCGAAGAGGGCACTGGCTTGGTCCACCTAGCTGCTTTTGGCCTGGAAGATATGGAAGTGGCAAAAGAACAAGATCTACCTCTAAAGATAACGGTTGATCAGTCGGGGCGCATGGCTACAGGATATAGTTTGCCGGGAGAGGGGCTACCGGTCTGGCAGGCTAATAAAGACATAGTAAATGACCTAGAGGAAAGGCAACTTCTTTATCGCACTCTGGAGATTGAGCACAGCTATCCTTTTTGTTGGCGTTGTGATCAGCGTTTGATTTATTATCCTATTACCAGCTGGTATATTGCTGTTGAGAAGTTTCGTGATCAGCTGGTCGCCAATAATCAACAGATTAACTGGGTTCCGGGGCACTTGAAAAATGGGCGTTTCGGAAAATGGCTCGAAGGTGCTCGCGACTGGGGTGTTTCTCGTAATCGTTATTGGGGGGCGCCGATTCCGGTTTGGCAATCTGAATCAGGTGAAACAGTAGTTATTGGATCACGAGAAGACCTAAGACAACAGAAGTTTAGTAGTAATCGATATTGGTTGATGAGACATGGTCAGGCCGAGAGCAATGTCCAGGGTGTGTTGGTGGATAGCCAAAATGGTTTTTTCTTAACTGATCTTGGTCGGCAGCAGGTCCAAATTGCGGCTGAGAAGCTAAAGAAAACAGCTAAAATAGATGTTATTTTGTCTTCGGATGTTGCTCGTGCTCGGGAAACAGCTGAAATTGTTGGTCAGGTATTGGGGGTAGAGCCTCAATATTATCCGGAACTTGGTGAACATCAATTCGGAGTATTTAATGAAAAGCCATCTGCCGAATATCGTCAATTCTTCAAATCGCCGGAAGAATTCTTAACGCGAGCTCCAGAGGGTGGTGAAACCGGTTTAGAGGTTCGGCAGAGAGTCTATCGATTCATTGAAGAGCAAGATGCTAAGTATCAGGGAATGAACATTCTGGTGGTTGGACATCGTGGTCCCCTCCGTCACCTTGAATCAGCTTGTCTTGGCTTAACTGAAGAGGAACAGACTGCTCGACGATCAGAGCTTGGTCTAGATCTAGCAGAATTTCGGGAAATGAAGTTTGCCAAAATGCCCTTTAATGAAGAAGGCCGTCTTGATTTTCATCGTCCTTATATCGACACGATTGAGTTTAAATCTCCTTCAGGGGAGAAGATGAAACGAGTGGAGGAGGTTTTTGATTGTTGGTATGAATCAGGGGCAATGCCTTACGCTCAATTCCACTATCCATTTGAGAATCAGGAGAAAATGAAAAATTTTTTTCCGGCTGATTTTATTACAGAAGCTCTCGAACAAACTAGAGGCTGGTTTTATACGCTTCATGTTTTGGCGACAGCCTTAACCTTGGAAGAAGACGGCTTGGGCGTTCATCAGCCAGCCTTCAAGAATGTTATCGCTCATGGATTAATTTTAACCGAAGCGGGCGACAAACTCTCAAAACATGTTAAAAATTATCAGCCTCCGCAGATAATGTTTGATCGCTACGGAGCTGATGCTTTACGCTTCTATTTGCTCAATCAATCAACCTTAGGCGGAAACTATGTCTTTTCCGAGGATAAGGTCAAAGAATCAATGCAGAAGATCGTTAGCACTCTTGATAATTGTGCTACTTTCTATTTAACTTATGCTCCGTCGACAGAATGTGGCCAAGGGTTGCCGGTCCGCCTTGATTTGCTTGATCGTTGGATGATTTCTCGTCTGCATGAAACAGGACAGAAGGTGATTCAAGAGATGGATAATTTTCGAGTTGACCGAGCGGTTCGTCAGTTTGTTGATCTAATCGATGATTTCTCAAATTGGTATATCCGTCGATCTCGAAGTCGTTTACAAACTCCAGGTCCTGAAACTAAGGAAGCGGCTCAAGTCCTTCGTTATCTTTTGCACGGTATTATTAATTTAATGGCTCCCTTTACTCCTTTTATCAGTGAAAAAATATATCGATCTTTAAACGTAAATTCTGAACTTCTTTCAGTTCACCTAGAGGACTATTTTCAGCCTCAACCAGAACTGGTCGATAATAACTTAGAAGGAGAGATGGCACGGGTGAGACAAATCGTGCGCCTGGCTTTACAGGCTCGGGCTAAGTCGGGCCTTCGAGTTCGCCAACCATTAGCCGAACTGCGTGTTCAGGGATCAACTTTAAAAAACAATGATTTAGTTGATTTGATTATTCAGGAAATAAATGTTCGCCAGCTATTTTTTGTTGATCAAATAAAAGAATCGCCGGACTGGATTAGGGTTGAAGAAGGAGAATTAGTTTTAGCCCTTGACACTCGTCTCTCAGAGGAGTTAAAGGAAGAAGGTCGAGTGCGAGAGGTTATTCGAACTATTAAAACTTTAAGAAAGCAAGCCGGTTTGCAACCAACTGACAAAATAAAGATTCTTTATCGGGGATCGGAGGAGCTGGTGGCACTTCTAGAGCGATCCCGGTCGGTCATTGCAAAAGAAAGCCGCGCCGACGAAATTTCTTTGTTGAATAAAGAAGAGCTAATAGCCGATCAGGAAATTGTTATTGACGATCAAAAACTACTATTAGCAATTGCTAAAAAAGATGTTTCAGAAAGAAAAGACTGAAGCAGTTGTTTTAAGTCGTCAATTTCTTGGCGAAGCCGATAGTCAATTCATTCTCTTGACTAATCAATTTGGTAAGCTCCGGGCAGTAGCCCGAGGAGAAAGAAAGATTCTTTCTAAAATGAGGGGTGGGCTTGGTCTTTTTAGCTGGAGTGAAGTAGAGCTGGTTCGGGGCTATCGTCAGCCCATCATTACGGCGGCTCGGCCCAAAATGCTTTTTTCTAATTTAAGTCGTGATTGGTCAAAGTTTGTAATAGCTCAAAGGATGAGTCGAGACATTGAAGCTTTAACCCCTTGGGATTTACCAGATGAGAATGCTTGGTTTTTTTATTTAGGAGCCTTAAATGCCTTGAATTTAATTAAAAGTCATTATCAACGTCTTTATTATTATTTTCTTTGGACTTTGATAAATAGCTGGGGTTATCAAATTGATCTTCATCATTGTGCTCGCTGTGGAGGTCAACTTCAGTCGGAAATATGCTTCTTGGTCGCTGAAGAGGGTATTATCTGTGCTAATTGCTGGAAGGCGAATGATCAGTCAGAGGAAATATCACCAAATACTATTAAAATTTTACGGCTAATCGCCAGTAAAGATAAGACTCGATTGGGGCGTATCCGAACTAGTTCGGCCGACCGTAAAAATTTAGAAAAAGCTTCGCGTTTTTTCATTGATTCAATCCGGACAGATCAAGATCTAAGTTCGGTTAACTGAGAAAGGTCTATTTATTAGGCGCTTTTTATCTTTTAGGTTATAATAAAAATTGATTATCAAGACTTACTATGTCCAAAGTTACAAAGACTATTTTAATTTTATTACTTATGGCTACCCTGATTCTGACGGTTGTTATCTGGTGGCTTTATCAGCGTAATGTTGCTTCACGAGCGGATATTTTAATGGAGTTAATTGCTCCAGAGTCGGTCGTGGTTGGGCAACCGATTGAGTATATTTTAAGAATTAAAAACCAAGGTAACTTTGCTTTATCAAATGCCGAATTGATGTTTGAATTCCCACGTCATGCTCAGCCTATTGAGCCTGCCCAGGATATTGTTCGGCAAGGGCTTGAACAAGATATTTATCCGGGGCAAGAACAACAGTTTACTTTTCAGGCCAGGGTTTTTGGTCAAGAGGAAGAGGTTTTAACAGCCAAGGCTCGTCTCGACTATCAAATTGAAGGATTGCGTGTTTATTATAGTGCTGATACTTCGGCGACGACTTCTATTGCCGAAGTTCCTTTAACGCTAGAATTTAGCTTGCCTCAAACGGCTGCCCCCGATCAAGATTTTCAATTCTCATTAAATTATTTTTCAGCTCTTGATGAAACTTTAGAGAACGTTGGTATTCGATTCGCGGCCACTCGTGGGTTTGAACTCAAGGAAAGTTCTCCCGCTGGCACCGACGAAGCGGGCGAATGGCAGATCCCGTTTTTAGTTTCTCAAGACGGTGGACGAATTCGTTTAACTGGTCAAGCTGGAGCTGATGTTCCAGAGGTTGTTTTAAGCGCTCAACTTGGAGTCTGGACTGATCAAGGTTTTGTTCCAATAAAACGAATCAGCCGGAAGCTTGAAGTTTCCGAAGCCCCTCTCCGTCTCTCTATGCAGATTAACGGATCTTTCGATTACGTCGCCAATCCGGGTGACTCTCTCCATTATCAAATCTATTTTCGGAATATAACTGAGCGTCCGCTAGAGAATCAGTTTCTAACGATTTATTTAAAGGGCGATTATTTTGATCTGGACAGTCTTCGAGTGACTCAGGGAACTTATCAGCCAGGACACGATTCCATTCTTTGGGATTGGAGAGTTATTCCAGAGTTAAGATTTTTGGACCGCGATGAAGAGGGGCAAGTTGATTTTTGGATTGATCTAAAAGATGACTGGCCAATACGAAGTCTGAGTCCACAAGTTGAAATTGAAGTTGAGGTGGGTAGTATGCGCAATGTTTTTGCAACCAAGATTAATTCTCAGCTTTATTTAACACAGCAGGTTTACGCGGGGAGTGAATTTTTCACCGACCAAGGGCCAATCCCCTTACAACTCAGTCAAACAACCTCCTATACTGTTTTTTGGGAATTGACCAATACTTATAACGCGGTGGATGATATTTGGGTTGCCATTGATCTACCTCCAGAAACGATGTTTGCTGATTATATTTTTCCGGTTGAGGAGTATCAGAATCTGACTTTACAGGATGACGGTCGTCGACTAGTTTGGTCGGTTGGTCGATTAGAGCCGGAACAGCAAGCCATTCTAGCCTTTCAGTTAGTGGTACAGCCGCAGAGCCTGGAGGCCTTAGAAAGTCCGTTAATTGGTCCAGCTGAGGGCCGCGGTCGTGATCTCTGGAGTAATCAAATTTTGTCTTTTGGTGCTCTAGAAGTGCGAGAAGTAAGCCAAATGCCAGAAGAAAGTCCATTTAATTAATTTTTGATTATGAGCGAAGAAAATTTAATGAAAGAAATTGTTTCGCTGCTTAAGAGACGGGGCTTTGTCTACCCTTCTTCGGAAATTTACGGGGGTTTTGGCGCTAGCTACGATTATGGACCATTAGGAATAGAAATGGCCAATAATATTAAAAATCTGTGGCGAACTGATGTCATTCGGGCTCATTCGCAAGTGGTTGAAACCGACGGAGCCATTATTCTTAATCCGCGAACCTGGGAGGCTTCCGGCCATTTGGGGAGTGGATTTGCTGATTCATTGGTTGAATGCCAGAAGTGTCATCATCGGTTTAAAGAAGAGGAGGTCGAAGATCGTCGCTGTCCTGATTGCGGAGGTACGACAACTGAACCACGAAGCTACAATCTAATGATGAAGACTTTTATTGGTCCTCTCGAAAGTACCCAGAATCAGGCTTATCTTCGACCAGAAACTTGTCAAAGCATCTTTCTCGACTTTCGATTAGTAGCCGACTCTATGCGACTGAAATTACCTTTTGGTATAGCTCAAATTGGAAAGTCTTTTCGGAATGAAATAAATCCCAAGAATTTTCTTTATCGTCAAAGAGAATTTGAACAGATGGAGATGGAGTGGTTTACGGTAGAATCTGAAACAGATAAATGGTTTGAATATTGGAAGGAGAGACGTCTAAAGTGGTATCTAGATCTTGGTCTGAATAAGGAGAATTTACGATTGTTCGAAGTCCCCAAGTCAGAAATGGCTCATTATGCTCGCCGAGTAGTGGATGTGGAATATAAATTTCCCTTCGGTTGGCACGAGATTGAGGGAATCCATAATCGGGGAGATTTTGATTTAAGTAATCACTCTCAACATAGCGGTCGAGAGTTGAATTATAGTGACAATGATCATCCAGAGGCTTTCTATCCACACGTTATTGAAACTTCTGCCGGAGTAGGCCGATTAATGTTAGCTTTCATTTGTGATGCCTATCAAAAAGTAAGTGGCGGACGAGGAGAACAAAGTCAGCGTAGCGAAGAAGTGGTGATGCAATTATCATCTCGATTAGCTCCGATTGAAGTAGCGGTTTTGCCGCTGATGAAGAAGCCGGAATTGACCAATAAAGCCAAAGAAATCTTTGAACAGTTAAAGTTTTCTTTTCGAATTCAATATGATGAAACTGGTTCAATCGGCCGACGCTATCGTCGCCAAGATGAAATTGGAACTCCTCTAGCCGTAACTATTGATTATGATAGCCTGGAACAAAATGATGTCACCGTTCGAGATCGAATTTCCATGAAGCAGACCCGGATAGCGATTGAAAAGCTACCTTTAGTTTTGAGGCAATTTTTAAATGAAAGCCAATTTAATGAAAGTTAATCGACATCAATTTAAAAACGGACTGAAACTGATTACAATTCCCCGGCCGGGAACTAAGGCTACAGCTTTGTTTGCTTTTGCTGGTACAGGCTCGGGTTATGAGTCGAAAGAGTCGGCTGGAGTCTCGCATTTTCTAGAACACTTAATGTTTAAAGGTACTCTTCGGCGACCAACTCCATTAGCTGTTGCAGAAACAATTGATTCGGTTGGTGGGGTTATGAATGCTTTTACTGGTCGAGAATATACGGGCTATTTTGCTAAAGTTAATGCTCGTCATTTTGATACGGCGCTAGATTGGCTTAGTGATATTTATTTAAATGCTAAGCTATCTGAGGATGATATTAATCGAGAGAAGGGTGTTATTTTAGAAGAATTAAATATGTATCTGGATACCCCAATGCAATATGTCGAGGAGCTCTGGTATCACCTTCTCTATGGAAACCATCCGTTGGGGCAAGACATTATTGGTACGCGAACCAGTATTCGACGAATGAATCGTCGCCAACTACTAGATCATCGCCGCACCTATTATCATGCGGGCAATACAACGGTGGTTGTGGCAGGACGGATTGACCCCTCTTTGGATGTTGTTCAAAAAGTTGGCCAAGCTTTTTCCACTATTCCGGTCCGAAAGAAGAAGAAGGCGGCCCCGCCTCTTCAGGAAAAACAAGTTCGGCCTGGTCTCAAGATTCAATCTAAGAAAACTGATCAGACTCATTTCTGCTTGGGAGTACGAGGCTATTCTCTGCGTCATCAAGAGCGATTTCCGCAAGCGGTATTGGCCGCATTACTCGGTGGCAATATGAGCTCTCGTCTTTTTTCACTAATTAGAGAAAAAAGTGGGTTAGCTTATTATGTTCGTACCTCATCGGATACCTTAAAAGATGCTGGCTTTTTAATGACTCAAGCTGGAGTTGATAACCGGCGAGCCGATCGGGCGATTGAACTTATTCTGTCGGAATATCAAAGGGTTAAAGAAGAGCCAGTGCCAACGGCTGAACTTCAAAAAGCCAAAGAGTATCTTAAAGGAGTTCTTTGGTTATCACTAGAAAATGCTGAAAATTTAGCCAGCTATTATGCCCAGTATGAGGTTTTGGGTATAAAACCAATGACTCCCGAAGAGATTTGCCGAAAGATCGATCAAGTTGATGCTTCTTCGATACAGAGATTGTCTCGGAAAATATTCCAAAATCAGAATCTTAATTTGTCGTTAATTGGACCAGCGGAAGAAAATCAATTTAACAAAATATTGAAAATAGCGTAAAATAGAACTAAATTCAGATTATGGAAAAAGATCAACCAACTTATAATTTAGATTTGTCCTGGCGAACAATTGTTAGGGTTGTTTTTACTATTGCTCTGATTTTTTTGCTTTTCGTTTTGAGAAATCTGTTGGTTAGTTTCATTTTTGCTTTAGTTCTGGCGGTTTTACTTAAATCATCAATTGTTTTCTTTTACCGACGGGGTTTGCCTTACTGGGCGGCGGCAGTTTTAACTTATGGAATCGTCTTCGGTTTATTTGCTGTATTGCTTTACTTAAGCATTCCGCTGATTTTTGCCGAAGTTAAAAATTTAGCAGTAGTCCTGCCCGGTTACTTGGAACAAGTTGGGCCTTTCTTCTCATCCATCGGCTTCGAGATTAGTGCCTTTGGGGAATGGGCTCAAGAGAGTCTCTTGCCTCGAGCTCCGGAGAATATTCTACAGGCCCTGAGTTCGGTGATGGGTGGGCTGGCCAATACCGGTTTTGTCATTCTGATGGCACTCTTTATCTCTTTAGAGAAAAAAGGAGTGNNGGAGTGGAAGGGCTGATTGCCTTTTTAGCCCCGATACGCTATCAGAAAAGAGTGGTCAAGGCTTGGACTCGTAGTCGAAAACAAGTGACTCATTGGTTTGCCACTCGGATTATCTCAGCTCTATTCGTTATTGCAGCTTACTTTTTAATTTATCAATTGTTTGGAGTTAACGCTGCTTTGGTTTTAGCCTTAATTGCTGGAGCGGCTAATTTCATTCCTTATATCGGTTCTTTGGCGGCAGCTTTGATTGGCGCAGGGATTGTGGCTTTGCAAATTAATTGGGTGACAGCGATTATTGTGCTGTTTATTCTTTTTGCTATTCAAGCAGCCGAAGCTTATGTCTTAACTCCCTTACTGACTCGAAGAGTCAGCGGTTTGCCGCCCTATTTAATTTTACTGGCGCTTGCTATTGGCGGAACTCTATTTGGAATGGTCGGCGCCTTTCTTGCTATTCCGATGACGGCTATTATCTATCGATTCATGATTGATTTGAAGCAGGGAGAATATTATTCCGAAGAACTAGATTCAATCGAACCGGAAGATATTGCAACATGAAGGAAGAAAACTCTAAGGTTTATATTTCAACGGCCATTGACTATGCTAATGCCGAGGCTCATCTCGGCCATGCTCTGGAAAAAGTTCAGGCAGATGTTTTGGCTCGCTACTATCGAAATCGGGATCGAGAGGTTTTCTTTTTAACCGGGACCGATGAAAACAGTCTGGGGACTATTCGAGCAGCCAAAGAAAAGAAAATTCCGGTGAANNTGAAAAGTCTGATCATTTTCGTCAATTAAAGGAGTCGCTAGATCTGTCTTTCGATGATTTTATTCGAACCACCGAAAAGAGGCACCAAGAAGCAGTCCAAAAGTTTTGGCGGAAAATTAAGCCCGATATCTACCAAAAAAAATATTCTGGCTTGCTTTGTGAAAACTGTGAAGCTTACTATAAAAAAGAGGAAGCGCCGGACGGGCTTTGTCCCATTCACGGAAAAAAGTTGGAAGAAGTTGAGGAACAGAACTATTTCTTTAAGCTTTCTCGATATCAAAAACAACTGAAGAAGATCATTGAGAGCGATGAGCTTAAGATAATTCCTGAAGCCCGAAAAAATGAAGTCCTGGGCTTTATCGATCAAGGCTTAGAAGATATTTGTATTTCACGATCCAGTGAGCGAATGCAGGGTTGGGGTATTAAGGTCCCAGGTGATGACAGCCAAACAATTTGGTGCTGGCTCGATGCCTTAGTTAATTACATTAGTGCCTTAGACTATGCAAAGGACGGTCAGAAGTTTAAGAATTGGTGGGTTAATAATCCGCGGAAGATTCATTTTATCGGGAAAGATATTATTAAGTTCCATGCTGTTTATTGGCCAGCCTTTTTACTCTCGGCTGGTTTACCGCTACCACGGATGATCTTTACTCATGGCTGGTTGACGGTTGACGGTCAAAAAATGTCAAAAAGCCGTGGGACGGGAGTGGATCCTTTTAAGCTAAGTCAAGAATACGGTAGCGATGCAGTTCGTTATTTCTTATTGCGAGAAATTCCGTCAACCAAGGATGGTGATTTTAGTTTGGCTAAATTTAAAGAGCGATACAATGCTGATTTAGCTAGTGGCCTGGGTAATTTATTCTCGAGGGTTAATAAATTGGCCCGAGAAATGAAAGTGAAACCAGAGTTAACCGGTCTTGAGACTCGTCAGGCGATTAAAGAAGTTCAACAGGAATACGTTCAAGCCATGGCGCAATATGATTTTCGCGAAGCCTTAATGTCAATTTGGAACTTAATTGCCTTTTGTGATCAATATATTGAGCAAGAAGAGCCATGGCAGGGAGAAGAAGGGGCAGAAGAAGTGGTCGCTGACCTACTTTTCGTACTGGGACGTATTGCCGGGCTTTTAGAGCCCTTTTTACCTCAAGCTAGCCAAAGAATGCTTAGCCAGCTAGCGGGACAGAAAGAATCGAGCTCCCTCTTTCCTCGTTTGAAATGATTGATACTCATGCTCATTTAAACCTGGAGGATTTTGATCAAGATCGATTAAAGATAATTTCATTATGTCAGCAGTCCGGCATTAAAGTCATTAATGTTGGCATTGATTATCAAAGTTCTCAGCGGGCGATTGATTTAGCGCAGGAAAAAGGATTCTACGCTTCGGTTGGCCTTCATCCGAATAGCACTCCCGAAGATCCAGCTAGCCTGATTACCCTTTTAGATCAGCCAGGCGTAGTAGCCGTTGGTGAGACTGGTCTTGATTTCTATCGTCAGTCTAATGATCCAGCAGAAAAGATTCGACAGCAAGATTTGTTATTGATTCATGCCCAGCTGGCCCATCGTTTCCAGCGGCCAATGATTATTCATTGTCGCCAAGCTTATCCCGAACTCTTGGTTTTACTTCGTCGAGAATTAAGCGGAGTTCCGGGAGTCATTCATTCTTTTTCTGGATCTTTAGATGAAGCTCGGATCTTACTTAATTTGGGTTACTATTTGGGTTTTAATGGGTTGATTTTTAAGCAAAATCTAGATGAAGTGATCCGGAGCACACCCTTGGAAAGAATGTTAATGGAAACTGATTCGCCTTTTCTTTCTCCACCTTCTTTAGATCAAAATAGAAATGCGCCTCATTTAGGATTGCGTCCGGTAGTTGAAAAGATTGCCTTTATTAAGCAAATTTCAGCCGCTGAAGTAATTGATTTAACTGATAAAAACGCCTATGATTTATTTCAGTTAGAGAAATATGACTAATTATCAACCTCAGTCGGTAGAAGAGAAGTGGCGTTCAGTTTGGGAAAAAGAGAAGGTTTATCAAGTGGATCTTGATCGAGCTCCACGGCCTTTTTACAATCTGATGATGTTTCCCTATCCCTCAGCTGAGGGTCTTCATATTGGAAACACCTATGCTTTTGTTCACAGTGATGCTTACGGGCGGTATATGCGATTGAAGGGTTATGACGTTTTTGAACCGATCGGCCTTGATGGCTTTGGTATCCATAGTGAAAATTATGCTCTTAAGATCAAAGAACATATTCGTGATGTTAGCGCCCGTACTGAGAAGCGATTTTATGGACAGTTAAAACTGATTGGCAATGCTTATGACTGGAGCCGAACTTTGGAAACTTATCATCCCAACTATTATCGATGGACTCAATGGCTTTTTTTGAAAATGTACGAAAAAGGATTAGCCTATCGTCGCCAATCTCAAGTAAATTGGTGTCCTTCTTGTCAGACAGTTCTAGCGGACGAGCAAGTCATCAATGGTCGTTGTGAGCGCTGTCAAAGTTTGGTCGAAAGCAAGCAGATGGAACAGTGGTTTTGGAAAATTACTGATTATGCTGAAAAACTTTGGCGCAATCTTGATCGAATTGATTGGAGCGAAGAAGTCAAAGCGGCTCAACGAAGTTGGATTGGTCGGAGTGAAGGAGCCCGAATTAATTTTTTAGTTAAAGGCGGATCGAGACAATCTCGAATAGAGGTCTTCACCACCCGGCCGGATACTTTATTTGGCTGCACTTATCTGGTGCTTTCGCCTCAGCATCCGTTACTAAAAGAGCTGCAGTCAGAAATTAAAAATTCTAATCAGTTGGCTGATTATTTAAAACAGAATACTGTTAGCCAAGAGGATGACCACCAAAAGACGGGTCTGAGGCTGGAAGGTCTGGTAGCAATTAATCCAGCCAATCAAAAAGAAGTTCCAATTTTCGTCGCTAACTATATTTTAGCTGATTACGGAACTGGAGCAATTATGGCAGTGCCGGCTCATGATCAGCGTGATTGGGATTTTGCTAAATTGAATCAACTAGAAATTATTCCAGTAGTTCAACCGACCCAAGGCCAGCCGAGCGAGGACGCTCCTTATTTGGAAGATGGTTTTTTAATTAATTCTGATTTTTTAAATGGCTGTTCTACTAAAGAGGCTAAATCGCGAATGATTAGCTGGCTTAAAGAAAAGGGTTATGGACGAGCTGATATTTCTTATCGTCTTCGTGATTGGTGTGTTAGTCGACAACGTTACTGGGGTCCGCCAATTCCGATGGTTTATTGTCAAAAATGTGGCTGGCAGCCGGTTCCGGAGAGTGAATTACCCATTCTATTGCCCGACCTTAATGACTTTCAGCCAGATGGATCCGGGCGCGGTCCATTAAGTAAAGTACCTGAGTTTTATGAAACTCGTTGTCCCAAATGTCATCAACCGGCTCGACGAGAAACGGACGTTTCTGATCCTTTTGTTGATTCGTCTTGGTTTTATTTGCGTTATCTTTCAACTGATTTTGAAAATCAGGCTTTAGCTCCTCGGGAGAGGATGGTCCGTTGGCTACCAGTTGATATGTATATCGGAGGACGGGAGCATAGCGTTCTGCATTTGCTTTATGTGAGGTTCGTCTCAATGGTTTTATACGATCTTGGTTACTTGCCCGAGGAAGAACCTTTTAAAAAGTTTAGAGCTCATGGATTATTGATTAAAGATGGATCTAAAATCAGCAAGTCTCGGGGGAACATTGTTAACCCCGATGAATATTTGGCTGAATATGGAGTCGATGCGGTTCGGCTTTATTTAATGTTTCTAGGCGACATGAGGCAAGGGGGTGACTGGCGAGATAATGGCTTAAAAGGAATGGTGCGATTCATTAATCGGATTTGGGCTCTTTATCAACTACCTCGTCAAGATTCGGTCGACGAAGAGACTGATCGAATGATGGCTCGAGCCATTAAAAAAACCTCTGAGGACTTAGATCAATTAAAATTTAATACAGCTATTGCTCATTTAATGACGTTGGTGAATCAACTCAAATCTAAAGGCAAGGTTTCGGTTAAACATCTGAAACAATTGGCAATTATGATAGGACCCTTTGCTCCACACTTGTCGGAGGAGCTTTGGCAGGAGCAACTTGGCCAAAAACAAGATCCTTTTCGTTCTGTTGTTAATCAGAGTTGGCCTCAATATGATCAATCCATGGCGGTCAAGAAGCAGATTACTTTTGTTGTTCAAGTTGATGGTAAATTGCGTGATCGACTGGAGCTTTCGGCTGGTTTAGATCAACTCGCAGCGGAAAAGAAAGCGCGATCTTCGGAACGAGTTCAGAAGTTTATTAAAGATCGAAAGGTAACGAAAGTCACCTTTGTTCCAGATAGGTTAATTAATTTTGTTACCGAATGATTAGAAAAAGCGTTTTAATTAGGGGCCGGGCGGGACAAGGTATTAATTTTACCGCGACACTTTTAGGGCAAATGCTTTCTTTTGCTGGCTATTATGTTTTTATCTATCGTGACTATGCCTCATTAATTCGGGGTGGCCATAATTTCAATATTGTTACTTTTTCCGATCAACCGCTTTATTCTCATGATGAAAAGTTCGAAGCGGTTATTAATTTAGACCGCTCTAATCAGGATTTTCGAAAAGATCTAGTTCGAAAAGATTTAGTTCTGGATGAAAAAAAGGTTAATCAAGACGAATGGCCCAAAGACATTCCTCAAAATCAATATCAAATCAATAATTTTTTACTTGGTTATTTAGCGGGTTGTTGGGGGCTTCCAACAAAGTTTTTAACTCAAAGCTTAAGGAAAGAATTAAAGTTATGGCAGCTAGCTGCTGCAGCGGTCAAATTGGGTATCCGCCAATCTGTGCTACGGGAAAAGTTACCGATTTATCCGAGCCATGAGCGTCATCTACTAACTGGAACAAATGGAATTGTCATCGGATCTATTGCCTCTGGTTTAGATGTTTATTTATCTTACCCGATGACTCCGGCGACAGGTGTTTTAATTGAATTAGCCAATCAGGCCAAGCAGCGAAAGATGTTAGTTGCTCAGATTGAAGACGAGATTGGTGTTATTAATACTGCTCTCGGAGCAAGCTATGGTGGGGCGATGACCATGGTTGGTACTTCGGGTGGCGGATTTGCTTTAATGACTGAAGCTATGAGCTTAGCGGGAATGGCAGAGATTCCTTTGGTCATTTATTTATCTCAGCGGACGGGTCCATCAACTGGTGTCCCAACTTATACTGCTCAAGGTGATTTGAATTTTGCTCGTTTCGCTGGTCATGGTGAATTTCCTCGAGTATTAGTTGCCCCAGGCGATCCTCAAGAAGCCATTGATCGAACGATGGAGGCTTTTTATTTGGCTTATCGCTATCGAGTTCCAGCTATTGTCTTAAGCGATAAGCACTTGGGTGAGAGCTACTACAGTCTGGATCAAATAACTTTTCCACGAATTAAACCTGATCGATTTATTGTTGAGCGGCCAGGGGCTAATTATGAAAACTATGCTCTAACAGCTAGTGGGGTATCACCTCGAGCTGTACCCGGACAGAGGGCCTGGGCCCGAGCCAATAGCTACGAGCATGGACCAGATGGTTTTACTGTCGAAGACTCACAAATGGTTAAAAAAATGAACGACAAGAGATTTAGAAAAGAGTCTGGTTTGGCTAAAAAGATATCAAATTGGCAGCCAGTCCGAAGTTGGGGTCGTGGTCGTAATTTAATTATTGGCTGGGGTTCGACCCAAGGGGCTATTCGTGATAGTCTTTCTGAGCTCAGGGGCTGGCAGTTTTTGCAGGTTTCTTACTTGGCTCCTTTTCCTCGAGTGGAAGTTAAAAAAGCAATTGATCGAGCCGAGAGAGTGGTCTTGGTTGAAAATAATGCTACTGGCTTACTGGGCCAGTTAATTGCTCTGGAAACCGGCTGTTTGATCAAAGATAAAATATTAAAATACGATGGCCGACCGTTTACGAGTCATGAAATTATTAATCAAATTAAACGGATTTTATGATTTCCGAATTTGATACTTCTCAAATTAATACTTGGTGCCCGAGTTGCTTAAATAATATTGCCTTGCGCAGTGTTAAGAAATCTTTTGTTGCTTTAGTCAAAGACGGTTTGAATAAAAGAAAATTAACCGTAGTGGCCGATATTGGATGTGCTGGTAAGTTTTTTGATTATTTAAACGTTAATGGATTTTATGGCTTGCATGGTCGAGCATTGCCAACGGCCTTTGGCGTGAAAATGGCCAACCCAGAGCTAAAAGTGTTTGCTTTTTTAGGGGATGGCGGAGCTTATGCCGAAGGATTGAATCATTTAGTCCATTTATCAAGATTGAATCCAGATCTAACCGCTTTAGTTTTTAATAATCGTATTTTTGCTTTAACGATTAATCAAGTGACTCCAGTAACAGAATATGGATACCGAGGCAGCACCACCCCGGAAGGATCGGCAGATCATCCTTATAATCCATTATCAGTGGCTTTATCAGCCGGAGCTTCTTTCGTCGCACGTGTTTCGGTATTGAATCCAGAAATGATGGAGTCGGTTATTAAAAAAGCCTCTCAGCATCAGGGCTTCTCTCTAATTGAGGTTTTACAGCCCTGCCTGACCTTTCGTCCAGATGATCGAATTCAATTGCAAAAACAAAGTTATTTGATTAATAAACCTGCTTCTAGCCAAGCTGCAGCTCAAAAAATAATTAGATCTTGGAATTACGAATCTGGACGAATTCCACTCGGGGTATTTTATCAACAAAAACGACCTACTTGGGAGGAACGGCATCAAATTCAGAATTGGCGTCGCTTAAAAAGAAAAATCGGTTACCAATCTCTAAATCAAAAAAGATCATGAATCAAAACCGGCCCAAAGTTGTAGTGATCGGTGGGGGCACCGGCATCTTTTCGGTTTTGTCTGGCTTAAAAGATTATCCCGTTGATCTTTCGGCAGTTGTTTCGATGGCTGATAGCGGTGGCTCTACCGGCAGATTACGAGAGGAATTCGGAGTTTTACCGCCGGGTGATATTCGCATGGCTCTGGTGGCCCTATCTGAACCGCGTCAGACACTGGCTCAATTATTTACTTATCGTTTCGAAGGCCAATCTCTCAATCATAGTTTTGGTAATCTATTTCTAGTGGCTTTAGCAGATATTAAAGGAGGATTTGCTAATGGTATTCATGAAGCAGCTCGAATATTAGGGGCGAAGGGGCGAGTTTTTCCGGTTACGCTAGATAACGTTCATTTGCGAGCAAAACTAGAAAATGACCAAATCATTGAAGGCGAGGCTAATATTGATTGTCCAAAGCATGACGGTTCATTACGCATCGAACAATTATATTACGATAAACCTTGTCGGGTTAACCCAGAAGCTGCTCAGGTGATTCGAGAAGCTGATTTAGTGGTGATTGGTCCTGGTGATTTATTCAGCAGCATTATTCCCAATTTAATTGTTCCCGGCATTAAAGAATCTCTGGCTGAATCAAAAGCTCAAAAATTATATTTTTGCAACTTGATGACTAAATTTGGAGAAACAAATGATTTTCGAGGAGAGGATTTTGTCTGGGAATTGGAAAAATATTTAAAGCCCAATATATTCGATTGGATTATTTTTAATAATCACTTGCCTGATCGGGAGAGAGTTAAAAAATATGAAAAAGAAAATTCAAAGGTGGTTGAATATTCGATTGAAGCTTTGAAAAATCATCAAGTCCGTATTCTGGAAAAAGATTTAATTCGATCTTCTGGTTATATCCGTCATGATTTTGATAAAGTTGCTCAGGCGGTTCTAGAAGTAATACAATCTCAGAATAATGGCTAAAAAGAAAGTTAAAGCTCTGTTCCTTTTTTCTGGTGGTTTAGATTCTCTTTTGGGGGTAAAAATACTTGAAAAGCAAGGTATTAAAGTCGATTTAATTTTTTTTAAAAGCTATTTTTTCTCACCTGATCAAGCTCGCCAATCGGCTCGAGATAATAAACTCAAATTAAAGGTGATTGATATTTCGGAGGAGCAATTAGCGATTGTTAAATCTCCCCGCCATGGTTATGGTAAGGCTATTAATCCATGTTTGGATTGCCACGCTTTAATGCTTCAGCAAGCTCGACAAATAATGTCTGAAGGAGGTTATAATTTTGTGGCCACAGGTGAAGTATTGGGTCAACGACCAATGAGCCAAAGTAAGGAGCGGCTTAAATTAGTGGAGAAAGAATCTGGCTTGCAGGGTTTTTTAGTTCGACCTCTTTCGGCGAAGGTAATGCAAATAACTATTCCTGAAAAACAAGGATTGATCGATCGTCAAAAGCTAGAAGGTATATCTGGTCGATCTCGGAAGCAACAATTGGTCCTTGCCCGGAAATTTAAACTTGTTAATTATCCCACTCCGGCCGGCGGCTGCTTATTAACTGATCTAGAGTTTGCGAGGCGACTGAAGGGATTGCTCTCGAAGAAGAAAAAGATTAGCCCTTCGGATATCGAGTTATTAAAATTAGGTCGTCATTATTGGGAAGGGAAAAATAAAATTGTGGTTGGGCGCGAAGAAGCTGAAAATAAAAAATTAGTTAAATTGGCTGAGGTAGGAGATACTTTATTGACGATTAAGAAAGTAGCTGGTCCAACGACATTGATTCGCTCTTATGGCACTAGTAAGTCAGCCTCTGCTCAGGCTATTAAAAAGGCGCGTCAATTGACTCAGCAACACGCACCTCGAGCTCGGGGGAAAGAGATTGATTTTCGGGAAAAGAAAATTTAGGATTCTTTTTGAAGTCGATTAACAACTTCTGAGAGTGAAAGCAACTCAGTCTTTTCTTTATTTCTTAAACGCCATTCAATCTGATCTTTGGTCTTTTCGGAAATTACCAATCTGACTGGAATTCCAATGAGGTCGGCTTCGACTAGTTTTTGACCGGCATTAATGTCACGCTCATCCCAGAGCACCTCTAGCCCGGCTTCTTGTAGTTTTTGATATATTTCAAGAGCATTCTTAGCTCCGGGTAGCTCAATTAAGTGGACATCAAATGGAGCCATGGTTTTATTCCAGATAATGCCTTTATCGTCGTGAGAAATCTCCACCCAGGCTCCCATGACCCGGGTTGAGCCGATTCCATAGCTACCAAACCAAATTGGTCTTTTTTGGTTGTTTTGATCGGTAAAAAAGGCCTTCATCTTTTCAGCAAACCAAGTACCTAGCGGAAAAATATTACCAACTTCAATCGCTCGCGATTGGATTATTTTTCCTTTTTGACACTTCGGGCAGGGTTGGCCGACTTGACCCTTAAAAACTTCTTTATTTTGACCCCAATCACATTGATCGCAGTAGAAGATGACGTCTTCGCCTCCTTCGCTTGGAATCTGAAATTCATGAGTGTAGTTTTCAGTAAAAACTCCCCCTAAAGCCTCAGTTACTCGACAGTTAAAACCAAGTCGCTGAAAGATTCGGATATAGGCTTCTTTTACTTTTTGATAATAATCCATTAAGTCTGCTTCGCTAGCGTGAGCCGAATAAAGATCCTTCATCATAAACTCCCGACTGCGAAGGATTCCACTACGAGCCCTGGCTTCATTGCGAAATTTAGTTGAAAAGTGGTAAAGATAAATCGGTAGATCAGCGTAAGTGTTAACTCTCTTTCGTAATAAATCCATTAATATCTCTTCGTGGGTAAAGGCTAGTCCGTATTCTCGGCCACCGTCATCACTGAATTGATACATCACTTCTTCGGCTTTCTGCCAGCGTCCTGTCTCTTGCCAAATACTGCGAGGAGTCATTAAGGGCATCAACATTTCTTGCCCATTAATGGCATTTATCTCTTCTCGAATAACCTGATTAATTCGATTGACGACTCGCCAGCCAAGCGGTAATAAAGTCCACGACCCTGCCATAAGCTGATCAATAAATCCAGCTCGAACCAAAAGCTGATGATTAATACTTTCAGCATCCTTGGGAGGTTCTTTTAGTGCATGGGGAAATAATTCTGAAGATTTCATATTTTAAAGGCATTTTAGCAGAAAGGAGAAGGGTGAGCAATTGATGGTCCGTCTTATTAAGCAAAAGCCCCTGGTCAATAAGCGACTAGGGGCTATAGGATTTACTTGTCAGGGATGTCGTCGAAGATAATCGGTAGCAAGTCCCTGAATCTTTTCAGAAGCGGAAGTGCGATCTCTCTCATCTGAGGGTGAGCCGTCTTTGAACACCGCATTCTAAAAAAGTGACGCCACTCTCTTAGATTGTAAGTAATAACGATCTCAGTCTTTAGAGAGTTGGGCAAGACAGATCTGGCCTCTTGAGGGGAAGCGCCAAGTTCGATTAATGCATCGTAAGCTTTCTCACAAGCGGCCATCGCCTCCTTCCAGATTCGATATTTTTCTCCCTCAAAAAAGAAGGGCTTGATGACTTGAATTCCATTAGAATGGTAATTACAGAAACGAGTTGATTCCTGAGCATAAGATCCAAGGCGATGACGCACTATCTCATGGCTAATACCTCGGTCACAGATTGCTCGAACAGTGATTGTCTCATGTTCAAGCATTGATTCATGGCCTCGGTCAATTAACTTCTTAATTAATCGACGGGCTGAATCGGCAGTGATTTTGTCTTCTGATTTGTAGCAAGTTCGAGCATATCTCTCTAAACGCTTTAGAATTTCCTCGCCTTCAATCTTATCTTCAATGATGGAATAAGGCCTTGAAATTTTCATTACTTCACCTCCTCTGGTTATAAAAGAACTGAGTTTTATTTAATAGCACAAAAACCTTCTAAAGGCAATAGGATCATCTAAAAGAAAGATTGAATAGTGCCGAGGGAGGGACTCGAACCCTCAAGGACTTGCGTCCACATGTGTTTGAGACATGCGTGTCTGCCAGTTCCACCACCCCGGCTATTTTGGCTATTTTTCTTGAAAATCGCAGTCTTTGCGACTACATTTTATTCTACCTTTCTTGTCTTCGACAAGCAAGCTCGAGCATTTGGGACATTTTTTTCCGGTTGGTCGATCGGAAAGAGCAAAGCGGCAATCGGGATAACGATCACAGGCATAAAAAACTCCTCGCCGACTTTTTTTCTCAACTATCTCTCCTTGTTGGCATTCAGGACATTTAACTCCAGTCTTATTATTTTTTAACGGCTCGGTAAAACGGCATTTGGGAAAGTTAGAACAGCCATAGAATTTCCCATAGCGACCCATTCTAATGACTAATGGGCTCTGACACTCTGGGCAAAGTCGGTCAGTTTTTTCAGTTAAATCTTTTTTCTCAACCGACTGATACTTATCTTCGAGAGTTTTAATAAATGGATGGTAGAAATTTTTAACAACCTCGATCCAGCTTTTTTTATCCTGAGCTACCAAATCCAGCTCTTCTTCCATTTTAGAAGTAAATCTAACGTCAACTATTTCTGGGAAATGTTGACTCAGGAGGTCGTCGACGATTAATCCGATTTCAGTTGGCTCGAGTCGCTTGTCGGTATTTTTGTGGATATAACCTCTTTCTTGAATNNGTTGAGATGATGGGAGCGTAAGTAGATGGTCGGCCAATGCCTAATTTTTCCATGGCTCGAACAAGAGCTGGCTCGGAATAACGGGCTGGAGGCTGTGTGAAATGTTGCTCAGCCAAAACTTCCTGAATGGTTAAAGATTCTTTTTCTTGGAGGGGTGGCAGAGNNTTTTTAAGAATCCATCAAATTTTATCATTTGGCCGTTGACTCGGAGCCAGTAGTCTCCAGCTTGAATGTCAGCGGAAGTTTTCATTAAAACAGCTGAAGACATCTGTGAAGCTAAAGTCCTTTGCCAAATCAGGCGGTATAAATTAAGGGTCGGAGTTGTTAATTTTATCTTAGTCGGATGATCCCAGATATTGGTCGGTCGGATGGCTTCATGGGCTTGTTGAGCAAGCTTATCGCGACTGCGATAAAAATTCGGTTGACCAGGCCAGTAAGCTTGGCCGATCTCTTTTTTCAAATAATCTTCGGCTTGTTTCAGAGCTGTCTCTGCTAAATTCAACGAATCAGTGCGGTGATAAGTAATGTATCCTTTCTCGTAAAGATCCTGAGCTAGTCTCATTGTTTGCCGACTCGATAGACCTAATCGCCGACCAGCTTCTTGTTGTAAAGTACTAGTAGTAAAAGGCGGTCCGGGATGTCGACGACTTTCTTTCTGTTGAAGCTGAGTGATTAGGGGTTTCGATTTCTTAATAGCTTCAACTGCTCGATGAGCTTGATCTTCTTTTAGCCCCGGTTTAGTAATTTTTTCATCTTTTATCTTGATTAACTCGGCCTCGAAAGTAACGTTTTCTTTTTGAAGCTCGGCTCTGACTGTCCAATATTCTTGGGGTTGAAAAGATTCAATTTCTTTTTCTCGAAGGACGATTAAGTGAGTCGCTGCTGATTGAACCCGACCAGCAGAGAGGCCTCGCATCACTTTCTTCCAGAGAAAGGGTGAGAGTTGATAGCCAACTAATCGATCCAGAATTCGGCGAGCTTGCTGTGAGTTGACTAAGCTTAAATCAATATTGCGAGGTTGCTTGAGGGCTTTTTTAATAGCCTCTGGTGTAATTTCGTGAAAAGTAATTCTTTCGAAATCTTTCAAACCTAAGGCCTGGACAAGGTGCCAAGCGATAGCCTCACCCTCTCTGTCTTCATCAACAGCTAAGATAACATGGTCAGCGGTCGCCACCTCTTTCTTCAACTGATTAACAGTTTTGCGAGCTTTAGTTGGAATAACATATTGAGGCTGGAAGTCATTTTCCAGATCAATCCCCAATTTGCTTTTTGGCAAATCACGCACATGGCCCAAGCTAGCTAGGCAACGATAATCGGAGCCAAGTATTTTTTCTAAAGTTTTTGATTTAGTCGGTGATTCGACAATAACAAGCTTCATCCTTGACAATGTAGCACCATTTAATAAAAAGACCAAGGTTGACACTCGGTCTGGGCTGGCTATAATGGCCTTGTATTTTCGCTCTCGAGTCTGTCTGCAAGTAGAGAGAAGAGTAATCCCTCCTTGTACTCGGATCTCTTTGAATATCAGGGTTCATTGGGTAATCTCAACTGTGCTCTGGTGGCTTGCAGATAGACTCGAGAGCAAAAAGCCGGCTTTTAGAGCCGGTTTTTTTAATTCTGAACAGAAATTTTGTCTAAAGCAGCTTCAATTAAGTTAACTAGCTGCTCAATCATTTCTTTGGCTAGAAGACGATCAGCTCGTCGATAAGGACGAAGAACAAAATCTTTTAAGTCGCTATTTTCTCCGAGCGAGGAACCGAGACGAAAGCGGAGGATATTTGAGGTGTTCAGATACTGATAAACCGAGGCTACTCCTTTGTGCCCGCCGGGGCTATGATTAAGACTGCTTTTAATCTGACCCAAAGGTAGAGCGGCTTCATCATGGATGAGCCAAATTTGATCAGGCGGTATTTGATATTCTTTAGCTAGGGCGGCGACTGCGACTCCAGAATTATTCATAAAAGTCAGTGGTTTGGCTAAAAGTACTGGCTGGCCGGCAATCAAGCCTTGGCTGGTCCAGTTCATTTTTTCTGATCGAAAGCGAGGCAAGTGATGCTTTTTACGTAATCGATCGATGGCTTCAAAGCCAAGATTATGAGGAGTATTTCGATATCTTCGACCCGGATTACCGAGTCCAACAATAATAATCATTAAGCTATTATAGCACGCCTTGATAATCGACAAAATTTCCATTATAATCAATTATAATCTGGACTTATTACCAATGAAAAACTCCTTAAAGAGCTTTTTTTCTTTCTGTTGGGAAGTGGTTGAAGTTGTGGTTTTGGCTCTCTTGATCGTCGTCCCAATCCGATACTTTCTCTTTCAGCCTTTTGTTGTAGATGGCTCTTCGATGGAGCCTAGTTTTTATGATGGCGATTATTTAATTGTTGATCAAATCAGTTATCGATTTCGTCAACCGGAACGAGGGGAAGTAATTATTTTCTATGCTCCGACCGATCCATCACGACGTTTTATTAAACGTGTCGTGGGTCTACCAGGCGAGCAGTTAGAAGCAATTGATCAGCAAATTATGATTACCACTCCTGAGGGAGAGCAATTCTTCTTTGAAGATTACTATTCTCAGTCAACGGTTTATCGAAGTTTTTCTGTGGCTTTAGAGGAAGATCAATATTTTGTTCTAGGAGATAATCGCGATCGATCTTATGATTCTCGCTTTTGGGGGTATTTACCAGCTGAAAACGTTATTGGCCGAGCGGTGTTAAGACTTTGGCCAGTTAATCGAATTAGTAAAATTACTCCTTAATTATGGCCGAAGAAGAACTTATTCAAACCCCGAAAGGAATGCACGACCAGATGCCCGAAGATTGTGCTTACTTTTCTCGAATCGAGAATGCTTGTCGACGCCTGGCCAAGGACTATCGTTTTGATCGTATTGATTTTCCAATTCTTGAGAATGCGGCACTCTTTAAAAAAGGAACCGGCGAAACATCAGATATTGTTGAGAAACAGATGTATACTCTGCGGACTAAGAGTGGTGAAATTTTGGCTTTGCGGCCCGAAGGCACTCCTTCGGTAGTCCGTTTTTATTTAGAACATGGTGCTCGCACCTGGCCTCAACCGGTTAAGCTTTGGTACTGGGGACCGTTCTTCCGTTATGAGAAAGCTCAGGCTGGTCGCTATCGTCAATTTCATCAGTTTGGGTTTGAGGTTATTGGAGGAGCAGATTCTACTCTGGACGCTCAAGTGATTAACATTTTTTATCGTCTCTTAAATAGTTTGAGGATCAAGGATTTAACGGTGGAAATTAACTCGATCGGTCAACTGGCAGAACGGGAAAATTATAAAAAAGCTTTAGTTAAACAACTGAAAAAAAATCAGTCTGACCTTTGTCCAGATTGCCGTCGTCGACTGACGCGGAATCCTCTTCGGATTCTAGATTGCAAGGAGGCGACTTGTCAAGAAATTGTTCGACAATTACCTCATGTGGTTGATTATTTGTCGCCTGAATGCCATCAGCACTTTCAAGAAGTGCTTGAACTTTTAGGGGAATTAAACATTCCTTATCGACTTAATCCTCATTTAGTCCGCGGTCTCGATTATTACACTCGGACGGTTTTTGAGATTGTTCAAACAAACGATGAAGAAAAAAAGGCTCTGGTCGGTGGCGGTCGTTATGACAGGCTGGTTGATTTGTTAGGGGGACCTCCAACTCCAGCTGTTGGTGGAGCGGCTGGTATTGAAAGAATTGTTCAAGCGATGAAAGAATCAGGTCGTCGGGTTTCTTATCGAGAAAAACCAGAGGTTTTTATTGCCCAACTTGGACCTGCGGCGAAGAAGGAGGCGATGAGGCTTTTCGAAGAACTTCGACAACGTGGGATTAAGGTGGCTGAAGCCTTTGGTCGCGATTCACTGAATGCCCAGTTGAAGAGAGCTGATCGTCTGGGGGTCAAGTACGTAGTGATTATTGGGCAGAAAGAGGCGCTTGAAGAAACTATTACCCTAAAGACCATGAGTACTGGCCAACAGCGTTTAGTTAAGCGGTCACAGGCGGTTAGTTTGATTAAAAAAAGACTTTGATTTTGCAAAAAGGAAACAAATGAACTATATTTAAAACACTATGCCTATTATTGTTGAAAAGAAAAACACTGAAACACCGGTTTCTTTAGTCGACCGGTTTTCTAAAGAAGTGCGTCGAAGTGGTATGTTACAAAGAGCAAAGCGACAGCGTTTTTGGCAGCGACCTTTAAGTGACTTGGCTCGGAAGCGCAGCGCATTGAAACGATTAGAGTCTCGAAAACATTATCAACTTCTGCGGAAGATGGGTAAGATTTAATATTATGGCACGATCTCGCATCATTACTGGTTTAGATGTCGGTGTCGGTTCTGTGAAAGCTCTGATTGTTCGTCAATCGGCCCAAGAAGAGGGCTTGGAGTTTCTTGGGCTGGGCGAATGTCAAACCGAGGGGATGAATAAAAAGGGTATTCACGATGTTAATCGTTTAGCTCGTAGTATTCGATTAGCCCTCGATCAAGCTGAGAAATCGTGTTCCGAAAAAGTTGATCAAGTTTATCTTAATATTGGTGAATCTCGATTTGTGAGCCTGCCCAGCCATGGGTTGGTTTCGGTTTCGCGGGCTGATGGTCGCATTTCTCAAGAAGACGTTAATCGTGTTATTGAAGCGACTCAGTCCATCAATCTCCCTCCAAACAATGAGTTTTGGGGGGTTTTGGTTAGAGATTTTATTGTCGACGGGCAAGGCGGAATTGAGCGTCCACTTGAAATGACCGGCACTCGTCTTGAAGCAGAAGCCTTAGTCCTTTCAGTTTTTTCACCTCATTTAAAAAAACTCAAAGAAGCTGTGGCTGAAGCCGGTTGCCAGATTGAAGATATTATTGCTACCCCACTAGCTTGTGCCCGGTCGGCTTTAACCGACCAGCAGAAAGAACGCGGGTCGGTTTTAATTGACATTGGTCACAGTTTAACCAAGGTTGCGGTTTATCAAGAGGGTAAACCAGCACATTTGGCTATTTTTTCTTTGGGCTCATCTCATGTTACAGACGATATTGCTGTTGGAGCGGAAATAGAGATATCAGAAGCGGAGAGGTTGAAGAAGGAAATTGGTTCTTGTCTGGAGAGTAAAATCAGCGGCCGCACCGAAGAGAGTCGTCAAGCTAGAAAACTAGCCAAGGTAATCCGTCCGCGAATGGAGGAAATCTTAGAGGTTGCTTATCAGGCCGTAACGACTGTTTGTCAACGTCAGGACTTACCGGCGGGAGTGGTTTTAACTGGAGGCGGGGCTAAGATTAAGGGCGCAACTGATTGTGCCCGGAAAGTTTTTAAGTTAATTGCCAAAAGAGGCGTTCCTCGAGGCGTTGCTGGATTGGAGACAGAAGATCCTGCCTGGGTAACCGCGGCCGGATTAGTGCTTTTGGCGGCGGACGAAGAGGCGGGGACCTTAGGAATGAAAAGAGGGAGCTGGTTTCGTCGTCTAATGCGTCATTTTATTCCTTAAAAGCACTACTCGATCGTCATTAATCGGTTTTTTTGCTTGATGAAAATCTCTAAGAAGATAAAAGTTATCGGCTTAGGGGGCTCAGGTTCCAATACCATCGCTCGTATGAAACGGCGATCGGTTGAGGGGGTTGAGTTAATTGCGATTAATACTGATGTTCAAGACTTGCGAGCCAAGTCAGCTGATATTAAGTTGCAGATCGGTCCACAAGTAACTGGCGGTCTGGGAGCCGGGATGGATCCAGCCCTCGGAAGAGCTGCGGCTGAAGAATCAAAAGAGGAGATTCAGAAGATTTTATCAGGAGCGGATATGGTTTTTCTAGTCTGCGGTTTAGGCGGGGGTTCGGGGACAGGGGCAACTCCTTTTGTGGCTCAACTGGCTCGATCGATGAAGATTTTAACAATTGCGGCGGTCACGACGCCTTTTTCTTTTGAAGGCCAGCCACGAGCTCAAATTGCAGTTGATGGATTGGAAGCGCTTCGACCGGAGGTAGATACGCTAGTGGTTATACCGAATGACAAGTTGATTGATTTAATAGACGACCAAACTTCGATGATCAACGCTTTCGATCTTTGTGATCAGGTTCTCCACAATGCTATTCAGGGAATTACAGATTTAATCGTCGCTTCCGGTCAGATCAATGTTGACTTTGCGACTCTGAAAACGATGTTGAAAAAGGCTGGTCCGGCCTTTTTTGGTATAGGTACGGCTCGGGGTCGCGGCCGAAGCCCTAAAGCGGTCAAAATGGCTCTGGAGTCACCGTTGCTTGATTTTTCTATAGATCAAGCTCGAGCTGCCTTACTTAATATTGCTCACAGTGGTGATCTGACTTTGGCTGAAGTAAAAACTATTACCGGTCAGGTTCGACAGACGATTAGGTCCGGGGCTAATTTAATTTTTGGAACGTCTTTAGACCAGGAGCTGAAGCCGAAAGAAATTAGAGTAACCTTGATTGTGACTGGAATTAATTAAACGTTTACCATGCCTAAAAATTCGTCTGGATTAAAAAAAATAAGAAAGCGTTCGGGAGAGGTGGTTCCCTTTGATGCTTCTAAAATTACAATCGCCATTCAGAAAGCTGGACAGGCAACAGGCGAATTTGATTTAACCGAGGCCAAGCAGCTAACTGATCAAGTGTTAAAGGAAATTAAAAAGCGTCTAGCTAAAGATTTACCGACAGTGGAGCAGGTTCAAGATATTGTGGAAGAAATTTTACTTTCTTCGCCTTATCGAGCAACAGCAAAGGCTTACATTATTTATCGAGATCAACATGCTCGTCTTCGAGAAGTGATTGAACAGAGTAATGTCGACGTAATTGATCAATATTTAAAGAATCACGATTGGCAGGTCAAGGAGAATAGTAACATGACTTATTCGCTGCAGGGTCTCAATAATTATGTTTCCGGAAAGATTAATAGCGTTTATTGGTTGAATAAAATTTATTCCAGTCGGATTAAAGAAGCTCATCAGGAAGGTGATTTTCACATTCATGACTTGAGCGTTCTTTCAGTTTATTGCGTCGGCTGGGATCTTCAGGATCTCTTAACGGTTGGCTTTCGCGGTGCACCGGGAAAGATTGAAAGCGCTCCGCCAAAGCATCTCCGGCCGGCCTTAGGTCAGATCTGTAATTTCCTTTATACTTTACAAGGCGAGTCGGCCGGCGCTCAAGCTTTTTCCAGTTTTGACACTCTGTTGGCTCCGTATGTTCGTTATGATGGATTGACTTATGCTGAAGTGAAACAGGCAATGCAGGAATTTATTTTTAATATGAATGTTCCAACTCGAGTTGGCTTTCAAACTCCATTCACTAATCTTAGTTTCGATCTAGTGGTGCCGAAAGACTACCAGCAACAGCCAGTTATTATCGGCGGTCAGCCACAGTCAGAGACCTACGGCCAGTTTCAAGAGGAGATGGATATGATTAATCAAGCTTTTCTTGAAGTGATGACTGAAGGTGATCATCGAGGACGGGTTTTTACTTTTCCGATTCCGACTTACAACATTACCAAAGATTTTAATTGGGACCGTCCTTTCTTGCCCTATCTTTGGGAGGCAACGGCTAAATATGGATTACCCTATTTCGCTAACTTTGTTAATTCTGACATGAAGCCGGAAGATGTCCGGAGTATGTGTTGTCGATTAAGATTGAGTTTGGAAGATTTGGCTAAGAGAGGGGGCGGACTCTTTGGGGCTAACCCGCTGACGGGCAGCATTGGTGTCGTCACTATTAATATGCCGAGGTTAGGTTATCTAGCTAAAGATGAAAAAGATTTCTTTAATCGCTTAGAGAATTTAATGAAATTAGCCAAAGAGAGCTTAGAGATCAAACGGAAAGTTTTAGAGCGTTTTACCGAACAAGGGCTTTATCCTTACTCCAAGTTTTACCTTCGGAGTGTTAAAGAGCGATTTGGTCGTTATTGGGATAATCACTTTTCAACTATCGGTTTACTGGGTTTAAATGAGGCTGAAGAAAATTTTCTTGGCTGTAATATCGGACAACCAGAAGGTCAAAAGTTCGCCCTGAAAGTGCTTGATTTTATGCGTGATAAGTTAATTGAATTTCAAAATGAAACTGGGGCTAATTACAATCTTGAGGCAACCCCGGCTGAAGGAGCAACTTACCGATTGGCCTTAAAAGATAAGGAAAAGTATCCAGAAATTAAATGTGCCAACGAAGATGACTTTCGGCGAGGCTCTCCTCCTTTCTACACCAATTCTTCTCAATTACCAGTTAATTACACCGATGATCTGTTTGAAGTTTTAGACAAGCAGGATCAGATCCAGACTAAGTATACTGGTGGCACGGTGATTCATTTTTTCCTAGGTGAGCGTATCTCTAATCCAACAGTGATTCCCGGATTAATTAAGAAAGTTTGCCAACGCTATCAACTGCCTTATTTCACTCTTTCACCAACGTTTTCTATCTGTCCGGAACATGGTTACTTAAGTGGAGAACAACCAAAGTGTCCCAAATGTGGAGCAGTTTGTGAGGTTTATGCTCGAATAGTTGGTTACTTACGTCCGACTTTTAACTGGAACGCAGGTAAAACAGAGGAGTTTAAAAATCGGGTTAAGATTAAACCCCAATAATGAGAATTGGAGGTTGGCAAAAATTTTCTCTAGTTGATTACCCGAGTCGGCTTAGTGCTGTTATTTTTACTCAGGGCTGCAATTTTCGTTGCCCCTATTGTCACAATCCAGAACTGGTGGAGCCCAAGTTGTTTCAATCTCCCGAGTCGGAGGAAGCAGTCCTTTCTTTTTTAAAGAGTCGTGTCGGACGCCTCGATGGAGTAGTGGTGACTGGGGGCGAGCCAACTCTTCAGCCCGATCTTCTGCAATTTTTAAAGAAGATTAAAAAACTCGGTTTTCTGATTAAGCTCGACACGAATGGTAGCCAGCCCGATAAATTAAAATTATTGCTGAAAGAAAAATTAGTTGATTATTGGGCCATGGACTTGAAAGGACCCGAAGAGAAGTATTCTAAAATAATTCGCACTAATCTGGACTTCAGTTTGATTAAACAAAGTATTGATTTAATTCGAGGTTCAGGAAAAGATTATGAATTCCGAACGACAGTCGTTAAAGGACAACTTTCTGGCTCGGGCCTGATGGCCATTGGTCAATTGATTAAAGGAGCCGAATGTTATGTTCTGCAAGCCTTTATTCCGGCTGAAAAAATATTAGATCCAGCTTTTCTAAAAGAATCTAGTTACGATAAGTCAGAGTTAGAAACATGGGCTAGTCAATTGGAGCAAAAATATGTTAAACGATGCTTAGTCCGTTAAGCAATGTTTCGATTAATTTATTTTATTTAGCTTGTTTTTTTATCACTGGCATTGGATTGGCCTCAGTTTGGTTGATTAGCTGGTCCGTTATCTTTATTCTAGTCTATTTGGCTCTCGTGTTGTGGTTACTTGATCGTCGCTCCAAGGGAGCGATTTTTTTGATTGGCTTGTCGCTTGGCGCAGCTTATTTAAATTATCAAATTGAACGACGCCAATTAATTGAGGAAGCTTGGCAACAAGAAGATCGAGTGGTGCTGATCGGAACAGTAATTACTTCGCCTGAAATTCGTCCGACCGGATCCTACTTAAAACTAAAAGTAGATTGGGCGGTTCAGGCCCAATCAGAGCTTCGGGGTCATGTTGCAGTTTTGGGTGATTATTCATGGTCGGAGTTTTTACCTGGTCAAAAATTGATGATCATGGGTCAGCCTTCTCTGTCAGATGACTTTCAAGAATACCGTCTAAAGTCTGGACTGTATGCTACTTTTTTTCACCCTCGCCTAAAGCCAGTTGGCCACCCTTCGATTTATCAAGTTACTACGTTAATGGCCAGACTACAAAAAAGAGCCTCGGCTATAATCAAGAGTCGCTTGGTCGAACCCGCTTCTTCTTTACTTGAAGCCATGTTACTGGGACGAGAAATTTCCAAATCTTCTTTAGCCGAAGATTTATCACGTACCGGACTGAACCATATTGCGGTAGTTTCGGGTATGCATCTGGTTGTTTTGACTGGATTACTGCGCGGGATCTTGAATGGGATCGGTCTCAATTATCGTCGATCGGCAATAGTTATCTTGATAATTATTTTATTCTTTATTTTATTGACTGGAGGACGCCCTGCTATTTGGCGGGCTGGTTTAATGGTCGGTTTTGGGTTACTGGGTTCGCTTTTGGGGCGAATTTATCAGCCGGAACGAGCTATTATTTGGGCAGCCGTAATTCTTCTCTTAATCAATCCAATGTTTCTACGATGGGACATCGGTTTTCAGCTTTCTTTTTTAGCGGCGGCTGGTTTAATTGGCTGGACTGATCGGATTAAGAGATGGCTTGAGTGGATTCCGGGTGTTTTCCTTCAAGAGGCTTTGGCGGTAACTCTGGCTGCTCAGCTGGCGACTGTTCCCTTGGTGGCTTAT
Source organism: Patescibacteria group bacterium UBA1441 (assembly GCA_002329255.1). Classification (GTDB taxonomy): domain Bacteria; phylum Patescibacteriota; class Minisyncoccia; order Minisyncoccales; family UBA1441; genus UBA1441. The sequence continues at coordinate 33,920 of DCTL01000012.1, forward strand.
TATTTTCAACAAATTTCTTTAGTGGGCCCATTAGCCAATGTTTTGATTGTTGCTTTTTTGCCTCTCGTTTTTGGTTTAGGCTTAATCTTTGTCTGCTTGGTCGGATGTTCGCCAATTAGCTGGTTAATGGGGCTAACTTTAACATTGCTGACAGAGATGATTTTCTTTTTTTCATCGCTTAAATGGGCGACCATAACAGTTGTGGTGCCAGTTTGGCTGGTTGCAACTTACTATTTGGCTTGGGCGTTATTAACTTGGTCTAAGGCTAAGAAAGCTTCAACTTTTCATGTGGAGAGATTGTGCTAAAATAAAATAAATACGGTAAGGCCAATGTCTTCACCTTCTAGGAAAAAATTTAGAATCACTCTAGCGGAAGTAGTTGCTGGGATTTTGGTTATTATTCTGGCTGGAGTTTCGATTTATTTAGTCGTTAATTACAATCAAGCTCGTAGTCGAGACGAACAGCGAGAAGCTGATTTGGTTGTAATTCGGCAAGCTCTTGAGGATTATCGAGTTGACCGGGGTAACTTTCCTAAACGTGATAGCGGAACTCGGCTCGAAGAAGATCTTGGTTTATCTGATGAGCTAAAAGAATATCTTCCAAATGGATTACCTCGAGATCCTCTTTTCCCTCGGACTTATTTTCTAGAAGGATCTCTTGAGACTTATACTTATTTTTATAAAACTAAAGAAAATGGATCAGAGTATCGAGTGTTTGCTCGATCGGAAACAGGTGAAGATTCGTTTTTAAGTGTTTATTCCGATGACGGATACGATATTGTCTGGACTGGTAGCCGACCTCAAGAGGTTGTGATTCAAAATTGTGATCGGCCCTTTGACACCTCTAGCCTAGAATACATTAAGGTAAGCACTTCTCAGATGGTTAAAACTGGCGGTCAGGCCTCCAATCAGATTACGGTTACAGATCAAGGTCATCGAGCCAGCGTTTCGGGAGAACTGGGGTTAATTGATCTGTTGACGGCTAATGAAATTCGTCTAGACATCAACCAGAGTCAGCCTGGTCAGAAAGTTTTAGGATTTTTTAGTCAATCTAGTTTTCTTTCTTCGGGCGAAGATCGAGCGCGAGCCATTAATGAAGACGACCAATATATTTATATTGGGCTCGATACTAGTCCAGCTAAAATAATTCGGATTGATAAGAATGATTTTTCTCGAGCCGAAACGAAAACTTTAGCCAATGGTGAAAATAAAGTTACTTCGCTGGTTAGCGATGATAAGTATGTGTATGTTGGTCTGGACACAGCTCCTGGACGTATCGTTCGTCTTTCTAAAAATGATTTTGTAACGACGCGAACCATTCTTTTAGATAGCGGTCAAAACAATGTCAGCCAGCTGACTCAAGACGATCAATATATTTATATTGGTCTTGGGACTAGCCCAGCGCGAATAATTCGACTTGATAAGGATAATCTAGCTTTCCAGGCATTGTCACTCGAGGCTTCCGAGAATAGAGTGGTTGATTTAGTTAATGATCACCAAAGTATTTACGTCGCTCTGGATACTTCACCGACCGAAGTGGTGAAGATTAATAAACAAAACCTTGAATTTGAAAAAGGATCGCTGACGGTCGGCGAAGATACAGTTCAGGCCTTGACTCAAGATGAGAATTTCGTTTATCTTTTTCTGAATATTCGACCGGCGCGTATGGTTCGAGTGTCTAAAACTGATTTTGCTGCCGTGGCTAAAATTATTCCCGCGGCCGGTCAGGCTGCGACCCAGGACAGTGATTTTATTTACTCAGTTTCCGGAACTGCTCCGGCCCAAGTTACTCGAATTAATAAAGAAACATTAGCAATTACCACAGTTAGCTTAATGACCAGCGATCATCCGGCTAGTAGTATTGTTGGGCAGGGAGAAAATTTATTTATTGCTTTTAATACTGAGCCGGCTAAGGTTATTCAGCTTAATAAACTGATTTTTGAAGACCAAGATTTGACTGGCCATCGATTAGTAAAAGAAATGATTGCTTCGGCTGACCAGCCAGTGCGGATTATTAATGATCGGGATTATCTCTATATCGGTCTTTCGGCTTCTCCGAGTATTATTGCGCGAGTTGATAAAAAGGATTTTTCTAGTGTTTTTTATAAAACTATGCCGACAGGATTTGATGCTCTAGCTGATTTAGATCAAGACCAAGATTACCTCTATGGAACTTTTGCTACTCGGCCCAGCTATGTTGCCAAGATTAGCAAGAGCGACCTTTCAGTCATTTATAATTCCTTTAGCGAATATGGATATCAGGTAGCCCAGCTAGTTGTTGATCAGGATTATCTTTATCTCGGATACGACCACCGGCCAGGAGTAGTTGTCAAAGTCGACAAGACTGATTTACAGGCGGTAGAAACCAGCGATTTTCCTCGAAATTTTGATAAAATCAATAGTTTAACTCAAGACCAAGAATACCTTTACCTAGGCTTGAATACTCAGCCGGTCCGAATTATTCGAATTGATAAAAATGATTTAACCTCATATCAAGTGAAAGAGCTGGAGACCGGTCAATCTCAGGTAGCAGCCTTAGAACAAGATCAAGAATTTGTCTATGCGGCGTTGGTGGGGCGACCAGGTACGATTGTCCGCATTGATAAAAGTGATTTTTCGAACACCTTGGTCAAAACACTGTTTGTTGATGAGGACAATCCAACGAGCTTAATGGCGCTTGATGATTCGGTCTATGTATGTTTGGCTACTTCCCCAGCCAAGTTGGTTCGTTTAGATAAAGAGAGCTTCTCGGTCACAACAACCAAGACTTTAGCGGTCGGGGAGGATGTCTGCCAAAGTCTAACAGTTGACCAGGATTACTTTTATTTATTGCTTGGAACAAAACCGGCTCAGATTATCCGCCTGCTTGATTTAGACCTGGTGCCGGATGTTCAAGAGGCGGATACCTTTGAGCTCCACAGTTTTGATATTTCTGGATTGTCGGCTGAGCAACGGAGTCGCGGACGCTATGATAAGATTATCTTTAATCCCTATCGTCAAGCTTCAGATTTTAGTTTTTATTTAGATAATATTCGCTATAGTCGTTGATTTGACAAAGGGGACCAAAAACGGTATTTTTGTTTTTAATTAATTATGGAAGAATCATTCAATAATCCATCTTCGGAGATAGCTCAGTCGAAAATTAGAGAACGTCGAATTGGTTGGCGCGACTTATTAATCATAATTTTGGCTGGTATTTTTGGTTTACTAGGTGGCTTAACGGCTCAAATTTGGCTGCCGATTGAGGGTCTAGAAGAAGGCTTCCCTTCTCTGGTAATTGAACGACAACCCGAGATAGTTCACGAGGAAACAATTCACTATGTTCCCCAGACCACTCATGAGGAGCGTATTATTCAAGCGGCTAATCAAGCCTTACCCGGAGTAGTTAGCATAATCGTGACTCGGGAGGTTGAAGTTGAAATTGATCCTTTCTTTCCTGAATGGAGTTGGTTTTATCAACCGAGTTGGCCAAGTGTACAACAGGAGGTTAGCCAAGGGACAGGGTTCTTCATTTCATCCGATGGTTTAATTTTAACCAATAAGCATGTCGCGCTGGAAGAGGCCGCTGATTATCGAGTAGTGACGATTGATAATCAGAGTTATTCTGCTGAGGTTCTGGCCCGAGATCCGGTTCATGATTTGGCTTTAATGAAAGTAGTTGGGGAAGATTTTCCAGTTTTGGAGTTGGGTGACTCAGATCAGCTAGTTCCCGGGCAGACTGTCTTAGCAATTGGTAATGCTTTGGGGCAGTTTGAAGGAACAGTTTCTACTGGTATCATCTCTGGATTAAGTCGAGTCGTCAGCGCTTATGGGTTCGGTTACAGTGATATTTTGACTGACTTGATCCAAACTGATGCCGCCATTAATCGCGGTAATTCTGGTGGTCCTTTACTTGATTTAAATGGTCAAGTAGTCGGAGTCAATGTGGCGATGGCTGAAGAGGCTCAGAATGTCGGTTTTGCTATTCCGATTAATCAGGCCCGACGTGCCATTAAATCCTTCCAGGAAACAGGACGAATAATTTATCCTTTCTTGGGAATTAATTATCTGATGGTTAATGCCGAAGTTCAGGAGGAGTATCAACTTGATTATGACTATGGAGCGTTGATTGTTAGTGATTCTCAATCGGGACTCGATGTTGTTCCCGGCTCTGCAGCGGAGGAAATTGGATTAAAATTAGGAGATGTGATTCTCGAATTTAATGGTCAACGGGTAACCGCTGACCAAATGTTAAGCCATCTGATTCAAGAGTGTGAACCGGGCGATCTAGTCTCATTAAAGATTTGGCGCCAAGGGCAAATTTTAAATCTGAGTGGCCATCTCGGGGAACGAGAAGGTTGAGCTTGACCCGACGCCTATCTATGGCACAATTCAGTTAGGTCTAATTTATGATGGAAGGTTATGAGGGGGTTGGCGGTGGTGACTTCACCCACAACTCTCAGCAAGCAATTATTAAGGCGCGAGCGATTGCCACTCAGAATAGCCAGCAGAGAATAGATGCTTTGCATTTATTGAAAGCCTTGCTCTCTCAACCAGAGAGCATGGTAGTTTTGTGTCTGAAAGAAATGGAAGTAGATTTAAATAAGATCCAAGAAAAAACAGCCCATCTAATTGATCAAATTCCAAAAGCCGAAAATTCTGAAGCAATAGCTGGTCAGTTTTATTTAACTCAAGACTTGGCTCAAGTTTTAGCCAACGCTAAAAAAACGGCCCTACAGATGAAAGATCAGTTTATTTCAACAGAACATCTGTTTTTGGCTCTTTTAGAAACCGAGAGTCAGGCTAGAGAGGTTTTAGCTAGTGAGGCTAAGCTAGACCAAGAATCCTTTTTGGCTGTTTTAGCTAAATTACGCGGAGGTCATCAAGTTGATGATCCACATCCGGAGAGTAAATATCAAGTCGTTAAGAAGTACACTCGTGATTTAAATAAATTAGCGGAAGAAGGCAAGTTAGATCCGGTCATTGGTCGAGATCAGGAAATTCGGCGAGTGATGCAGATTTTGAGTCGCCGAACCAAGAATAATCCAGTTTTAGTTGGCGAGGCCGGGGTTGGTAAAACGGCTATTGTTGAAGGTTTGGCTCAACGTATTATGAGCGGAAATGTACCGGAATCGCTGAGGGGTAAAAGGGTAGTTTCTTTAGATTTAGGAGCACTAATTGCGGGCACGAAGTATCGTGGTGAATTTGAACATCGCATCAAAGCTTTAGTCAATGAGATTCGATCAGCGAAAGGCAAATATATTTTATTTATTGATGAGCTACATACGATTATTGGTGCCGGAGCGGCCGAAGGAGCTATTGATGCCTCGAATTTGCTGAAGCCGGTTTTGGCTCGAGGCGAGCTACGGACGATTGGGGCGACTACCATGGCAGAATATCAAAAGTATGTTGAGAAGGATCGAGCTCTGGAGCGACGTTTCCAAGTGGTGCAAGTAAATGAGCCGACGGCTGAAGATGCGGTGAGTATCCTTCGCGGTATCAAGGAACGCTATGAGTTGCATCATGGAGTAAAGATTAACGACGCGGCTTTAAGACGAGCGGTTTATTTAAGTCAACGTTATATTACCGATCGTTATTTACCAGATAAGGCAATTGATTTGATCGATGAAGCGGCCTCAGCTTTAAGATTAGAGTTGGAGTCCGAACCGGAAAAATTAGATCATTATCGTCAAGAAATTGCTCGACTGAGAGTTGAAAAGCAAGCGCTTCGATCTGAACGAAGTCAAGAATCTCAGAGCCGTCTCAAAGCGATTGAGCGAGAGTTAGCAGACTTGAATGAAAAAGTCAAAGAGATTGATAGCAAGTGGGGAGCGGAAAAGAAGATGGTCAAACGCATTAAAGATTTGCGCAATCAGATTGACGGTTTGTTATTAAAAGCGGACATGGCTCAGCGAGAAGGAGATCTACAGAAGGTAGCCGAGATTAAATATGGTCAAATTCCCGGTCTGAAAAAAGAGTTGAGCCAAGAAGAGAAAAAATTAGTTAAATTTCAAAAAGAACACTCTCTATCAGAAGAAGAGGTAACCGAAGAGAGTATAGCTGAAGTTGTTTCTCGCTGGACTGGGATTCCGGTAACTAGAATGATCGATGAAGAGGCTAAGCGACTGGAAGAAATGGAGAAAATTATTGGCCGAAGAATCATTGGCCAGAATCATGCCCTATCAGCTATTGCGCGAGCCATTCGGCGAAGTCGGGCAGGTATTGGCGATCAAAATCGGCCCATGGGCGTCTTTCTGTTTTTAGGACCAACAGGGGTTGGCAAAACAGAGTTGGCTCGTTCTTTAGCCGAATTCTTATTTAATGATGAAGAGGCGATGATCCGATTAGACATGTCGGAATATATGGAGAAGCACAGTGTCGCTAAGGCTATTGGTTCACCGCCCGGCTATGTTGGTTATGAGGAGGGCGGTCAGTTAACGGCTAAAATTCGCCGTCGGCCTTATAGTATTATTTTGCTGGATGAAATTGAAAAAGCCCATCAAGATTTCTTCAATCTGTTATTGCAGATTTTTGAAGACGGCAGACTGACTGATTCTCAGGGCCGAGTAGTCTCTTTCAAAAACGCCATTATTATTATGACCTCCAACATTGGCTCTCAATATATTCAAAAATCAGGGCCACTTGGTTTTGGAGTCGGCCAGAACCAATCCGATCAGCACCAGATGGAAGACAAAGTAAATGAGGCTTTAAAGGAATATTTCCGACCTGAGTTTCTCAATCGTCTTGACGATACGATTATTTTCAATTACTTAGGTAATGCTGAGATTACGCGTATTGTAGAATTAGAACTAGACAAGGTGGCTCAGCGTCTTCGCTTGGCCAAAGGAGTTGAGGTTAAATTCTCAGCTCGATTAAAGAAATATTTGGCTGAAGTTGGCTTTGACCATGATTTGGGGGCTCGGCCACTTAAAAGGAAGATTCAGTCTTTAATCATTGATCCTCTGTCGCTGAAGATTATTACCGGGGCGGTCGTTAATGGCAGCTCGGTTTCGGTTGACCTAAAAGATGAAGAGGTTTTATTCCGAGTAATCGGCAAAAGGAAAAAGATTCCAGCTTCGATTAGTTGATTGGAATGAATTAATTTTTCTAGTTGCCTAATTTTAGCTAACCCGCTATACTTTTTTTGGGAGAGGTGGCTGAGCGGCTTAAAGCGACACACTGCTAATGTGTTGGGAGCAATCCCGCGCGGGTTCGAATCCCGCCCTCTCCGCCAAATGATTCTTTCCGATAAAGATATTCAGCAAGCGATTCAGCAGGGTGAGATAGTAGTTGATCCCTTTGACGTCAAAGATCTACAACCTGCTTCGGTCGATTTACATCTCGATCGATATTTTTTAACTTTCAAGGCGGAACAGAATTATGTTATTGATCCTAAAAAGTCACTGGATGACGCAATGAAAGAAACAATCATTGATGATAGTCGTCCCTTAGTTCTTCATCCGGGAGAATTTGCTTTAGGCTTGGTTTACGAAAAAACAGGAGTTTCGTCTCGTTACGTTGGTCGGCTGGAGGGTAAAAGCTCCATCGGGCGCATGGGGCTGTTAATCCATGTAACGGCTGGATTTCTTGATCCGGGTAATACTCTGAAAATGACTCTAGAGCTTCACAATACGGCTAATATTCCTATTCTGCTTTATTACCAAATGCCAATTGCCCAAATGATTTTTGAAGAGCTTTCTTCGGAATGCCAACAACCCTATGCGAAAAAGGCGGCTAGTAAATACGTTGGCGACGATCGTCCTCGAGCGAGCCAGATGTGGCGTAATTTTAATCGCTAAGAAGTAGATAGAGAACGGTTAGA
>DCTL01000012.1:41745-48805 GCA_002329255.1 Patescibacteria group bacterium UBA1441
CGAATCCCACCCCCTCCGCCATTAATATAGTTTACCTCTGATGAAAATATTAGTTCAGGCTAAGCCGGGAGCCAAACAGGAACAGGTTCGTCAAATTGATCAAGATCAATACTCAGTTGCCGTTAAGGAGCTGCCAATAAAAGGACAGGCTAATCAGGCGATTGTCAAGGCTTTGGCCAATCATTTTCAAACAGCATCTTCAAATGTTATTTTGGTTAAAGGTCACCGATCTCGGTATAAGGTTTTTGAAATTAAAGATTAAATATTTTTCATATGTCCAAGCAAAATATTATTCGACTTTCTATTTCTTTAGCTATTTGCTATCTGGCTGGTGCTGTTGGATCTATCTTTACCCGGCCCGCGGTTGAATACTGGTATCAGTCCTTGATCAAACCTGGCTTCGCTCCACCGGACTGGTTATTTGCTCCAGTTTGGCTGATGCTTTATGCAGTGATGGGTTTTTCTTTCTATCTGGTTTGGCGATCGGGACTGCAAAATAAGGATTCTCGCTCGGCGTTTATTTTGTTTTTAGTTCATCTCTTGGTTAATGTTGGTTGGTCGGTTGCTTTCTTTGGATTTCAAAGTCCTTTCTGGGGATTGATGATGATTATTTTGCTCTGGGGTTTAATTTTTGCTTTAGTCATGGCCTTCGCTCACGTTCGATCATTAGCGGCCGTTCTCTTGATTCCTTATTGGGCATGGGTGACCTTTGCAGGGGTGTTAAATTGGACTATCTGGTTGCTTAATTGATAATTATTAATCAAGAAGAGCGTATTTGCTCCGGAGTAAAAACTCCGTTATAATAAGCTAACTTATTTCCATGGTTAACTATTACCAAGAAGGCGTTCTAACTAGTCAAATTTCCGAAGAAGACCTTAACAAGCTGACCCAAATCTCTTCGGGGCCGGCTGTTTCTATTTTTATGGATACTCAACGGATCGGGATTCGTCCACGTCGGGATCAGATAAAGTTAAAAAATCTTTTAGCTCAAGCCGAAAAGGATCTTTTATCGCAAGGGCATCGTCCAACAGAGGTAAATAAGCTCTTAGAACCAGCGCGTGATCTGTTGCAGAATACAATATTCTGGAAATATCAGGGGGAGGGGCTGGCTATTTATTTGGGGAATAGTTTTTCAGCTATTTATCGTCTGCCCTTTTCAGTAAAAGAAATGGTTTTTGCTAGTCGCCACTTTTATCTTAAGCCGATTTTGCCTTTGTTCTGTCGTCATTGGCGTTTTTATGTCTTGGCTTTAAGTCAAAAACAGGCTCGACTTTTTCGAGGATCTCCTTATCATTTGGAAGAAGTTACGGCAATCAATTTACCACAGGGACTAGAAGAAGCCGTTTCTGAAAAGCCTTCCAAAGTCTTGAGTTTTCATAATTTAGGTCAAAATGGTAAAAAGATTTTTCATGGTCACGGTGGATTGGAGGAGGGTTTAAAAGATAAACTCCGGCAATATTTTCAAAAGGTTAATCACGTCTTAAATGAATTTTTAGCTGAAGAAAAAATACCGTTAGTTTTGGCGAGTGTTGAATATTTTCTACCAATTTATCAAAAAGCAAACAGTTATCCTCACCTATTAGATGCGGTGGTCAGCGGTAACCCTGACAAAATGAAATCAGACAAACTCCAGGCGGCTGCTTGGGCTGTTGTAGCGCCGTATTTCCAACAAGAAAGAGAACGTGACCAGGCTGAATATCAGAAGTTACACGGTACTGGACAGACTTCGAATCAGATCTCAGAAATAGTAATAGCTGCTGTCCAGGGGCGGGTGAAGACTTTATTTGTGGCGCTGGATCAAGAATGCTGGGGCGTTTTCGACCCTGAAAAATTGATAGTTGAAATTCGAGAAAACGATCCTTCTCCCGGAAATGTTGATCTGATTGATACGGCTGCCAGCTGGGTTTTTAAACAGGGACAGAAAGTGCACGCGGTTAATGCTAACCAAATGCCCGACCAAAGTCCATTAGTAGCTATTTTCCATTATTAAAATGAGTATTTTAGGTAAACTTTTCCCTCGTTTTATTGGAATCGACATTGGTAGCGCCTCGGTTAAGGTAGTTGAAGTTAGTCGATTTGGAAAAAAGACGTCGCTTCGAAATTACGCTCATCTAGAATCAGCCACTTATGATGGTCAGCCTTTTCGAGCTTTTGAAAAAGAAACCTTATTTCTAGCCGGCGAACGATCGATAGAGGCGATTAGGTCATGTTTTGAAGAGGCGGGCATTCAACCTCAAAAAGTGGTTTTTTCTCTGCCTGATTTTTCAAGTTTTTTTGTAACCTTCGATTTGCCGGCCATGAGTAGTGGGGAGTTGGCTAAAGTTATTAATTTTCATGCTTCAAAATACATTCCTATTCCAATGACTGAAATTGTATTGGATTGGAAAAAGGTTGGACCACCAGCCAGCAAAAGCGACAAAGATAAACCTCTTCATATTCTGGCGGTTGCGATTCCAAAGAAAACTATGAAACAGTATCGGCAGGNNAAGCTGTGGGGGTCTCTAATTTTGTTTTAGAACCGGAAGCTTTTTCGCTTTTTCGAGTCTTTGCCCCTGAAGACAATCAGCCTCTCTGCATAATCGATTTTGGCTCCAAGAGCACCACTCTTAGTTTTGGTGATCGGTATGGTTTGCAAAGTAGCCATAGTCTGGATGTGGCGGGCGAGAAAATTGTTAAAAATATTTCAGAAAAACTCAATTTAGAGCTGGCGGCGGCTAAAGAACTACTTGATCAAAAAGGATTTGAAGCTAGCGAAGAAGAGGTCATTCATGCTCTGACCAATGCCATGTCTTCTTTAGTTAGTGCCTTTAATGAATCCTGGCGGACTCTTCGCGCCCGAGAAGTAGTACCGGATCAGCGGCCACGAGTGCTATTGGCCGGAGGGACGACGCGGGTTCCGGGAGTACAAGACTATCTTCAGGGGGCCTTAAAGACAAAAGTGCAAGTAGCCAGACCTTTTGATAAACTAGACTATCCTTCGATTCTAGAACCAGTGGTGCAAGATATTGGTCCGGCATTCAGTGTGGCGGTCGGCGCCTCTCTTCGAAATTTTTAAAACTCTTTTATTTTCAATAACCGCTGTTATAATTAGGTTAGTTATTATCTAAAGAAAATGGCTGAAATTATTCCTCGTGCTAAAGCTCGTCCGCCATGGTGGCTCAATGCCATGCTGGTTATTTCTTTGATTTTTTTAGGTGCGGCAATCGGTGGTCGGATATTTTTTAAGATTAGCTCCGCCGATCTAACTGAACAGATTGAGGATATTCGACAACGAACGGTTGATCTCCGGACTGCGGCTAACGAGGATCTAGAGCGACGGTTGAGTAATTATCAAACCCAGATTGTTAAATTTAGTGATTTGCTCAATCAGCGATATTTAACCTCACGGATCATGAATTTTATTGAGGAGACTGCTCACCCGGGGGTACTTTATAAAGAATTCTCGATCAACATTCCAGAGAATCGCCTCCAGTTGGAAGCAATGACTCAGACCTATAATGTTGTGGGGGAACAGTTGCTGGTTTTTAATAATGATCCTCGAGTTAAACGAGTGGAGACCAGTAATTATCTCCGAGATAAAGAAGGTTGGATCACTTTTCGAGCGATTATTGAATTTGATCCAGCATTAGTTCGTCAACCATGAAAAACTACATCTTTTCAGCATTAGTTATCTTTCTGATTGCCGTTGGTATTATGATTTTTATGACATTACCTGAGTATGAAGGTTTTGTTTCGTTAATGCGCCAAATGAATGCTAGCCAAAGCGAGTTGGATGAACGAGAAAGTCGATTGAAAGAAATGTTTGAACTAAATCAGCGACTACAAGAGCATCAGATTGCCTTAGATAAAATTAGCTCAGCTTTGCCCCTCTATCCAGATTTTCCTTCACTGATGGTTTTCTTAACTCAAAAGGCCAGTGAAAGTGGGCTCGTTTTGCTCCGGCCGGAAAATGTAGCAACGGTCTATTATTCACCCCTCTTGGCGGCGGAGGATGAGCGTGGAGCCGGTGAGGTGAAAGCGATTAAATTTGATGTTTTATTAACTGGTCGTTATCCTTCTCTGAAGAATTTCGTTCGTGTTATTGAAGGATCTTCACGTTTGGTCGGCGTATCCTATATTGACGCTCGGGAAGATCAAGATATGGATCATCACCTTTATCGAGTTGGTATTGAAACCTTCTTTTATCAAGAATAATTTCATTGATTATGGCTGAAGCAAACTACGAATTTAAAAAAAGCACTAAATATCTGCTGCTTTTTGTGTTCTTGCTATTACTTTTAGGTATTGGTTTTGTTGTTCGTGGTTTTATTATGCCCTGGCTACAAGTAACGGTGGACCCTTATTACGGGGAACGCATTCAAATTGATGAAAGCTTATTACGCTCAGCTGATTTGGCTACCTTAGTTCAATTCAATCATATCAGTTATCCGGACCGAGCAATGGGTCGGATCAACATCTTGGAATGGTCGGCCGCCGAGCCGGAAGCTGAAATTGAAGAGCCGGAAATAGAGCCAGAAGTAGAAACCGAGGTGGAAACCGAGAGCGAATAACCTTGTTATGGATTTACTTAAAGTTTTAGTCCAAAAGGGCAAACTCACCCAGAAACAGGTTAAAGAAATAAATGAAAAGGTAATCGAGACTGGTCAGCAAGCGGAAGAGTTGATCATCGCCGATAAGTTAATTCCTGAAAGTGATCTGTTCCAGATTAAGAGTGAGGTCCTAGATCTGCCCTTAATCGCTGAAGTACCGAAGTCAATCTCTTCGGAGATTTTGAGTTTAATTCCGCGCGATTCAGCCGAACACTATAACTTAATTCCTATTGGTCGAAAAGATGATCTGGTCGAGATTGGAATGGTCTATCCTCACGATATTCAGGCTCGCGAAGCTCTCAAGTTTCTCAGTCGGCGGAGTGGTTTTGAGTATAGCTTGTTTTTAATTTCGCCTTCGGTTTTTCGAGGCATTCTAGATAAATATCAAACAGCCGAACGAGAAGTGAAAGAGGCTTTGGAGAGCCTTGAAGGCGAATTAGAGAGAGAAAGAGGGGAGCTGAGTTTAAAGGGCGATGTTTCGGAAGCTGAGCGAACAATGGAGCAAGCACCAGTCATTAAAATGGTGGCTGTTATTCTCAGAGAAGCGGTTGAAGGGAAAGCTTCCGATGTTCATATTGAGCCGATGCAAGATCGTCTTCGGGTTCGTTTTCGGCTGGACGGGATGCTCCATTCGAGCCTCTTCTTGCCACTCAAAGTCCACGCTGCAGTTATTTCACGTTTAAAAATATTGTCTCATTTAAAAATTGATGAAACACGTGTTCCTCAGGATGGACGATTCTCGACTCGCTTTCAAAATCGCCGAATTGATTTTCGAATCTCTACTCTCCCAACAACTCAAGGAGAAAAAGCGGCGATTCGTGTTTTGGATCCGGAACAGGGATTTGCCGAAATTGGAAAATTAGGAGCCCTGCCCGAACAGGAAGCTATTTTGAAGGAGGCAATTAAGATGCCTTTTGGAATGATTTTAGCTACTGGTCCGACTGGTTCAGGTAAGACGACTACCCTATACAGTCTCTTGAGATTATTAAATCGCGAGGAGGCAAATGTAGTCACTCTTGAAGACCCGGTTGAATATTTTATTGAAGGAGTCAATCAGTCGCAAATTCGGCCGGAGATTAACTATAGTTTTATTCGGGGTTTGCGTCAGCTGGTTCGACAAGATCCGGACGTGATTATGGTTGGTGAAATTCGTGATGATGAAACGGCCAGTTTAGCTATTCATGCTGCACTGACCGGACACATTATTTTATCGACTTTACACACGAATAATGCTGTCGGAGTTATCCCTCGTTTAATTGATATGGGAGTTGATCCGTTTTTAGTTGGACCAACTTTAAGATTAGCCATTGCCCAACGGCTGGTCCGCCGACTTTGTCCACACTGCAAGAAAAAAGTTGTGGCTACTGATTCTCAGAGAGAGTTAATTCAAAAGAACTATCAATCTCTACCTGCTCATCTTCAGAAGAAATATACTTTGCCTGACCCTCTTTATATCTATCAGCCGGTGGGTTGTGAATCCTGTAATTTTTCCGGATATAAAGGTCGATTAGGGGTATTTGAAGTCTTAAAGATGACGGAACGATTAGCTGATGTCTTGCTTAAAAGTGCCAGTGAAGAGAAAGTTTCTGAAGAAGCGAAGCAGCAACAAATGATTACCATGCGTCAATCTGGTTTAATTCGAGTGGTCGAAGGAATAACTTCAATTGAAGAGGTAATTAGAACTACGACCGAAAGCTAATGTTAAATATTGGTGAAAAATTTGAAAATTGGTTGAATCAAGCTCAAGCGGCTGAAGCTTCGGATATCCATTTCATGGTTGGTCATCCGCCGATTACTAGGGTAACGGGTCGCCTAGATCCCTTGTCTGGAATCGAGCCTCTCTGTTCGGAGGACACTCAAGGGCTGGCTGAATATTTAATGAGCGAAGCTCAATATAATATTTTTCAAAAGAAAAAAGACATTGATTTTTCTTGTCGAGGCGGAGAAGACATCCGATTTCGAGTAAATGTCTTTTATCAAAGAGGCGAGGTTAGTTTAGCCTTGCGCATTGTCCCCAGCCAAATTAAAACGATTGAAGAGTTAAATTTGCCCTTAGTCCTTAAGGAATTTACGCATAATGCCCAAGGATTTGTTCTAGTGACTGGGGCGTCTAGTCAAGGGAAATCAACGACCCTAGCGGCTTTGGTCAATGAAATTAATCAGCGTCAGCCAAAACACATTATTACCATTGAAGATCCGATTGAATATATCTTTAAGGACGATCAATCAATTATTGCCCAGCGAGAGGTTCATTCTGATGCTCTTAATTTTCCTCGAGCGCTGCGAGCAACCTTGCGAGAGGATCCGGATGTCATCGTCGTGGGAGAAATGCGTGATTTAGAGACAATTGCGACAGCGATTACAGCGGCTGAAACAGGTCACCTAGTCTTTGCCACTCTGCATACCAATGATACCGCCCAAACTATTCATCGACTGGCTGATGTTTTCCCCGCTTCTCAACAGAACCAGAT
>DCTL01000012.1:48840-58595 GCA_002329255.1 Patescibacteria group bacterium UBA1441
CCGCTTGCGAGGTTTTAATCAATACTTCTGCTGTCAGTAATTTAATTCGCAAAAACGACATTGCTCAAATTCCTTTAGTTATCCAAACTGGAGCGAATGTAGGTATGATTTCAATGAACCAATCTCTGGCCGAATTGGTTGAATCAGGCCGGATCTCACCGGAGAAAGCTTTAGCTTATTCCTTGCGACCGAATGAGCTGAGAGATATACTTATCAGAATTAGTTAACATGGATTATAAATACCAAGCCCGTAACCAACGAGGCGACAAGAAGGAAGGTGTCTTACGAGCCGTCAGCGAGGACGCGGCTCTTCGAGAATTACAAAAGCAGGGACTCTATGTAGTTTCGTTGGCTCCGGCGAAAAAGGAGTCAATTTGGAAAAGAGAGATTGTCTTTAAAAAACGTGCTAGCGCCAAAGACATTGCGGCTTTTTCTCGACAATTTGCGGTAATGATTAAAAGTAATATTCCGATTGTTTCCGCCTTGCAAGCTTTAGCGGGTCAAAGCGACAATCCAACTTTTCGTGATATTGTTTTAAACGTGGCTGCTCGGGTCGAAGAAGGGTTGTCTCTTTCTCGAGCTCTTGCTGAGCATCCAAAAACATTTAGTAAGTTTTTTATTAGCGTCGTTCAGTCAGGAGAAGCTTCGGGACGGATGGGCGATTCCTTGGAGTATTTAGCGGATCACTTAGAGCGAGAATACAAGCTCAAGTCTCAAATCAAGGGAGCGATGATTTATCCAGCCTTTATTCTAGTCGTTGCCATTCTGGCTTTCATTGTCTTAACTATCGTGGTCATTCCAAATCTAGTTAAAGCTTTAGAGCAATTTGATGAAGACTTACCAGCTATGACTCATGCTGTATTAGGTTTATCTGAATTAATGACTAGCTGGTTTGGGCCAGTTATTCTAGGTATTTTAGTGGTGGCGATTTTTGTTCTAATTCGATGGTTGCGAAGTCCTCGAGGGCGAACAAAGCTTGATGGTTGGATTTTAAAATTACCATTAGGCGTGGGTGATTTTTTCCAGAAGTTTTACTTGACTCGTTTCTCTCAAAATTTGTCAGTTTTGGTCGAATCGGGATTACCAATTTCAGAAGCACTAAAAATTACAGGTGAGGTGGTGGGTAACAGTTCTTATCATGATGCTTTAGAAAGAGTTCAAACACGGGTGATTCGCGGGGAGAGAATTAGCACTGCTCTAAAGTCCTATCCGAGGCTTTTCCATCCTTTTGTTGTTCAGATGGTTGAAGTTGGCGAACAAACTGGTCAATTAGGCAATATTTTAATTAAAGTAGTTGACTTCTATCAGGATGAGATATCACGTAAAGTTGACAACATGACGAGTTTGATTGAGCCTATTCTGATTTTAGTTATGGGAGGTTTAATTGGATTTTTGGTCCTATCTGTTTTTTTACCTATCTTTACCGTACAGATGGCGGCTCTGGGCGGATAAGATATTGCTGGAGTTAAGATTATATGATAGGATAATTAAAGAATAATTAATGGGATTTATTTTAAAATATTATGAATAATAAAGGTTTTACANNTTGCTAACGGTTATCGCTATTATTGCCATCTTAGCGGCGATTACTTTAGTCACCTTCCCGATGGCTCAAGCTCGAGCGGCTGATGCTCGGGCCATTAACGGTATGCAACAACTGCGAACAGCGGCTGAGGCGTACGGTGGGGCTTATGGAAATTATACGTCAATGGCGAGCGACGACACAGTTTCATCTTTGATCTCTGAAATCGAGGCCAATATTCCTGGATCAGTTACACTTAATATTACGGCTGTAACGGGAGCTGATTACTGTGCTTCTGCGTCTTTGAATGCAGGTTCTCGCACCTGGTGTGTCGATAGCACTCTCTTCTCGGGATACGACTATGTTTGCGGGACCGGAACTGTTTGTGCCACTCCTTGATTTTAGACTTTATTTTATCCTTCAAAAGCCCGGTTCGCCCGGGTTTTTTGATCAGGAAATAAGTAAAATACTATTGTGAAATAATTAATTTTTGTTATTATCTATATAGCTTAACTATTTATTAATATTATGAACAATAAAGGTTTTACATTAATTGAATTGCTAACGGTTATCGCTATTATTGCCATCTTGGCGGCGATTACTTTAGTCACTTTTCCCGTTGCTCAATCTCGAGCCAAAGATGCTCGCACTATTAATGCTATGCAACAGTTGCGAGTAGCAGCTGAGGCTAGTCGTGGAGCCTACGGAGACTATCGTCAGGTTAAAGAAACGGGTAGCGCTGATCCCACGATTGTATCTTTGGTAGCCGAAATAAACGATAATGCACAAGACTTAACAATGGTTCCTGCTGCACCAACTACGAAATACTGTGCTGAAGCCACATTACAAGCTGGTGGTCGTACCTGGTGTATCGACAGTGCTATGTTTTCTGGTTACGATCAGACCTGTAATGCGGTCAGTTATGTTTGTGAATAATACTCATGAATCTTCAGACAAAGGTAATTAAAATTATCCAACATGAGGAATAAAGGTTTTACCTTAATTGAATTATTAATCGTTATTACTTTGTTGGGAATTTTGGCAGTGGCGGTTCTGTCGGCCATTAATCCGGTAGAACAAATTAATCGCTCTCGTGATACTTCGAGTAAATCTGACGCTGAGC
Source organism: Patescibacteria group bacterium UBA1441 (assembly GCA_002329255.1). Classification (GTDB taxonomy): domain Bacteria; phylum Patescibacteriota; class Minisyncoccia; order Minisyncoccales; family UBA1441; genus UBA1441. The sequence continues at coordinate 51,486 of DCTL01000012.1, forward strand.
AATTAATTAATGCCGTGGAACGCTACTATTCTACGAAGGGCTATTATCCTTGGATGAGTGGCGGTAATAGCGAGAATACCGCTGTTTATGGGGCTGCTGAGACTGATGCGGTAGAGGTTAGCGCTGCTGACCAAACTTTCGGGGTTGATAGTGTTGCTGCCCTAGAGCAGCTTTCTTCCGGCGGGACAGCAGAGATAAAGGAATCTTATGTGAGCCGTATTGTGGCCGAGAGAGCAAGGCACCTGTATATTTATAACAGGGGCGAGCAAGGAGATAGCACTTATGTTTGTTTTGTCCCCCGATCATCATCTTTTAGAGAAGAAGCTTGGAGCCGCTGTGATACCGATGCCCCAGCTCATGCTGATTATGGCGATGTTCCCAGTGATTTTCCGGCCAATGCTTGTCCCGGTACTGACTGTGTTGGTGCGGGAGATTCGGAATCCGCTACGGCCTGTATGATCTGTTTGCCTTAGGAAAATAAGGGCTAGGAAAGACGCAGTTCTCCTAGCCCTGGTTGGTAGTGCTGATAAGATTGATAAAAAAGTAAGACACAATGGAATTGTTGGTGGGGGTCTTTATTTTTGTCTGTGGTTTATTTGTCGGTTCTTTTCTAAATGTTTTAATTGATCGAACAGCGAGAAATGAAGATTTTGTCCGTGGACGATCCTACTGCGAATCATGTCATCACCCCTTAATCTGGAACGATCTTTTCCCCCTCCTCTCTTTTATTTCCCTCCGTGGTCGCTGTCGTTACTGCTCAGCCAAAATTCCTCCCTGGTTACCGCTAATAGAATTAGCGACAGGGACAACTTTTATTTTAGTGGTTAAGTTATCGCTCAATCTTTCGTGGTGGCTGATCCTATTGCGGTTGGCAATTAGTTTGTTATTTTTAATTATCTTTTTTACCGATCTTAAATATCGTTTGATTTATGATTTGGCTATTTATCTGGCTCTGGCTTTGGTTTTAATCTATCATCTTATCAATGGTAATAACCTGGGTAGTTTTTTTAGTACTCTTTGGTAACAGGGTTATTTTTTTACGGCCTTTATTTAATCACTAAAAAACGAGGTTTGGGCTTGGGCGATATTCAGCTTGGTTTTTTACTGGGTTTTCTCTTAGGTTTTCCTAATATATTGGTGGCTCTTTATCTGGCTTTCTTGACAGGAGCCCTTGTCGGCATCATACTGATGCTAATTGGCAAAGCTAATCTAAAAACGGCTGTTCCCTTTGGGCCGTTCTTGATTTTAGCGACTCTGGTTACCTTGTTTTGGGGAGATTGGTTAGCTGGCTTAGTGATAAATTATCTATTCTGATTAATGTCTAAAAAATATTCTGGCCTCACCTTAATAGAGGTGCTAATCGTAATTGCTATTATTGCTGTTTTAATAGTAATAATTTTCGCTTATTTTAGTCCCCTAAGAGAGCGGGATCGAGCTGCCGATTCGGAGCGTAAGGCAGACTTAAATAGAATTGGCATTGCCCTTGAGGAGTACTATTCCGATAATGATTGCTACCCGGATCAAACCTCCTATGAGAATAATCCCGCTATTTTAAATCCTTATTTAAATAATATTCCTCATGATCCGGATACTAATGAGGCCTACTATTATTCTCCGGAGGATACCAATTGTCCTCAGTATTTTCGACTTTATGCTATTTTATTTTGGAAGAGTGACCCGGTTATTGTTGAAGTCGGTTGTGCCTCGGGCTGTGGCCCAGCTGGAGCCTACAATTACGGCATTTCTTCGCCTAATGTTGCTTTAGTAAGGGAGGCAATTTTATCTGATGCTGTTGGTTGTACCGGTGTTAATCAGTGTGCCATTTGCCAGGCTGATGAAAATAATCGCTGCGCTTGTAATGCGGTTGAATATTGTCGTCCTGATGATGGGGGTTGCCCTCCTGATGTTGAGGAATGCTATCCGGCTAGTCTTTGTTTTTTTCTTGATAGCGGTTGCGGAGGCTATGCCGGCAAATCTATGCCCTATTAAAAATTTCTGTTATATTAAATTAATATGACCAAAGAGCGTTCTGGTTTTACTTTAATTGAAATTTTAGTTTCGGTGGTAATTATTGGTATTTTGTCGGCGATTGGCTTAAGTCAATTTCACACCGCTCAGATGCGCTCCCGTGATGCCCAGAGGAAAGAAAATCTTTCTTCGGTGGCTAAAGCTTTAGAGATGTATTATAACGATTATGATCGCTATCCGGATAGTTTACCTTGGGGCAGTGCTCTGGAAGACGATAATGGCACCGTCTATATGAAAGATTTGCCCAATGATCCCTCTAGTGGTTTAGTCTACTTCTACAATACTGATGATAGTGGCGGCTACTATAGGCTTTATTCTTATATTGAGCACGGTGAAGATCGCTGCTTTTCGGAGGGAGAGTGTATCAGCGCAGATGACGGCGGCTATGCCGATACTAATTGTGGTAGTGGCACCGCTTGTCTTTATTGCTTAGCTAGCTCGAATATTAGCTGTCAGGAAGAAGGGCAGCCCTAAATTATTAATGGACTTTATTTTATGAAAAGAAACTTTGTCGATATCTTTGATTCTCCCAAGCCAGCCTTTACCTTAATTGAACTTTTAGTAGTGATTACCATCATTGGCATTTTAGCCGGCCTAATTGTGCCCAATTATATGGCTGCCCGGGAACGGACTCGCGACGCCCAGCGGAAATCGGATCTGGAGCAAATTCAAAAATCGCTGGAGCTTTATAAGATTGATCAGGAAACTCCAATTTATCCGGTTGATCTGGTTTGCGGCGGACCGCTTCAATATGGTGAAGAGGTTTATATGAAAGAAATTCCCTGCGATCCCTCTACCGGCGAGTCTTATTCTTATCAGAGGAACGAGAGTGATTTTTCTAGGTATACTATAGTAGCCTGTTTGGAAAACCAATCCGATTCCGCTGGCGAAGAGATCGAGCTTTGCGATGGTTTAGGGGTAGTTAGGACTGAGCCTTAGAAGTAATTNNAGTAATTGGTCTCGTTGCTTTTTAGTTTGTTATTTGACTAAGAACTGTTTTGGGAGTTAAGATGAGATTAACGGAAATGAGAAAGGGCTTCACTTTATTAGAATTATTGATTGTTATTGCTATTATTGGGATACTGGCGTCGCTGGCGACAGTATCCTATTCTTCGGCTCAAAAAAAGGCTCGCGATTCTCAACGACAGGCGGATCTGAAGGCTATTCAAAATGCTATGGAGCAATATTATGCCGATAATGACGGCTCCTATCCGGTAGGTTGCGGGACGATTGGCGGAGATAGCAATTATCTGCCTAACGGGTTGCCGGTTGATCCTAAGGGGGGCAGCTATATTTTAGGAACATGTGATGCCAATCAATATCAATATTGTGCTGACTTGGAGGGCGATGGTACTTTTACCGGCGAGGAGGAGAACTTCTGCGTTTCTAATTTACAATAAAAATGAGAAGTAATGGTTTTACCTTAATTGAGGTTTTGGTAGCGACAACAATCGTGGCTTTACTAACGGCAATTGGAGTCGTTTCCTATTCTTCGGCTAATAGAAGTTCTCGTGATGCCAAGCGTTTATCGGATGCTGAGCAAATTCGGGCTGCCTTAGAAATGTATCGGGCCGATGAAGGTCATTATCCGATTTCGATTACTTTTGGCGGTGTTTTGAGCAGCGGTGGTAATGTCTATATGTCCCCTATTCCCAGCGATCCCAAACCGTCAGTTGGCGGAGAGTATTCTTATACTGGCGCTAGTGATGATTATACTTTAATAATTTATTCGGAAAAAAACGAGACTAATCGTTGCTTTGGTCCTCTGGGCGAAAAAACTTGCTGATAGTTTCTTCTTATCTGACTTGCTTTTCAGTTTAGATTAAATTAGGATGAAATTAATTTGATAAGAAAAACGGCCGGTTTTACCTTAATAGAAATTGTGGTTTCTATAGCTATTGTGATGGTTCTTTCGGGGCTGAGTCTGGCGGCTTATATTAATTTTAATAATCGACAGTTGCTTAATTCGGCCGCCGACGAGTTGAAAAACAATTTTCGTCAGATTCGTGGTTGGGCTATGACTGGCAAGAAGCCAGCCGATTGCACCGACGACCTTATGGGCTATCGTCTAGATTTTGATTCCTCAAACCGGGAATACCGGACTTTTGCCCTTTGCCCAGAGAGCTCGCCTATTTTAGTAAATACTTTTTCGTATGGTGAGNNGAAGCAATTACTTTAACGATTTCTTTAGTTAACTCTCCCGGTTTGACGAGAGTATTGGAAATTAATTCTAGCGGAGAGATTAGTTATGGTATTAATTAAAAAAAAACAATCCGGTCAGTCTTTGGTTGAAGTAGTGGTGGCCATTGCTATTAGTGCCTTGATAATTGTCGGCCTATTAGTAGGAGCGGTAATTGGTGTTCGTAACGTTCAATTTTCTCGTCATCAGTCTCAGGCAATGGAGCTGAATCGAGAAGCCTCGGAGTGGCTAAGAGTTCAAAAGGAGTTAGGCTGGAGTAGCCTTTGGAACTATGGTTCAGCGGCCGGCAGTCAGTATTGTTTAGCCGATCTTAGCTTTAATATTAGCGGTAGTTGCGATTGGGAAAACGAGAGCGAATTAGTGGCTCAGAAATTTGCTCGTCAGCTGGTTTTAAGGCAAAGCGATAGCGGCCGATTGGAAGTTGTTATTACTACCGGTTGGCATGACGCTGCCGGCGATCATAGCGAAATCGCCACGACCTATTTAACTAAATACTAGTTTTATGAAGATGTCCCGTTTTAGTAATTATTCTTCTTCCGGTTTTACTTTAGTAGAATTGCTGGTAGTAGTTACTGTTTTTGCTGGCTTAGGGGTGTTGCTAGTCAGCTCTCTTCTCTCTATCTTAAAAAGTAATACTAAGGCTGAGTTAATTAAGGAGGTTCGTCAAAGCGGTAGTTTTGCTTTGGAGGTAATGACTAAAAAAATTACCGGCGGGACCAGTCCTCAGTGTGCCGAAGATAATAGCTGGGTTTCTGTCGTTGATACTAATAACGAGAGAATAACCTTTCTGTGTTCGGATGGTTACCTGGCTTCGCAGAGCGCCGGGACGGTTACGCCGTTAACTAACCAAAACGAGACTTGGTTAAGCAGTTGCTTATTTGATTGCCAAACTGTTGGTACCGGTGACCAGGTAACAATTGAATTCACCCTTTCTCAGGTGGGCGAATCGGCATTACGCCAGGAAGATGTCGCTCAGCAGTCTTTTAGTAAAGTTATTCTGGTTCGTAACTGATAATTTTCTTTGGAAGAATTGACAATCCTCCCCCTTTCTTTTAATCTTAAATCATGAGTGCTGTTGGTTTGGATATCGGCTCATCTTCCATTAAAGTGGCTAAGGTTAATCAGATTAATGGCCGGTTTCGTTTGGTGGCATTGGGAAAAGCGCCGACTCCGAGACCAGGCCTGTCTTCAGAAGCTCCTCGTGATCAGGAGATGGTTGCTGAAGCAGTCAAAAAACTTCTCGATGATGTTGGTATTCAGGATCGGAAACAGATTATTGTTGCCCTGCCCGAGGGCAAAATTGCTAGCCGGGTGGTTAAACTGCCGCTAATGTCCGATAAGGAGCTGGTTTCCTCTCTTCAGTATGAGGCCGATGCTTTCATTCCTTTTTCTTTGGATGAGGCGGTGCTGCGACATCAAGTAATTGAGAGGAACGAGAAGGAAAAAATTATGGAGGTTCTTTTAGTTGCCGCCCCCAATACTTTAGTTAAAAAATATCTTCATCTTCTAGAGCTAGTTAAGATTACCCCTCTGGCTTTAGAAACAGAATTGATTGCCTTAAGTCGGGCCCTAATCGGTCCTAACCAACCTAATACTATGATTGTTGATTTTGGCTTTAAGAGCTGTAACTTTGCTATTGTTCGCTCTGGCCAAATTTATTTAACCAGATCATTTCCAGTGGCCGGGGAAGCTTTAACTAGAGCATTGTCTGACGAGTTGGGGATCGATGCTTCTCGAGCCGAAGAATATAAAAAGGCCNNATTTAAAGCCGAAGAATATAAAAAGGCCTATGGCCTAAGTAGCCAAATCCTGGAAGGCAAAGTTCGCCAGGCAATGATTTCTCTAATTAAAAGTGTTACCGTTGAAATGAGAAAAGCGATTCAGTATTTTGAGCAGGAGAAGCAAGAAACGGTGGAGTTGATTGTTTTAGGCGGCGGCTCAGCCGGCTTGCCTAATGTTATCCAGGATATTGCTGCTAATCTCAAGATTGAGGTCCAATTGGCCAACCCCTTTAACTTCTTAGATTATGAGAAATCGGTTTTCGCTCAATTTGAAGAAGAGTCGCCAGTCTTTTCGGTAGCGATCGGCCTGGCTAAGAAACAGTAAAAAAATCATGGCCCAGCCACCAGACAACCAGGGGATTAACTTTTTAGATGTTAGTCAGCTGGATAAAACCAAGCTGAAAGAGAAACTACTAACGGCTGCCAAAAAAGCGGCGGTGGTTTTGGTGCTCTGGTTGTTAGCCCTTTCTTCTGTTATTGGCTATAATTTAATTTTAAAAAGCAAGAGCGACTCTCTTAGGAAGGATGTTCAGGAACTCAATCAGCAGTTACTGGTTTTGAACGACAAGATTACCCTAATTCTAGTCCTAAAAGATCGCCTGGGGAGAATTAAAGATGTTTTGGCTAATCGCGATGATTTTGGTCAACCCTTAGAGAACTTCTTTAGTAGTGTTCCCGGTGGTATTACCTTAGCCAAGGTTAGCTTAAATAGTAATGTTCTCAATATCACCGGTACTGGCGATATTTTATCAATTAGCCAATTGGCTAAAAACTACACCAGTCAGGCTCAGGATTGGTACCAGGGGGCAACTTTGAGGTCGTTAGTTAAAAACGAAAAGGATACCCGCTTTAATTTTAATCTAGTGATTTCTTTATGAAGAATAAAATTGAGGTCGGCAGTTTCAGAGAAACAATTAATCGTTACCAGCAATATCAGCCGCTTCTTCCCTATTTAATAGTGGGGCTAGTAATTTTTTTCACGCTATCATCTTTAACTTCTGGTCTGGAAAAAATTTCTTCTGCTAAAGATAATATCGTTCGTCAGGAAAAAGAAGTTACTTTACTCTCATCTAGACTTAGCCAGATAGAGTCAATGCCGAC
>DCTL01000014.1 GCA_002329255.1 Patescibacteria group bacterium UBA1441
GCCCCCTCAGGTTGAGCTGGCCGTTGACCAGACTCATCTCGAATATCAATTTTCCAACCGGTTAATCGAGCTGCCAAACGAACATTCTGTCCTCGACGGCCAATTACCAATGAAATTTGATCATTGGGAGCAATAACTTTGGCCTCGTTTCGATCATTTAATTCAACTCGAGAAACTTTAGCTGGAGCCAAAGCATTGATCACAAAATCTTTTGGATCTTCTGACCAACGAATAATGTCAATTTTTTCACCGTTTAATTCATTTGTTACGGCCATTATTCTCATGCCCCGCTGGCCAACCATGGCCCCGATTGGATCGACACTTTCGTCAACTGAAGCTACTGCAATCTTAGAATGATGACCTGGCTCTCGGGCGATTGATTTAATCAGAATCTGGCCTTCATTAATTTCAGGTACTTCTAACTCAAAAAGTTTGGAGACTAATTTTGGATAGGCTCGTGATAAGAAAATAGCCGGACCCTTAGTGGTCTGATCAACGCTCAAAACATAAAGCTTCTTCCTCTGTCCCGGATGAAAGTCTTCATTGGCACTCTGCTCTTCGGGCGGTAAGACGCCAATTACTCCCCGACCTAAATCAAAATGGATTGAACCTTGCTCGATTCGTTGAACAATACCAGAGATAACTTCGCCCTCTTTTTGTTTATATTCAGAGTAGACCGCCTCTCGTTGTGCTTCTTTCACTTTTTGAAGTAAAACTTGTTTGGCCGTCTGAGCCGCAATGCGACCAAAAGTAGTTTTGGTCGGCAGTGACGTTTTAATTTCATCACCAACTTCAGCTTCTTCGTTTTCTTTTTGAGCTTGGCTTAAAAGTAGGTGCTGGCGTGGATTAAAGTGAGGCTTATCCTCTTCACTATCTTCAACAACTGTTTTAACCTGCCAAAAAGAGACTCCACCCTTTTTCGGGTCAAATTCAGCTTTAATGTACTGCCCTGGCTCCCCATAATCTTCTTTGTAGGCCGCCGCCAAGGCATCTTCCATAATCTCAATTACTTCTTCTTCCGTAATTGCATTTTCTTCAGCAATTTGAGCCACTGAGGCGACTAAATTTTTTAAATCCATTTTCTTAAAATTATTTTAAAGCCTCTTCCAACTGACACCCAGAGGATGACAGCCAAAAGAGGCTGTCTTAAGGTTAACAAAAAAAACCACTCTGTCAACTGAAATAAGATATCGACCCAGCACCAATACGATCGTCAATCACTCTGAGTTTGCGACCTAACATTATAGAAGCATGGTGGAGTTAGAGGGAATCGAACCCTCGTCTCGGCCATGCGAAGGCCGCGCTCTACCACTGAGCTATAACCCCAGATATATAAGAATAACATATCAGAATAACCCCTGCCATTACTTAGCTAAAAATTCGCGATATTGATCACTCTGCCCGCCAGCGGCCTTAAGATCTTCATAACACGGTAGTTGGCAAACCGTTAAATTATGATCCAAGAAATTAGAATAGACCAATCGCTGACCATCGGGAGATATAGCAAGGGCAGTTGGTTGATTACCGCCAATTAAAGCTTCGAGCAACTGACCATCCGTGGTGTCGAAAAACAGAATCGAGCCCCATTCAAGTCCGGGAATATAATAATTGCCCGAAGGATGATTGCGCCCCCGATTTGAAACAGCTAAGACCCGACCATCCGGCGACAAGGCAATTGTATTAGGATTAATATCGGTTTGTGCAAATTCAATCACCTGATCTGTATCTAAATCAACTTTATATATCCGAGCCCGGCCCATATCTGAGACATAAAGAACCCCCTTCTCGGGGTCCCCGACAATATGTCTCATCGCCCCTCCGGTTTGATAAATGACTTCGCCCTGGCCATTGATTAAGTTTATCTTTTCAATTTCACCATTATCAAAACCAGCGACATAGAGAAAGTTATTGAATAAATAAATCCCACGCGGCGTTTTAACTGTCGGTTCACGTCTTTGCAACTGTCCCGTCTGAAGATTAATAATTGAAACATCGTTCCCAACCCAATTAGAAGCATAAAGCCAATTCTGATCGGCTGATAAAGCCAGTTCTTTAGTCCAGGTACTACCGGTTGGCAGAATTCTGAGGATTTCTTTAGTTTGAGCATCAAGTTCAAAAACTCGCGCTGTCTCCATTTGGCTAGCATAGACTCGGCTACCATCTTGATTGAAAATTAATTCCACCGCTCCACCATCCGGCAAGACAATATTTTTCAGATGAGCTCCGGTTATCGCATCAAAGACAATTAATCCTCGATAAGAATTCATTAGCGAGGTTACCCAAATCTCCTGTCCATCTGGCCGAAAAGCGGCTGCTTTTGGCGAAGGCACATTAGTCAAACTAAAGAGACATTGAATAAGTTGATCCGACGGATTTTCAATCACTGGTTGAATGTTGCTCATAGCCGATGATTCGTCTGCCGGAATTTCATCTACCGGGGTCTCTTCAACGGGTTGGTCAATAACAATTGGTGAAATGGCCTCATTTTCAATTGAAGACGATTCTGAAAGAATTCCTTCCGACAGAGGAAATGGATGAGTCGAACTTTTCCAAAGAAGAGAGGGAGGGAAATCACCAGTAGCCATCGGCCAGCTAATCAACAACAAGATGCTGGCCGTAAACATTTTAATAATAAATTCTCGCGCTAAATCCATATTAGTGAATTAATCTGTTTTCTGATTAAGCTCAGCCAAAATCTCGGCTAAAGGTAAACCATATTGTTCGGCTACTTCTCCTAAAGATAATTGACCCATTTCATAGGCCGCAAAAGGACAACTTAGGCAAGGAAGCTGATAACGGGATAAAACATCGATCGCCCCCGGCTGTTCTAATATCTGAGCCAGGTTCGTTTGAGCTGTAATCTTTTTATTCTGCTTAGTCATTCTATACTAAGATATCATAAAAGAGCTTTAGCGACTATTTGCTCCGGTTAAAAAATAAGATACAATCAAGGCGCAATGAATAAATTATTAACCTTAATCTTGATTGGGCTAGTCTGGGCACTCTTTCTAGGGGTGGGATCTGTCTCGGCTGAAGCTAATACTGATCTGCCCTCCTTAATTAGTTTTGATCCAGAATCAACCTCGCTCTTGGTGGCAACGGTATTTATTGGATTTCTGGATGGGTTAAACCCCTATTGCCTCGGGGGGCTAGTCTTTCTTCTGGGAATTGTTATGGCTGCTGGTTCTCGGTCAAACGCCGTCATTGTCGGCCTGACCTATTTGGTCGTTGTGGCTTTAACCTATGGCTTGATGATGGTTGGTTTTTTAAGCACCTTCGCCCACTTTTCTTACCAGTACTTGATTCAAGTATTGGTTGGCTTAGCTGCTTTGATATTCGCCGCTATTAATATTTATGATTATTTTCGCCATCGCCGAGCAGCAGTTTTAATAACTCCCAAAAATCAATCTCGTCTGAGTCATAGAATTCAGAAGATGCTGGACCCAAGCAAAGGTTTTGGAACTATAATTTTCGGGACAATTGTAATTGCCCTGGGCTTAACAATTTTAGAATTTCCACTAACCTTTTCGTTGCCTTTGATTTGGACCAATATTGTGGCTCGACATCAGATTAATCTAACAATTTTTTTACTACTGCTAGCCGTTTATTTATTGGTCTATCTTTTTGATGAGTTTATCGCTCTCTTCTCTATTATTTTCGCTTTGGCTAAAACTAAATCCAACCAAAAAAGAGAACAGGCCTTAAAGCTAGTCAGTGGAATAGTAATTCTCTTCTTGGCCGTAGCTTTAATTCTGGATTTAGAGATTCTTAATACTTTGACCGGCTCATTAATACTGATTGGTTTGGCTTTAGTTGTTTCGCTAGCCATTATGTATTTCCCTCGATTAGCCAAACTAATTAAGCCCAACGCCTCTCCCTAATCTTTTTCATTTGCGCCGCTATAAACTTTCTCATCTCTTCTCCAATCAGAACCGTCGCCGCTAAACTAATGGCCAACAGCCATTCATTTACTGTTAGGGCTGTCGTTCGAAAGACTAACTGCATCCCCGGGTGATAAATTACCAGAACCTGGAGCAGAACAACTAAGGTTAAAGCTCCTATTAAGAATCGATTACTGAATGGATTCATTCGAAAAACTGATTGGGTTTGACTTCGACAATTCCAAGCATTAAACCACTGAAAAGCAGCCATCGTGATTAAGGCCATTGTCCGAGCTTTGACTAAATCAAATTCGTGGTATTGATTAAAGACCCAAACTGTTCCAATCACCATTGGGATTGACATTAATATAATCCTTAAGCCCATTAAAGAGTCGAATAGTTTTTGCTTCTTTCTTTGAGGACGGTGTTTTAAAAGATTAGACTCTTGAGGCTCAAAAGCTAAAGCCACATCTAAAAATCCATCGGTTACTAAATTCAACCAAATAATCTGAGCGGCAATCAAAGGTAAGGGCAGGCGCATCATAAAAGCCGTGGCAATAAGCAAGAGCTCACCGACTGAGGTTCCAAAAAGATACAGAACAACTCGTTTAATGGCTCGATAAATAGATCGCCCCTCTTTGACAGCAGTAACGATACTTCCTAGATTGTCATCGAGCAAAATGATATCAGCCGCCTCCTTGGCAACTTCAGTCCCCAGTTGCCCCATTGCTACCCCTAAATCAGCAGCAATCAAAGAGGGAGCATCGTTTACCCCATCACCGGTCATGGCGATGATTTCTTTCCGACGACGATAGGCCCGAACGATTCGTAGTTTATGCTCCGGAGTAACGCGAGCAAAAACGCTAACTCGATTTAACTTCATCTCCAATTCTTCGTTGGATATTTGATCCAGTTCAGAGCCGCTTAAAATTTGATCCCCCTCTAAAAAAATATTGGCTTCTCGCGCCACTGCTCGAGCTGCCGCCTCATAGTCTCCAGTAATCATGGCGACCTTAATACCAGCAGCCTGCAGTTTGCGAACGGCTCGAGCTGCTTCTGGTCGCATGGCATCTCTCATCCCACAAAATCCTAAAAAGTCGAGACGGGGCATCTTACTCGGGACCAATGATCCAGTTACTTCTTTTTCCGCAAAAGCCAAAACGCGCAATCCATCTTCAGCCATTAATTGGAAAGCTTGAATTAATTCCTGGCGTCTTTCAGCTGTAAGAGAAAGTCTTTGTTGTCCTTGACGCCAGCCCGAGCAGAAGCTTAAAACAACTTCCGGGGCACCGACTACAACTAAATTATTTACCTGATTTTCTTCGAAGATTACGGCTTGATATTTAGCCTGGTAGTCAAAAGGAATTCTTTGAATAATTGATTTTTCTTTTAGAATTTTCTCTCTTGGAAATCCTAATTTCCGAGCGACAACCTGCAAAGCCGCCTCGGTCGGATCTCCCGCTACCCGCCATCGATCTTCTTCTTCCAGGTAAGCTAGTCGAGCTGAACCAGTAAAGGCAGCCGCTTGAGCAATCCGATCCAACTCCGGCCACTTCTCTTGTTGAACCGGACGATCGTTAAGCAACACTCGCCCCTCCGGCTGATATCCAACTCCCGTCACCCGAAAATGCTGTCCTCTAACATAAAGCTCTCGAACAACTAATTCATTTTTGGTGATTGTTCCAGTTTTATCGATAGCCATCACCTCAGCTCCCCCCAAAGCTTCAACTGCTTGTAGTCTTTTGACTAAAGCATTCCGTTTGCCCATTCGCCATACACCAGCCGCAAGAACCAAAGTAATGACGATTGGTAATCCTTCGGGAATTACAGAAACTGAGATAGCGATAATTGCCTCGAAGGCTTCCAACATATTCCGATCGCTCAACCAGGCCAAACAGAAAAGGTAAACCGCCACCACTGAAAAAACTAGAATAATTAGTCGAGATAGTTTTTCGATCTTACCCTTAAGAGGCGAACTAGAGTCAATACCTATAATCTCTTTTGAAATCTGGCCAATCTCTGTTTTAATTCCGGTGGCGACTACTACAGCCAAGCCTGTTCCAGCTAGCACATGAGTTCCCTTGAAAACCATATTAACTTGATCGGCTAAGGCTGACTTTTGATCAATTCTATCGGTTTTTTTATAAATCGGATTCGACTTTCCGGTCAAAGCAGCCTCATCTATTCTGAGCTGATGCGCTTCTATAACGCGGGCGTCAGCCGGAACTCTTTCTCCTTCCTGTAAAACAATAATGTCTCCCGGGACAACTTCTGTATCAGAAATAATTAACTCTCGTCCTTCTCTGATGACAGTCGTATTAGTTTCAATAAATTTCTTTAGAGCAGCCAGAGTATTTTGGGCTCGCCCTTCTTGAACAGTGCCGATAATGGCGTTGAAGATCAAAACAGCTAGAACGATTAATCCATCAACCTGTTCGCCGAGCAGAAAGAAGATCAGGCTAGCTGCTAGCAAAACATAGATCAGAGGATTTTTAAATTGACGTCCAAAAACTACCCATAAGCTATCGGCTTTTGTTTCCGGTAATTTATTTAAGCCATGTTCGAGCAATCGATTTTGGACTTCTTTCCGACTTAATCCAGAAGAATGACTTTTCAGCTGTTTGAGAACTTCTTCCGATTTAAAATTAAACCAGTTCATTGGCTAAATATATTTATTTTTAGCCTTAGAGTCGGGGCACCGAGATTCGAACTCGGACTAGAGCCACCCGAAGGCCCCGTGCTGCCATTACACAATGCCCCGTCACTTAACATAAAACTTCTCTCTAATCGAAAGGTCTTCTTCTTGTCTAATCTTTTCAATTTCTTGCTTAGCTTGTTTAGCTCTCTTGGCCAGCTGGATCTCTGAAAGTTGACCGAGTTTCTGAACTTCTTCCATTAAAATCTTCTTCTTGTTTTTCTTTGGATCTTCGAGTACTTGGTCTAAAAGGATATTCATAATTTGACCAATTTTCGGTCCCGGACCAATCTTCAGAAACTGCATCAGGTCATGACCGTCCAGCGCAAGCATCTCGGTAGAGATCGGATCTTGGGCCAGGCGCTCAATCATATATTCCAAGTGCCGTAGCTTGTAGGGCTTAGCTTTGGGAACGCCAGAACCAATCCGATCAGCCATCCGCACTTGAATTAAGTCTGACATATTTTCTAGGCCAACTTGGCGAATTAACTTTCGGACCGAAGATTCACCAACTTCATCCACATTATAATAGAAAAGATGATAACGAACTAGCCTTACCACTCGCTTAATTTCTTGACTCGGAAACCGCAATCGTTTCATGATTTCTTCGGTCATTTTCGCTCCGACCACCTCGTGGTTATAAAAGGTAGCCTCTTCTCCCTGGCCGCTCTTGGTTCGAGGTTTACCAATGTCGTGGAGTAACGCAGCTAAACGCACCTGAAGACTGAAATTCTGCTCAGCTGCATAACGCAGAGATCGAATTGAATGTTCATAAACTCCATAAATATGATGTTTATTCTGCTCAACTCCGCAACTCTCTTCTAGCTCCGGAATAATATAAGTTATTAAACCCACTCTTCGCAGCAAATCAATTCCTTCAGCCGCTCGCGAACTCATGACAATTTTCACCAGTTCTTCTCGGATTCTTTCCGCAGAAATGTTTTTTAATTGACGAGCCTGTTCTTGAATTGCTTTAAGCGTTTCTATTTCAATCTCAAAATCTAAAGTAGTAGCTAAGCGAACTGCTCGCATCATTCTCAAAGCATCTTCGGCAAAACGCTCATTTGGCTGCCCGACAGCTCGCAGAATATGATTTGCCAGATCTTCTTGACCATGAAAAGGATCAATCAAAATATTCTTTCCATTCTCCACTTTGAGAGCAATGGCGTTGATCGTAAAGTCCCGGCGAGCCAAATCTTCTTGGAGATTGTCAATGAAATCAATTTTCCCCGGATGCCGCTGATCTTGATAATCTCTTTCAATTCGATAAGGCATTACTTGAATTTCTCTGAGGCCTGGATTGGAACTATCGGTTAAAACCGTTACCATACCAAAATCATTATCAATAAAATGCCTTTTAAAAAGTTTCGCAATTTCTGGCGGGCGAGCGTTAGTTGTAATATCCCAATCATTGGGTGCTTCATTGCGAATAGAGTCGCGGACACATCCCCCAACTAAATAGGCTTCAAAACCAGCCTTTTCTAAAACTGTAATTATTTCTTTAATCTCTTTCGGAATAATCATCATTTCATTCTAACGGAATCAACCTCTTCTTTCAATTGACCAGCGGTTTTTTTTATGATTAAATGACTTTAGCTCGGCGCCCGTAGCTCAATCGGATAGAGTGAATGCCTTCGAAGCATTAGGTTGCAGGTTCGAGTCCTGCCGGGCGCACTTATCGTTCACGGCCCCCATAACTCAACGGTAGAGTAGCTGCCTCTTAAGCAGTAGGTTCTAGGTTCGAATCCTAGTGGGGGCACTAATTAACAATCAGTTGTATGAGTGAAAAATCTGAAAACAAAAATCCGGATACTGGATCAGCTGAAGCCCAGATCGAGGCTATTAATCGGCGCCTAGACAAGTTGTCCGAACACTTCGAAAAACACCCTAAGGACAAACATTCTCGGCGAGGTATGCTGGCTTTGATTAACCGGCGGCGGCGGAACTTGAGGTATCTTGAAAAAAACAAATGAAAAAATTGAAAGAGCAGCGGGTTGGAGTATTTATTGACGTCCAAAATCTCTATCACACTGCTAAAAACATCTATAAGACCCGAGTCGATTTTGGCCAGATCTTAAAAGAAGCGGTTGATGGACGAAAGTTGATTCGGGCTTTCGCTTATGTTATTCGAACGAAGAGTGGTGAAGAAAAAGCTTTTTTCGATGCCTTAACCCAGTTAAGCATTGAAACACGAGCGAAAGATTTAAAAGAATTTTTCAGCGGAGTAAAAAAAGCCGACTGGGATGTCGGATTAGCGATTGACGCAGTTCGCGTATCACCTAGTTTAGATGTGGTAGTCGTTGTTTCGGGAGATGGAGACTTTGCTCCTTTGGTTGAATACTTAAAAAACCGAGGCAAGCGCGTTGAAATTGTCGCTTTCGGAAAAACTACGGCTCAAGAATTAATTGAAGTTGCTGACGAATTTATAAATTTAGATCAGAATTCAGGACGTTATCTGATGAAAGAAAAATTCTACAGCCGCCTGATAAAAAATTAATATATTATGATTGGAGAAAAACAATTCAAAAAAGAAATTGCCGGACAAGAATTTGAAGTTCGGATTGGCCAGGTTGCCAACCAGGCCGACAGTAGTGTTATTGTCCGTCAGGGCGAAACAACGGTTATGGTTACCGTCTGTTCCGGCAGTGATCAACATGGTAAGGATTTCTTCCCACTGACTGTTGATTACGAAGAGCGTTATTATGCCGCTGGTAAGATCTTGGGTTCTCGCTTTATGCGACGTGAAGGACGTCCCTCTGACGAGGCAACCCTAACTGGTCGATTAATTGATCGGGCTATTCGTCCGCTTTTTCCAGAGGGATTTAAAAATGAAGTACAGGTTGTTGTCACCATTCTTTCCTTCGACGGAGTTAATGATCCTGACGTCCCGGGGCTATTGGGCACATCAATCGCGCTATCTCTTTCCCGTCTCCCCTGGCAAGGACCGTTGGCTCTTTGCCGAATGGCTTTTCTAAACGATCAGTGGCAGATTAATCCCTCTTATGAGCAGCAAGATCAAGCTGAAATTGCCTTAACTTTTTCAGCCGTTGAGGGAAACCAAGAGATCTTAATCAACATGATTGAAGCTGCCGGAAAAGAATCTGAAGAGTCTCAAATTATTGAAGGATTAAATAAAGCTGAGCCGGTTTTAAAAACTTTAATTCAGTTTCAGCAAGAAATTATTAAACAATTCAATCCAGAAAAACTCCCGATACCAGAAGTAAAAATATCTTTAGAGGCATCGGCTGATCAAGAGATTCGGAAATTTGTTCAAAAAGAATTAACGGATCTCTTCCCGGTTCAAGTTGAACAAGAAGTTAAAGAAATTCTCTCTCGACTCTATCGTTCAGTAGAAGACTTTTTAAACGAAAAGCACCCTGAATCTGTAGTCGAAGGTTTGGCTATCCTTGAAGAAGAGCTTTATCATTTTATTCGCCAGCAAGTTCTAGAACACGATCAGCGCCTTGATGGTCGTGGATTAAAGGATATTCGTCCACTGCAGGCCGAGGTTTCAGTCGTCCCTCGTGTTCATGGGTCAGGATTATTCCAAAGAGGTTTGACCAAGGTTCTTTCAATCGTTACTCTTGGTCCAACCGGAGATGGACGTAAGCTTGAAGGAATGGAGGTGATGGGTGAACGACGTTTTATGCATCATTACAATTTTCCGCCCTATTCAACTGGTGAGGTTAAGCCAATTGGTAGCACCAAAAGAAGAGAAATTGGACATGGATATTTAGCCGAAAAAGCTTTGCGTCCTCTCGTCCCCGATGTTGAAGAATTTCCTTATACTATTCGCATTGTCTCCGAGTGTCTTTCTTCAAATGGTTCTACTTCAATGGCCTCAGTCTGCGCCTCTTCTCTCTCATTGATGGATGCTGGCATTCCGATCAAGGCCCCTGCAGCTGGAATCTCTATTGGTTTAGTAACCGGAAACAATCAGTACAAAATTGTAACTGATGTACAAGGAACTGAAGATCATTATGGTGACATGGATTTTAAGGTTGCCGGAACTCGCCAAGGCGTCACGGCTATTCAAGTCGATGTTAAAATTCGGGGGCTAACCAAGCAAATGATCGTTGAGGCTTTGGCTCAGGCTAAAGAAGCCCGTTTATTTATTCTTGATCAAATGGCTCAAGCAATTGATCAACCTCGAACGGAGTTATCTCCCTGGGCTCCCAAGATAGTCAGTGGACAGATATCTCCCAGTAAGATTGGTATGATTATTGGCCCGGGTGGTAGAACGATTAATGCTCTAGTTGATAAACATGGAGTAACTATTGACCTCGAAGATGATGGCCATGTCTATGTTGCTGGCCCGGATCGCCCTCAAGCACAAAAAGCTCTTGATGAAATTTTGGCCATGACTCATGAAGCCGAAGTCGGTGAAACTTTTGAAGGAAAAGTTACTCGCATCTTTAACTTTGGAGCAATGGTTGAATTTTTGCCTGGCCAAGAAGGATTAGTGCACATTTCAGAATTTGCCAACCATCGAATCGGTCAGGTAGAAGACGTGGTGAAGACCGGAGATGTTATTCCGGTCAAAGTAGTAGAGATAGACGAAAAAGGAAGAATTAATCTTTCGGCGAAAGCAGCTGGGTTTAAGGCTCCTCAAAAGTCAACCGAATCCCGCTCTCGTCAAAGAAGTAAAGACTAACTTTAATATGGCTTCTTCCAAGTTGCAAAATATCGTTGTGCGGACTATGCAGCGAGACTTGGAGATGCTTGAACAGGGAAAGATTCCTGGTCGTACAAAACAGGTCGTAGATAGCAAGGCTGAAGAGATGCTCAAACAAGCTCAGTCTGTTATTCGTCAAGCCGAAGCCGAAAGAGGAATAATTCGACCTCGGAGCAAGACGGCTCCAGCTCAAGCCGAGCCTTCTCCGAAAGAGAAGGCCCAGGCGATGGCCGCCGAAGAAAAACAGAAGGCTGAAGCAGAAAGAAAGAAGATTGAAGAAGAAAAACAGAAAGCTGAAGAAGCTCGCCAAAAAGTAGCCGCTGAAGCTTTAGAAGAACAGAAAAAAGTAGCTGAACGTAAAAAAGCCGAAGCATTAGAACGATCTAAAGCAGAGTCCTTAAAGAAAGAAGAAGAGCGTGCTCATAAAGCCGAAGAAGAAGCTCAGCAAAAAGCT
>DCTL01000011.1 GCA_002329255.1 Patescibacteria group bacterium UBA1441
ACTTATGACGAAACAGCTCCGACAACTGCTGGAGCTATTCAGGCTGGAACATTGGGCTCAAATGATTGGTATACTTCCGACATTACTTATAGAATTACCCCCGCCGATGCTTTAGCAGGTGTATATATTACTTATTATTGTGTCGATACGGCAGATACGTGTGATCCATCTTTAGGAACTTCAGTTTTAGGAGAAGGCATTATAGACGTTACTGTTGATACCGAATCAGCTACCAACTACGTAAGATGGCTTTCGGCCGATAATGCAAGCAATGCTCAGAGTGTTCAGACTTCTGGAGCGTTAAAGATTGATAAGACAAATCCAACAGTTGGTGCTGGAGATGACCAAACTAAATATTCGTTGTTTACTCAAACAGGTACGGCAACTGATGTTTTGGCCGGAATTGATGGAGCTAGCTATCAATGGGCTGAGGTTTCTGGTCCGGGAACAATAACTTTTGGCTCAGCAACAGCGCTTGAAACTACAATATCAGCAGACATCCCGGGAGCATATGTTATTAGCTTTACGGCTGATGACTTGGCTGGGAATAGTGCTAACGACACGATGAATTTAGTTTGGAGAAGCACGACTATTAGCGCAGTTAAATGGAGTCCAGCAGAAGGAGCCCTAAATGTAACGATAGCAAGCGGGACAGCAACAGTGACCTTTGATAGCGACATTACAGCAATTTATGATGCGAGCAAGATTGATATAGTTAATGACACCACAGATGTAAGTGTTAAAGACTCAGTAGCAATTGATGATGGTAAATTATTAGTTAACTATGTTGCATTAACAAATAGTACGACTTATAGAATTAGCATTGGTGCGAATGCATTAAATGATACCAATGGTTTGATGAATGGAGCAGAAACCTCCACCTTCACTACGGTTGCTCAAAATGCTCCCGTTGTGACAATTACTGCTCCAGTGGCTGGCTCAACTGTTAGTGGCGAAGTCGATATCGTAGCGACCAACGGCACAGAATATAGAATTGATAATGGTGATTGGACCGCTATAGCAACCCCTTGGGATACGACAGGATTGGATAATGGAACCCCTCATCTAATTATAGCCAGAGGCGGTGACCCATTGGGTTATTCTGATGCAATTGCAGTGTCGGTGGACAATACTCCTCCTGACGAGACAGCTCCAGAAGTAGAATCAGTTTACCCAGTAGATGAGGCTGGCGATGTAGATATCAATGATTTCGTAGTGATCAACTTCAATGAGTTTATGGATCACAGCACAATTAAAAATGCTAACATTAAACTCTTTGATGAAAGCGATGTAGAAATTGTTTTAGACGGAGGAGTAACGNNAGGAGAAGGATCGCCTCAAACTCAAGCTATTCTTGTCCCAGCGAGTTCTTTGGAATATGGAACGGAATATTACGTGACTATTACCACCGATGTAACAGACTTGGCCGGTAATCCTTTTGCCGGTTGGGTCAAAGGAGACTATTCCTTCACAACGGCAACTGAAGAAGTAGTTGAATTAGCAGTAATGAATATCGCCCGACTGAAAACTACTGCGACGGCTGACAATACATACACGAATGGATGGTCTTGGGAATTTGAAGTCAGGGTCCCAACGGATGAAAACAGTCTTAAGATGAGATTTGAAGACTGGACATTATCTGGTGGCGAAGACACGATTGAGGTTGGAGGCAATATGAGAATCTACTCGGCCCAATCTTTAAATGCGGCTGACGTTGAGAATGCGATTACTCTGGATGAAGGAGGCGAATGGAGTGATCCTCTACTCTTAACCGGCGACATGGATGATATTGCCGGTCGCCAGATTATGATAACGGTTGAGATGAAGATTCCAGAAGGGTCAACAGCGGGATCTTATTCCACCAGTTATGCCTTGGAAAGCTTAGAAGCAGCGCCTGAATAAAGAAGTTAAAAAAGAGAGGGGATCCGTCCCCTCTCTTTAAAACACTCTAAATACATTTATGATGAAAAAATATTCAATTATAGGATTAATAATATTATTGAGCGTAACTTCTTTTTTACAGGTTTCAGCTTCTATCGTTGGAGGGGAAATAAATGATCAAACAGGAGATCCGACAGTAGAAACAGGAGTAGATGGTGTTTTGGCAAGTGTTCCAGTATTTTCACCTGAGGCCGGAACTTATCATGAAGATCAAAGCGTTACTTTAACGGCAGCTGCCTCAACAGCTATTTGTTATACAACTAACGGAGAAGTTCCGACTTGTAGCGGAGCTACGCTTTGCAGTACAGGCACTAAATATACCGAAGCTATTGAAATTACTTCGACAACAACCATAAAAGCAAGGGCTTGTTATGCAGATGGAACTCCAGGGCCGGCATCAGATGCTCAAGTTTATACTTTGAATTGTGCCATAGCCTCAGTGGCAAACGGGACGGTAGCAGATTATCCAAGCTGTGCAATTACTTGTAATTCTGGCTATTCTTTAAGCGGAAATACTTGTGTGGTTGCCGGCGGCGGCGGGGGCGGAGGAGGAGCTGTTAGCATTCCATCAATACCAACTACAACAACTGGTCAAGTGACAGCAACTTCAATCTCAGGCGGACAGACTACTTTGACGACTTCAAATTTAACTCAAGTGAAAGTCGAGGTTCCAGCAGGAGCTGTTTCGAGCAACACTGTTATTACAATTGAAGAAACAGAAGTGGGAACAATTATGATTGGTGCGCCCTCACCGAGTGGCCAAACACCAATTAGTACTTTTAGTCTGACAGCCACGGTTAATGGACAACCGGTGACTCAATTTTCTGGCAATGTTACCATTACCATAACTTATACTGATGATCAGATCGCTGGGCTTGATGAATCGAGCTTAAAGATATATCACTGGGATGGAACTCAATGGGTAGCCTTATCAACGACGGTAAACTTATCGACTAACACTTTAACAGCTACGACGACTTCTTTCTCTGATTTTGCCGTAATGGGTCAAGAAGGTGAATCTTCGGCAGCACCAGTTGAACCATCTAAGCCTGTTAGTCAAATGACTGCTACGGAATTAATAGCGGAAATTAATAGACTGAGCATTATATTAGCTCAATTGCAACAACAGATTGCTTTATTGGATCAAGCTCAGGAGTCGGGGGCAATTCCAGCGTCTTGCCAGGGTATTGTTTTCAGCCGTAGTTTGAGTTGGCAGATGACTGGAGATGATGTTAAGTGTTTGCAGGCGATNNCAATCCCAGCATCTTGCCAGGGTATTGTTTTTAGCCGCAGTTTGAGTCAGCAGATGACCGGAGATGATGTTAAGTGTTTGCAAGCGATTTTAAATCAATCACCCGATACACAGGTTGCATCATCTGGAGTTGGTTCGCTCGGTCGAGAAACAAATTATTTTGGGAACTTAACACGTTCAGCAGTTATAAAGTTTCAGGAGAAATATCGATCAGAAATTCTAACACCATTAGGGTTGTCAAGCGGGACAGGCTATGTCGGCAATTCGACTATCGCCAAGCTTAATCAATTATTAGGTCAGTAAATCCCTAAAAGCCCCTTCTTATCGAGGGGCTTTTTGTTTGAAAAAGTATTTGGAATTTTATCCTTTTTTAACTATAATTAGTTTCAAGATGTCAGAGATTAAGTTTAATGAAACTTTATTAGTTTTTATCTCGATTTGCGTTTTAATCGTCTTTGCCGGAGCAATTGTTATCTTTGGGTCGTTTGTTAAATTATTTCTTAATGAACAGCCGTTAAAGGGAATTACCTGTCCGGAAATTCAATTAGAAGAAGAAACGAGAGTAAAACTCGAAGAACAAGCTGATTTACTCCTTAAATTATATAATCATCAAGAATTGACAGCTGAAGAAACAGCCCTGGTTAATCAAGACTGTTTGCACGATTATAATATTACTCTGGCCCTGGGATTAACTTACTTGGAACTTGGTCAGTATCGTCCGGCTCGAGATTTTCTCTCTTTAGCCTTAACCGAGAGGGAGGATGCTTTCATTTATGATTTAATGGCGCAGAATGAAATAGATCACTGTCGCTATCGTCCCGCTCGGGATTATTTGTTAATGGCTTTAGAACTGAAGCCAGCAAATTATCATTATTGGGAGAGATTGATTAACTTAGAAAGGGATTATTTACGAGCCAGCGATCAGAAGATAGCTGATTTATATCAGCAGGGGATAGAAGCTTCGGGCGATCATCGAGCTTTTCGTCTCTACGCCCGATTTTTAGAAGAGAGGGATCGATATCAGGCAGCGGCTGATGTTTGGGCCGATCTGTTAGTGGCTCATCCTCAATATCAAGAATATTATGAACCGCGCATTGATTGGTTGCGGGCTAAATAATTAACTTCTTTAAAATGTTTCTTGTCTTTTTGTCTGGTTTTGGGGGCGGAGTCATCCGCGGCCTAACCGGTTTCATTAAACATCAGTTTTCCTATAAGGATGTTCCTTTCCGGCCAAAATACATGCTGGCCATGGCATCTCTTTCCGGTTTAATTGGTCTCTTTGTAGTGGCGGCTATTCATAATCTAGGTTTCGCCTATAATCAGAGCTTTGGTTGGGCTTTGGCTTTGATTGTTGGCTACGCTGGGGGTGATTTTATTGAAAATATTTATAAGATTATTATTCAGAAATCTTCTTTATTCTCAGAAGATAAATCAGAATAATGGCCAAAGTAGGAGCACATGTTTCAGTAGCCGGTGGGTTGGTCAATGGTTTGATTCGAGCTGAAGAATTAGGGATTGAGACTATCCAGATTTTTGGTTCTTCACCTCGTCAATGGCGGATTCATTATCCGAGTCAATCGAGTTTAGATGATTATCATCATCATCAACAGCAAAGACTGGTTAGTCCAGTCTTTTTACACGCTCCTTATTTGATTAATCTGGCAACTGATAATTCAGATCTTTGGCAGAAGTCGGTTGAAACATTGGCGGGCCACCTTTTAATTGCTGATCAGATTAAAGCCTTTGGATTAGTCTTCCATGTTGGTTCAGCCAGTGGTTCAAAAGCAGTAGTACTACAGCGNNAAAGAGAGTTCCGGGTCAAACTCAATTGATCGTTGAAAATTCAGCCGGCGGCGGGCAAAAGATTGGGGTCAGTCCGGCGGAACTTGGATTTTTAATTCGGGCGACCGATTCTGATCGAGTAGGCGCTTGTCTTGATACGGCTCATGCTTTTGAGTCTGGATTGCTTCATCCTCATCCAAAGCGAATCGATCGTTATTTGGCTGATTG
>DCTL01000010.1 GCA_002329255.1 Patescibacteria group bacterium UBA1441
ACGGTACTAGTTCACTATCGGTGATATTGAGTATTTAGTCTTTCCCGGCAGTTCGGGATGATTCCCGCTGGGTTTTCTGTCCCAACGGTACTCAGGTAAGAACCAGGAATTTGGCCGTTTTCGCCTACGGGGCTATCACCCTCTGTGGCCCACACTTTCCAGAACGGTTCGGCTAACAGCCGCCATCCCTTGATGGTACTCCCTACAACCCTCTCAGCTGAGCTAAGCTCTGCTAAAAGTTTAGACATGCCCCTTTTCGCTCGCCGCTACTAGGGGGTTCTCTTACGATTTCTCTTCCTCCGCTTACTGAGATGTTTCACTTCAGCGGNNGATCTCCGGATCAAAGGTTGCTACGCACCTCCCCGAAGCTTATCGCAGCTACGCTACGTCCTTCGTCGCCTCAATATCCCAAGGCATCCACCATCTGCTCTTAAAGTAACCTTCTTCATAAAAATGCTTTCAAATTGACTGGCAATTAATAGTTGCTAAAGCTACTAATTGCACATATTAAATTGTCAAGATCTTTTCAAAGAAAAAGCCGCTTCGAAAAGCGACTTACCAATCAGAATAAACAATCAATTCTTCCTGTGGTCGCTTTAACTAAACTTCATTGTTAATGGCTTTTCCATGCGGAATCAGTTTATCAAAAGTTTCATTTTTGTCAACTAGTAAAAAGAAAAACGGACCACCGTAGCGGCCCGCTTAGATTTCGTATTAGTTCAGTAGAAGAAATCAGCTAACCAAGATACAAATTATTGTTGAGTTTGATCTTCCGGAGCCTGATGGCTTTCAGGCTGTTTAAAGCTTTGGCCGATACCAGGACCACCTTTTTTCTTCTTTGACATCCAGAACCAGGCTAAGACCACTACCGCCAAAAGAACAATAAGCCAGATATAAAAACTCATGTTTATTTTTTAATTAATTTTAGCTTACGCTGTCCGCTCAGAAAACCTGCCGGACCGAAGATGAACCAAACGACAACTGAGTGTCGCAAGCTCAAACCTCTGTTAAAAATATTAGCATATTATTTTCCGAATACCAATAGTCAAGGACTTAATTTGACTGCCCATTGATAAATATCGCCGGCTCCGGCCGCGACCACGATATCGCCTGTCTTTATCTCTTGACTCAGCCTTTCAGACAGCTGGTTAAAAGGCCAATAAGCCGTATCATCTCGACCAACTGCCTCAACTATTTTCTGAGCACTGACCCTACGTTTTAAACTGGCTCTCTCCCGGCCCGGAACATCATATATGTCGGTAATAACAATTCGGTATTGATTATTACCCTCTCGGCTGTTTTGGAAGGCTTCAACAAAGCGATCAAAGAAATAGAAAACTCGTTGATACTGATGAGGTTGAAAAATAAACCAAATCCGACGATTCTTGAAACGTTCTTCGAGAGCCTGAAAGACTGCTCGAACTTCAGTTGGATGATGGGCGTAATCATGGATTAAATCAAACTTCGTTCCCTCCAATTCACCAGCTCTTTGATCAAACCTTCGCCAACAACAATAGTATTGGCCAATTGCCCGATAAGCCGTGTCGTCGTCGACGCCTAAGGTACGCGCTGCTGCTAAGGCCGCCAAGGCATTACTAATATTATGACGGCCCGGAACTTTTATGACCTGAGCAACTTTATCAGCTTCTGTTTGATTCAACGAAAACGGGGCCTGATTTTTAATTTTAACTCGTTCTAACAAACCCATGATGTTGTGATCATCCTGATTAAAAACCAAAGTTCCTTCTGGAGAAAGAAGGCCCAGGTATTCTTGATAAGTATCGAGAATGTGATTCAAATCTCGATAGTAATCAAGGTGATCTTCTTCGATATTGGTCAAAATAATTATCTCTGGATGATAATTAAGGAAAGATCCATGCCACTCATCTGCTTCAATAATAAAATATCGACTCTGGCCAAGTCGAAAATTACTATTCCCAAAAGCCTTCAACTTTGTACCAATAATCACTGTTGGATCAAGTCCGGCCTCTACTAAAATTAAAGAAAGCATTGAAACCACCGTACTTTTGCCATGTGTGCCTGAAATCGCTACCGTGCAATGATTTCTTGTTATCTGACCCAAGGCCTGCGCATAAGTCAAAATCGGCAACGGTCTTTCTGTGGCCAACGATCGGGCCCTCTCTAGCTCCGGATTGCTTTCTTGAACAGCCGCACTATAAACTACCATCTCCACGTCATCCGGAACGTGACTCGCCTGATGGCGACCGGTTTTAATCTGTGCTCCGACTTTTTCTAAATCATTAACGATTTCAGTTTGACCCAAGTCGGATCCAGTGATTTGATCACCACGAGACAAATAATAACGAGCCAGAGCTGAGACACCGATCCGNNCCCGCCAATACCAATACAGTGTATCTTCATGATTTTTTCAAAGGAATTTTTTCTAAGACAAAATACTGTGGCGGACGACCCGGAGAAAGCTTGCTCTCCATTATTAAAAGTTCGTCAATGGGCATCTCCGCGACCAACTCTTCTCGAATCGGCAATCGGCTATCCGCCTCAAGTCTAGCCCATTCCCATTTTTTAACCCGCCCTAATGTTATATGAATCTTAGATTCTTTAGATTGATTTGTTAAGTAATAAAGATTTTCTTTTTTTAAGCGCCGATCAATCTCATCTCGCATCTCCTCAAATTGACTGTTTTTTTCACCCAATAACCAAACTAATCGTGGTGGCAAAGAGTCGTCTGGACCATATTCAACTCGATTAAATTTCAGAGTAAAAGACGGCCGATCTTTAACCGCCTGCTCGACTTCTCTAATAATTTGGTATAGGTTTTCTGATCGGACCGCTCCTAAAAAAAGAACCGTCAAATGGAGATTGTCAGCGGGCACCCAACTGACTGGTATTTGATATTTGTCTGGAATGCGGGCTAATTTAGCACTTAATGTTTCAGGCAATCCAGCCGCAATAAAAATTCTTTGGATCATGTTTGAATTATTCTATCATATTATAGCCAGAAGTTTAATTTTCGGCTAGAATGAATCTGTCATGTCAGATGATAAAAACAAAAAAATAACTCCTGAGACTGATATTCAGAAGGTGGTTAATCATTATTTTTATACTCGAGGTTTATCCCTAGATCAGATCAAGGAAAGTGCTCGAAAAAAGAAGATAATTTACGGTCGCTACACGAGAGCCGCTAAAGAGATTCTTGATTTAGCTGGTTCAGCGGAGAAGGCTCGCCAGGCTATTACCAGGGTCGCTGAGTGGGCTAAGTCTCGTAACCTAGAATACAGTTTAGAAACAGTCGCTAAAAAATGGTTAGAGCTTGATCGACTCAAACCGAAAGAAGTAATTAAGAAACCTTTTTACGGAAAAATGCCCCTGATTTGGAGTAACACCAAGGGTAAGTGGTATGCTATAAACGATGACGGAGAATGGCTGGAGTTTGTCGGAAAAGAAGAAGAGATTGAGTGGAGAGTGGTCGATTAATAACCGAGACAATGATTAAACTCAGTAACTTGTCGATTGTACTCTTCGATCGTATCGGCTGTTTCCTGAGTTAATTCATTATAATCATGAACTAAGAGATTATAAGCATCGACTAAATCAGCATAATCTTCTCCTCGACGAGGACGAACTTGATTTAGTTCCTCGCGAATCATTTCTATATCTAAATATTTTTGCTCGAGCGTTTCCTTATTCCGATCAATCAATTCTCGAATTTCCTGATCTGGAACCGGACAAGCAGAGGTTGAGAGTCCAAATACTTGAACAGCTAACCAGACTACCCGCCCTTCAAACTCCCCTCTTTTAGCAGCAATTCCAATTTCTTGATAACGTTGATTAAGAATATTCTGGCGATGGCCGGGACTATTCATCCAACCATCGATCAACTCTTCCTCGTTCTGGAAATTACCTAAAGCTAAGTTCTCTCCGACTAAAATAAAATCATAGCCGACCGCTCCAACTAACCAGCTTATATCCTGACCATCTGGAGACTCATGAGCAAAGTATTGCCGTTGGAACATGTCTTCAGCCTTCAACTGAGCCGCCTGGTCCAATAAATTACTTCTGGCTAACGGAGCCTGACCTTCGATCTCTCTCATTTGATTACCAAGCTTCCAGATATTATCCAGATCAAGATTTTCAACCGATCTGTCCAAATGATCATCAAGCGACAATGGTGGCGGAGCAACAATCCTTTCTTCAATCTGGATTGGATTGATAATATCCCCCACTTCTATTAGCGTCTCTAACGGATCCGCCCAATTAAGACGATCAAATCCCCACCAGACTAAAGCCGCAGTTGCAATAAAACAAAAAGTGATGAAAACCTTTTTAAACATCTGTATCTAATTTTATCAAAATTATTTAAAATATAAATTGACAAATTTTAAAAAAATTGTATTCTATTAACAAGGAGGTGTTATTATGATTATTAATGTTAACCGCCGCACGGTAGAGCAACTAATAGAACTCTGTGAAAGCCGAAGTTTTCGTCTTAGTCTAGAGACGGTTAACCTGACAGTTGTCAATTACGACGATCAGCCAGGGAAACTGGTTATCATCAAGATAGAAGGTGATATCTTGCTAGACAGTGGAGTCAAACTTGAAGAATTAAGCGAAAAAGATCTGATAGCCTCGCTGCTAAAATGATTCTTCGTTTCTCCCGGCGGAAAAAATAATAAAGAGACGGCCATAAGTCAGGCCGTCTTTTAATTATTCAAGCCCTTCGGTAATTCCAAAATACAATCTACCTTTCTTTTATCCAAACTTAGTCTGATCTAAAAAACTAAGATCAAGATACCTTTTCCGCAGATCTTCTTTATTTAATTCTTGGCCAACCGATTCTAAATGCTCCAAATAAAATGTCATTCCTTTAATGATATCACGGAATAATTCAATTTGTTTGGTCAATGTTTTCGGGTTCATTTTGCGTCGTGCATTGGAATCATGCGGCCGACCCTCTAAGATAAAGGTACTAATTGAGTGACCGTGCAAAAGCTGATTTCGAATCTCTGAAAAATGAGCCATTTTGTCCAGAATACTCTGGTGATTTTTAGCTTGATCAATCCGATTTTCAAAATTAAAGTGTGCGTAATAAAGAAACAGAGCTGCCTTGTCTTTAAAATTGATATCATCAACTTGATCAATAATTTCTCGACGATCAAAGACAGGCTGAGCATGCCAAAAGGTTAAACGACGAAATAAGGCATTCAGCCCAACTTCTAAAACGACATGTAAAGCAATATAAAGCTCAATCATATCCTCTTCGTCTAATTCAGGTTGAGCTAATAAGTCGCGACATCTCTGACGTCGAGAAGTAATCAGATAATCTGATTCCGTTTCAGCTAAACCGAAGTAAGAAGTTTTACTCTTCATAGCTAATCGCCTTAGTCGGACATTCGCTGATTGCTCGATCAACGGCCTCCTGATAGTCAGCTGGATTAACGTCTTTTTTTACCTCGGCTTTACCACTACTAATATTAATCTCAAACACCTCCGGACAATTAAACTCGCAACCTCCGCAACCAATGCATTTATCTTTATCAATTTTTAATTTTTTCATTTTAAAAATTAATTAATTTTTGTTCCAGGTTCTACTTCTTTATCTGGTTGAAGTAAGGATAATTTCCCATCATTGGCTGCTAGAAGCATGCCCTGGCTCTGATAACCCATCATTGTCCGTGGAGCTAAATTAGCTACAACTATAATTTGCCGACCGATCAAATCTGATGATTGATAATGCATTTTAATGCCAGCTATAATCTGACGTTCCTGATCGGCTAACTTAATCTTTAGTCTAACTAGTTTATCAGAACCGTCAATTGCCTCGGCTTCAATTATTTCAGCTACCCTCAAGTCAATCTTTTGAAAATCTTCAAAATTAATAATCTCCATGATGAGTGAATTACTTATTATCTATCTTAACACGTTCGTCCAATCAGAGTAAAAGAAAACACCTGATCGAAACCTTCTGCTTTTAAGAGTCGAGCCTGCTCCTCTATTGAGACCTTCTCCTCGAGTCCGACCAGAACAGCCACCCTAGTTTCTGAAGTTGATTTAAAATCCCGAATTGGATTAAGGGCCACTATTTTCTGGGCCATTCGTTCTGATATTTGACAGTGATCTCTCGTTTCACGAGATGATGGATTGGGTAAAATTTTCACTAATCCCTGTCTTAAGATTAACCAAAAATCAACATAATCATTATTCTTGAAAAGAGTCAGGACAGCTCGCATCATTAGATCATCCAGTAAATGAGTAGATCGACTCTGTAATATTTTTGAGACTAGGCGTCTACCCAACCCTTCATCCTCCCAGACAATTATTCGCCGATCTATCGATGAAGAACAAGTTGAATGACGCCAACCACCAGGACTGGGTTGACCACAAGCCGGACAACTCGGCTCAGCTTCAATCAAAAATAATTGACATTGATCGCAAATATAAGACCCGGCCCGGCCACAGTTGAGGCAAAATGGCGGAAATAAAATAGAATAAATGAAATCAACGGCAGTATGAATGAAATCCCTCAGGGTCATTGAGAAATATAGTTTAATTTAATTGGTATCACTAATCCTTCATCTTCCGCCATCAATCCAGTTGGATTATCTTTAACGATGACTAGTATGGCTCTCCTTAGATTAAGATTGTCCGGCCAGATAAAAGAAGCTTGAAACGGAACCAACCCTTCAGTCATCCAATCAGCTAGGGCTACGGCAAGTCCTTTAGTAATTATTTGACCTTGGTAATCATGTATTTCAGCTAGACAGTCAGCCTCAAAAAACCAACGACCACTTAAATAACCAGTGATGACTAGCTCTTTGCCGACTAATGACCAGGAGTCGTCAATTCCCAAATTGTTTAGAGCGATGAGAGGGGCACTCCGATCACGATTTATCGACAGCCATCCATTAGGCGTCCAACAATGGATCGGATAATTAAATGTCGTTGAAAAACAGTGAGTCCAATTATTATCTTTTTCTGTCTCCGGCAATAAACCCTTAGTTTGACGCCAAGTTGCCCATCCAATTAAAACAACAAAAGATATTAAAACTATTGTCAGAGTCGATAAATCTTTTTTCATTGCGATTAAATATACTGCACGGGACGAAAGAAAGTCTTCCGTCCCGTAACAGTTAACAAAACAGCTCGACTAAAAACGACTACTAGTGATAATCACTTTTTAGTTCGAGCTTTTTTCACCGCCTTGCGAGGGGTAGCTTTCTTGACTACCCTTTTCTTAGCCACCTTCTTGGCGGTTTTTTTAGGCTTTGCCTTTTTAGTGGTCTTTTTGACCATCTTCTTGGGCTTCGAGGTTTTTTTAGTAACCTTGGCCTTCTTCTTAGCCTTAGAGGCAGATGTTGCCATGTTAGAAAATTAATTAACTTGGCTGATGGCGGTCTTTAACAAAAAGACTGGTTTTAATCGGCCAGCCGACCGACCACTGGATACTTAGTAATTTCCTCCAGCACGTGATAAGAAAAGAACTCTTCACTAAGATCTTTTCCGGCCAGATGAGAATAATGTTTTCCGTTTTCAAAAATTTCACTATTATCATAGACAATCCCATCGACAGCTACGTAGGCTGGGCGGCCTTCTTGGCCGTCATAATAAGACAAATCTTCCAAAGTGAACAAGAGTAAGCCGTCCTCTTCTAGAGGTTGACTGACAATCTCTGTTTCTGGTTCTTCATCAATTTGATATTCTGGAATTTCTTCCTCTCCCTCTTCCATTTCTTCCTGATAAGGCTCTTCCTGAAACGATTCCTCAGAAGGAGATATAGGCAAAGTCAAAGGAACCTTATTGTAAAACAGCTCCACATAACCAAAGAAAAAAAGAAATAAAACACAATCCAAAATCAAAATAGCTTTACTGAATTTATTCCAAATTTGCCAACGCATCATCGTTAGGCGTAGGGCTAAACCAACATGAAAAGTAAAAGAAAAAATAACAATTAATGGAAGCCATTGAATATGGAGTATTTTAGCCCATGAAATATCAATCAGTCCCCGAGTTAATCCGTAACCACTAACCATGTAAAGAATAAACGCCGCCATTAAAACCCAGGCAGAAATTCGATCAACTTTGGTTAAAAACTTTTCAATATTTTGTTGTTCCATTTTAAATAATCTTTAATATATTTTATTCTTATTTTTCAAAAAAGCTAGCATTAATCTTCTTCAGTCGTAGAAACTTTATCCTGACTTTTGATGCGATCAATCAGTCGAACTAATTTTTTCCGGCGAGTCTCAACCACCTGTCGATACTGATCGGACACTTGATCAATATTCGCACCCAGCTTATCAACGGCTTGATCAAATTTATGATACTCTTCTTCGAATGATTTAATGAGACCGATAATTTCCCTTAGATTTTCCTGATATTTAAAATTCTGATGAGACCAATAAATAGTTCTCAGAATAGCAACAAAATTAAATGGTCCAGCTAAAATAACCTTTTGCTTTAAAGCTTCCAACCAAATATCTCGAAAGTTATCATAAATAAAACTAAAGACCATTTCGTTAGGAACGAAGAGGATGACAAAATCAGCTGTTCCCTCTTCCGGATTGATATAAGAGCGACTAGTGACTTCTTTAATCTTTTGCTTAACATCTGCCGCAAATCTCTTTAGAGTCGTTGACTTATCTGCCTCGCCTTGAGCCTCTTGATATCGGAGCAAAGAAGCCATCGGAAATTTAACATCAACATTAACTTGAGTCCGATCAGGCATTAACAAAGCCAAGTCGGGTTGAGTGCCCGACTTAGTCTTAGGATGAATCAAATAGTTCTCCCCCCGCACAAAGCCGACGGTTTGAATCAGTTGCTCGGCAACCTCTTCCCCGTATTGTCCGCGTTGTTGATTATTAGAAAGAATATTTTTAAGCTGGCTGGTTGAATCTTGCAGGTGCGAAGTCACTTGATGTTGCTGCTCTAATATGCTTTTTAGCTGACCAAATGTTTCTGCCCGATCTCGTTCTGCCACTTCTAACTTTTGTTGGCTGACTTGTAGCTGCTGTTCAATCTTATTTACCAATTCCTTAATATCTTCCTTACGCCCTTCAACGTAATCCGCTTCACGTTTTAACTTTTCTCGGATAACTTCATAAGACCTCTCTCGATTATCCCGCAAAAGACCTTTCATCTGTTTCAGCCAATAATACAAAAACAAAAAAATACAGACGAGCGCTATAATAATGATGATTCCTAGGAATTCTAGAGGCATAATTGTCTATCTTTTTAAATAATGTTGCCTTTCAGCTGAAGAAAACTTCTCTAGAGCGTATCTTAGCATAGTCCGGGGCATCTCACTATGATAACGGTCGAGAAACTTCTTGGCGATCAAGGGATCTTTCTTGCCAACTTCTCTAATCGCCCAGCCGACCGCTTTATGAATTAAATCATGTTTATCTTTTAAGAGACGCGTTGCTAATTGAATAGTTTCCTGTAAGTCGCCGTCATCAATAAAGGCGAAAGTAGCAATGATACTTGAGCGACGAAACCAAAGATTATCTGAATCAGCTAAATAATAAAGAAACCGACGATCTTTATCCTTTAAATAATTACCGATTATTTTATGAGCTGAGACATCAACTAAATCCCAATTATTGACTGCCTCCAAATGATCAGAGTAAAATGTAAAAATTTCTTTTTTCTGCTCATCGGTTCCTATCTGATATTTGTTCACTAAAATCAAAATCCCGGTTAGTCGATATTCGTGCCAACGACTTTTTAAAAGTTTTTCTACTTCCAATAGTGGCAAGCCAACAAATTGACGAGCTATTATTCTTTGATTAGGCACTCTAACTCCTAAAAAACAATCACCTTGACCATACTCCCCTGGCCCAGTTTTAAAATAGCGACGGCTGACCCTTGCTCGAATTGGGTCAGCCATTTTATTTAATTCAGCTTTAACTATTGAGGCTTTCAAATTAAACCTTTGGCTTCTAATACTTTGATCAGCTTGGCTCGATCAAAACCAATGACCAGTTGGTCGCCTACCTCGACCACCGGTACTCCAGTCTGGCCAGTTTTCTGACGAAGCTCTTCAATTGCCTCTCCTTGGCTAACATCGATCTCCCGATAGTCTACCCCCTGTTGTTTCAGAAATTGCTTCATTGGCAAACAAAAAACACAAGTCGATGTTGTATATATTCGGACTTTATTCATTAGATACCAATTAAATAATGAAAAGCCAAATAGAACAAAACCAGAGAGCCAACTAAAGTAACCCAAGTAATTGCCTTCGACCCAGCTAGCCAAATAGACTTAGTTAGAACTGCTCCCAAGAAAATAACAATCTCAATCAATAAATAGAAAAAAAGATAAAGGATGATGTAAAAAATATAACTCGATAAGCTAACCTCGGATTCAACCAAGATAGCTGTGAAGGCTATCGGTATGCCGATAGAACAAGGCAACTCAACTATAGTAATTACTAGCGCAAAAAACATAACTGCCGGAGCCAGTATTAAAAAGCTCTTTTTCGGATTATCAAAAGATTGTTTAAGTCTTTCAGTCGCTCGACGAGCCCAAGCATTCTCAGAAGCCTGACAGGTCGGACCATAACGATAAAATCTTAAAAATTCTTTAAAGAAGTAAACCCCACCAGCGAGAGTCGCTAGACCAACTATTATTCTAATAATCGGTAACTGTCCCACCAACATCTCAAAAACCCACCCCCAAGAAAATACTAATAAACCATAGGCTACCGCGGTTGTTAAAATAAATAAACCTCCATAAAATAAAGTTTTCCGACGAGATTCAAAAATCAAGACAATGCTTAAAATAAGAATTAAGGCCCCAATTGAACAGACATTCAAGCCGTCAACTGAACCGAGTAAAACAGCAATTAAAGGTAGAGACCAATTACTGATGTCAATCTCAATATTCAAAATTGGAATTCGGACCAAACAACAATCCTCCTGAATCTGCTCACCGTTCAAGGCTTTAATAAGTGTTTTTTGCTGCTTCTCTCCAAAATCATGAAACTGCAAAAAACTCCCTCTCACAAAAGTCGTTGGAGCCATAATTCGATAATCTTCAAGATCATACTCAGCTGCTAGTTGATGGAAAATATCCAAATCAGATATCGAATGAATATGTAATTCCATCTGCGGATACTGATCTTGGAGAGAGACCATAAAATCCTTTTGTTTGGCGCAAACCGAACAAAGCCGATCCTCGAAGAAATGAACAACAATAGGTTCATTAATCGCTATTTCTTCGTTGATTATTTGTCCTTCAAGATTATCTGCCTTAACTATCGGAATAAAGACAAGAAAACTAAGGATAATGACTAGAAATATTTTTTGAGAGAAATGCATCATTTTAAAGTTGGCAGCCAAATTGTTCTGCTAGATCTTGAGGATCTCGAGACCCAGTATAAAGTTCTCCGTTAACTTGAATCTCCGGAACATAATTTGTTTTCATCTGCTGAATGCACTGTTCCGTTTCCTGGTTGCATTCAACATAAATAGGCTCTACTGCTTGATAGCCCCCAAGACTGTTAATCAATTGAGCACAGGCCGGACAAGTATTAGTCCCATAGATTACAATGTTGTTAGCGGCCAAACATTGAATTAATCCCTCAAACGAAACGACTTCCTCCTCCGGCTGATGATCTCCCAAGCTAAAAGCAATGACAAAAACAACCGCAATACAAACAAGAAGAATTATAATTATTGTTCTATTATTCATGATTAATGATTATCATTGAATGATGTTTTCGATCCGGGAACAATTGATCCGATTAAAATCCAATTTCAGTTACCTTCAGATACTCGCCCTCAATAATTCCCTTAAGATTAACCGACTGTCCAGCTAATGCTTCATCTCGATCGATCAATCGCTGACAATAATCTGAGTTTCCTAAGCATTCGGTCTCTTCATCTATTTGAATTTCAATTAATAAGCCAGGTGCTCCAGCCTCTTCGTAGCTTAAATGCCAAGAGTCAGCTGGAATTCCAGGATTATTGATTATCAGCACACCCGTCTTCTCAAACCAAGACTCGACCGGAGTAATTTCTTCTAAAACTAAGTCGATCCCGTTGGGATCAATGCTCCAAAAAGCATTTTGACCAATATTCAGAGTGTTGGTTGTGAAGTGTAGGCGTGATCCTGTTTCTGCCCAGCTCAAATTTCTAAACTCAGGGTTTAGCACCCCCGAATCAATTTGATCTTCGATCTGAAGCCCAGCCACTATTTCCGATTCGCCTAGTCTAAATTTCTTAGTTAATCTATCTGTTTCGTCAACGGCTAAGGCATCTCCGCCAGCCCGAGCAGTATTTAAGGAATAAGCCAAATAACGACCAGAGGGATCCCATTGTATTTCGCCTATTTGACCGAAAGTTCCTTTCGAAGACATTCTAATCTGTCCGCTATTCAAGTCAATAATATTAACCAAAGAGAGGTCGGTAAGCATGGCATAAGACGAAAGAGAAAAAGCAACTTCTTCAAAGTTAGGACTAAGAACAACAGCGTCAAAAGCCAAAAATCTGTCGGGAGTAATCTCTTCTTGACCGATCATTAACGGCTCTGATAAAGAATTATTCCAATTAGCCTCGGCCCAATCTTGCCAGTCTTCGATCGAGAAGTTTAAAAGAGATTGACCTTCAAGGTCTAGCACCTGAAATGATTCTCGATCTGGAGAAAGATCCACTGATTTTTCTTGAACGATTGGATAAAAGCAAATAAAGATTAATAATGCAACAATTATAACAATTACTAAAGTAATAATTTTTTTCATTTTTCAATAATTGAATTCCAAAACTTCTAAGGATAACATAGATCTTCATCAATCACCAAATAGTCTAGAAGATAAACTTTCCCTTTTTGATCAGTACTCCTTCTTGCTGCAATCGACGGGCTTTTTCTTTGACCCCTCGTCGATATCCGCCAATTGTTCCATCGGATTTAATAACTCGGTGACAGGGCAATTTGGGATCTTTATTTTTATTTAAGATATTGCCCACCGATCGCCAAGCTCGCGGTGAACCAGAACGCTCGGCTACTTGCTTATAGCTCATAACTCGCCCTCGAGGAATTTGATTAACTGTTTTAAGGACTTGATTCTTGAAGCTCATAATTTAAAATAATAATTTTAAAGGAATATTCGCTTCTTGCAGTAGAGTAATTAACTCGTCTGCTTGATTAATTTTTGTCAGATTATGTTTTTCAAACAATCGATCGGCATAATGATAATTAAGCTTATCAATCAAAACATAATCTACTCGATCCCTGATTTGGGAAACTAATCCTTCGGCCCCCGGTAGCATTGGGGCAATCATTACGTAAGTCTTTAACCCGGATTGATGTAATTGCCATAATGCTTCCAGTCGCATTTTAATCGTCGGCGCCTTTGGCTCGAAGATTTGTCTAATTCTTTCATCTCCGGTGGTAATAGTAAAGCCCACCTCAACTTCAGAAAATTGCTTAAGTAAATCAAGATCTCTTAAAATTAAAGGAGATTTTGTCTGGATTGTCATTGGCCAATCGTGCTCCGCCAAGATGCGTAAACACCGATGACTCAACTGATAATGCTCCTCAATCGGCTGATAAGGATCACAAACGCCGCTCATCCAAACTCGCCCTCGCTTCTTTTGACCTATTTCGTTTTGGAGCAACTCAGGCGCATTAACTTTAATATCGATAAAATCGCCCCAATTTTCTCGATGACCAGTAAATCGTTTCATGTATTGAGCATAACAGTAAGCACAAGCATACTGACAGCCAACATAAGGGTTAATCGTCCAATCAGCGACCCGAGAAAATGAAAGAATGCTTTTTACCCTAATCTCTTTAACCTCCATGACCGATTAATATTAATTAACTCGCCTTACTCCCAATATTAACCTGAGCTCGGAAATCGCTTATTACATCATGAGCATAAAGAATTTGACTGATCCAAGAAAGAATAACACCAAAAATTATCAATCCCCAGCCGAGATAATTCATCCAAGTCACCCATCCTAATAGTAATGAGACAACCAAAAGAATAAGTGCAAAAACGTAACTGGTAAACTTAAGCCGAGCGATTATATTCGGTTCCGGATGCTTGACTCGACGGTCAAATAGATACCAGACAACATAAATAAACAAAACTAATTCAGGCAAAATAATATGCATCAAAATTCTAGAGCTAATTAATCCTTGCCAAAATAAATACCAGATGGCCCCAAGAGCCAATGCCTTATCGGCAATTGGGTCTAAGACGCACCCTAAGGTAGTTATTTGGTCACGTTTGCGAGCCAAAACACCATCAACAATGTCAGTTAAACCACCAATCACTAATAAAAACAAGGCTATCCAACTATTCATCAGACGTCCGGGAATAAAAAACAAACCTGACATGGCCAAGCGAACCGCTGTCAGGTGATTAGGTTTGATCGAATGTGGGATAAAATTTAAATATCGAATCAAGAAATCATCTCGGACTCTCATTTCGGCCAGAGTGATTTTACGAATAATACCAAAGAGGCGATAAAAAAATCTTGTCAAACCGTTCATTGTAAGTCAAATATTGTTATAGATGTAAACGTTGGCACATTATAACAGCGCGAGATCAAGTTTTTTCAATCAGCAAAGATTATACGATTAGCTTCTTCAAAAAGATAGCCAATTCGAGTTTCTCGAAGAGCCGCTCCATGCTCTCTTTCCAAATTAACAAAACATTCTGCGGATTCGAGATTTAAAACCCAAGCACACTCCCCTTCAACTAATTGACAACTGGCCTCAGCTAAACATTCCATGCCCAATAAATATTCACAATCGCTAATAGCTTCCGGATCGGCAGTACAGAGCTCGCCGCCGCAACCGCCAACATAACAATTCTGTGATTCAGTGCTCAAATCAGCTTCAGCTAAGATTTTAATTTTGCTAGCTGTAGCCTGGGCTGGATAACTTAGCAAAACCGGACTATCTACCCAAACACTGACCGTTTGACCTACTTGCAAGCTATTAAAATCCTGTTCGGCGCCATCAATGCCAAAAATAGGTGTCTCGGTTGTCCAGAACCAGGCTGCGTTACCTTGAAAATCATCTACCTGCCCGGTATATTCTGCTTCCCGAATGCCCTCAGCCACCAAGATACGACCAGTCGAGATATCATAAATGGAACCGACAATATATTCCTCTCCAAAATCAGACCCCTCTTCCGGCCGGCTTAGCCATAAATATATCAACGATCCCGCTAGTACAATTAGAATAACGATGAGAGTAATTATTTGTTTAGTCATAGAGAATTAATATAATTATTTTTTATTAATTTCAGCTAAACCCTTCCAGTCTTCAATATCTAGTTCTGGTCTATGAGCTCGATATTGACGGTAGAGAGAAATCGCCTCGGAATCTTCTAGAATATCAACTGCTATCCCCGACTGGCGCAGTAATTCTTCATTACCAGAAGCATTAGTGATATCACCTACAACAAGACGATTAAATTGACGAGCTCTAATCAAAGCGGCACAGACATCGCATGGACTAAGTGAAGTAAAAATAGTTGTTTGACTAAAATCACGCCGTCCGGCCTCTTTAATCGCTGACACTTCTCCNNCCATAAGGATCATTATTCTGGACTAACACATTGTGGCCCTTGCCGATAATTAAATTAGTTTTATTCTCGACAACTAGAGCTCCAATTGGGCAACCGCCTTCTTGATAACTCTTCTGAGCCAGGTAAAATGCAATCCTAATAAAATCACGATCTTTTAGTTTTTTAAAAAAGTCGGCCTCAATTAACTCTAGTAAACTTCGAGTTGGCAAGTAGGCAATTAGTTTTAATACCTTATCTGTTACAACCTCTTTTTGAGAAATAACTTGCATTATTTAATATTGATTGATTTTTACCTTACAATACCATGAATACTGTCTTATTTTTT
>DCTL01000019.1 GCA_002329255.1 Patescibacteria group bacterium UBA1441
CTGGTGGATTCGTCAGGCTATTACTCGAGCTTTAGCCAATCATGCTCGGACAATTCGGATTCCAGTCCACATGATTGAAAAAATTACTAAATATACTAAGATAAGTCGGGGTCTACAGAGGACTCTCGGTCGAGAGCCCTTAGCGGAAGAGGTGGCGGCAGAAATGGATATTCCAGTTGAAAAGGCCCATCAGATAATGGAGATATCGAGAGAGGTTGTTTCGTTAGAAAAACCAGTTGGTCAAGATGATGAGTCTAGTTCCTTAATTGATTTTATTGAGAATAAGGATACGGCTCCACCTTCTGATCCAGCAGCCCGGAATCTGTTACGAGAGCGAATTGATGCAATGTTAGTTGATCTGACTTCACGAGAAAGGCAAATTCTAGCCATGAGGTTTGGTTTGGAAGACGGGCGGCCCAGAACATTAGAAGAGGTTGGTGAAAAGTTCAATGTTACCAGAGAAAGAATTCGCCAAATTCAGGTTAAGGCCCTGGAGAGAATGCGTTCCGATCAGGCCTTGAAAAAACTGGAGGATTATTAATCTTTGGTAGATTTTCCGGGGTAGCTCAATGGTAGAGCTCTCGGCTGTTAACCGAGTGGTTGTGCGTTCGAGTCGCACCCCCGGAGCATTATAAAACCGAGAAAACTTCTCGGTTTTTTCTTATTTATGTTAAAATATGAACATGGTCAAGAAAAGCAATAATTTTGCTTATATCGATGGGGCAAATCTGCACAAAGCTGTTAAAAGCTTGGGGTGGGCACTGGATTATCAAAGATTTCGAATTTGGTTGTCTGAGAAATATGCCGTGAAAAAGGCCTATATTTTTATTGGATTGATTCCCAAAAACAAGAATCTTTATGCTTATCTCCAAGAAAGCGACTTCGACCTGATATTCAAAGAGGTGGTCTACGATGGAAAAGGGAAACCAAAAGGAAATTGTGATGCTGACCTGGTCTTACGAGCCACGAGAGATTGTTATGAGAACAAATTTGATCAAGCTTTGATCGTGAGTAGTGACGGCGATTATGCCAGCCTGGCGGAGTTTTTACATGAACAGGATAAATTATTGGGCATATTGTCGCCAGCTCCCAAAGAAAAATGCTCTATATTACTAAAAAGAATCAACGCTAAGATATTTTATATCAATGATAAGCGTTCTATTCTTGAGGTTCGAAAATGAAAAAGCCCCCAATGCGGACGGAACCGCACCAGGGTCTTTTTCGTGGTGATATCTTTAATGGTATATCCACAAAGAGAATTTGTCAACGATTTTCAAAGATAATTACTTGCACAGGTTCGAACTTTGTTCAACCCCCGGAGCCATATCAAACAAACGGAGTCAAAAGCTCCGTTTTTTCCTTAGTCAGATCTGTTTTAACTCCACGAACATTGTTTCTAAAATCTCTGTTAATAATATCTTGTATCGGGCGAGAAAAGCTGACTATCTGTAACTGATATAATAGATGTGTCAGATGGCTCAAGATTGAACAGGAAAATATAAAATCCAACGAAAGCACTAGTATTATTTTGTTTTTTAAATTATTCTTATTTCGATCCGAAAAATCTTTAAGATTTAGAAATCAATAAACAGCTATGCTTAAAGGATATATTCAATACATCAAAAACAACCCAGAGGGTTATTGGTTTAGGCAGAAACTATATGGCTGGGGCTGGATCCCTGTAAAATGGCAAGGGTGGCTGATTGTGGCTATTGCTGTGGCTATTATAATTATCTGCATTGATATTGGAGACACCGATGATGCACCTGGTATGGCTCTATTAGGCATGCTGCTGGCAACGGCAATTCTGTTTGCTTTTGGCTATAGAAAAGGGGAAAAACCATGCTGGCGATGGGGCCGGCCGAAAGAGGAGGATCAGAAGGATTAATTGTTTTTTCCGACGTCAATTTTTCTCTTGGAATAATTCAAACGTTCTGCTTTTTGGTGGAATGATGTGTATTTTCCGACAGAAAAAGTCTTCTCTTTTAATTCTTCCCAATAGCATAATTGTTGTGGAAGACAGCACAATGGGCTATTGTTAGCTTAGTCAAGAGTAATAATCTATGTTTGTTAGAAAATATATTTTTCTTCCTCTATTAATCTTTTTGATTATTGGTCTATTTTTGTTTTGCTATGCGCCGGTTATTTTTCAAGAAGGTAATCCATGGCCGCAGATTAAAGGAATTCTTCAGTTGAGCTTTACTAATAACAATCTGGTCCAATTATCTAGCGGAGAAAATACTTATATGACTAAGAGCCAGAATGGCCTTGAAGTGATTAAATCTTACATGAAAAACAGAGAATATGATTTTATAGAGCAGATGGGGTCTGGTTATATTTTCAAGTCAACATCGGGGGAAACCGTAATT
The DNA here is from genome assembly GCA_002329255.1 of Patescibacteria group bacterium UBA1441. GTDB lineage: Bacteria > Patescibacteriota > Minisyncoccia > Minisyncoccales > UBA1441 > UBA1441. Next base: position 2,370 of record DCTL01000019.1, read on the forward strand.
ATCACAGACAAACAATACAGCCGATTTTATTTACTCTGGAATATACCCAAGATAGTCAAGTGATTAATTAACAAAAGATCTGAAGCATTCAGATCCTATAATTATTTTCTTTATCTCAATCGGTCTTCTTCCAGTATAGAAAGTAAAATTAATGATCTATTTTATAATTGATTTTATTGATAGAATTAGAGCAACCAGAGTCAAATATAATTAATTTAATATTTTATGAATATTTTACAAAGCAAAGATGGTCAGAAAAATATCCTCAAAATATCTATTTTGGTTGTTGTTTCTTGTCTAATTCTGATCAGCGTTCTGATGTATGTTCTACCTCAATATAGAGTGTGGCAGAAGGAACTTTCAGGAAAAGCATTGTTAAAAGAAGCAGAGTGGTCAAAGAGGGTTCAGATTGAAGAAGCTTTGGCTAATTTGGAGGCGGAAAAGCTAAATGCTCAAGCTGAGGTTGAAAGGGCCAAAGGGATGGCTCAGGCTATTGAGATTGAAGGCGGAGCTTTAACAACGGAATATATTCAATATTTGTGGGTCAGGCAGAATATTTTTAACGACAAAACCACAATTTATATTCCGACGGAAGCCAACCTTCCAGTTTTAGAGGCATTCAGATTGGATAAATAAGGGTTATAGTTCACCTGGATTATTATTGTAGGATTTTTTAATAGGCGAGTTTGAATTTCGTTTAATTCCACCTTTGATGGGCGGAGATTTTTTGACCTGTTTTTACTCCAACGGGTTACTGCGAAATTCAATATTAAAAATATGAAAATTGATAATTTAGACCTTGTTCAGAATAACAGGATCAATCAGAAAGAAGAGTGTGTACTTGACATAAAGTTAGAATAATATAACATTGATATTGTTAGAAATAATTAACAAGTAACATGACTTTCAAACAATATAATTTTTATCGNNATTAGTCGTAATGACGATAGCCATTTCAATTAGTTGTGCCATGACCATGGAAAACTACTATTTGCCTATTTTTTTAATGATCATTGGTATGGCCTTGATGTGTTATCTTCGTCAACGTTTGAGAAAGACAGAAGTGATTGCTGATGAAAGAGACTATAAATTGGCCGGGGATGCGGCACGATACACTATTCTCGTTTATGGTTTTATTGGAGCTTTTACTATTTTTATTTTGATGGCTTTATCGAGTGGTCCAGATGATTCGATCTATCAGTTGAGTCATTATTTAGCTTTCAGTATTTGTTTTCTATTTCTTTTGAATGTTCTGATCTTTAAGATCATAGCTTTGAAAAAATAAAATGAGAAACAGGATCAAAGAATTTCGACAAAAGAAGAATTTGACTCAGGAAGAATTAGCAAGTCGAGCAGGAGTTCGCCGAGAAACCATAATTTTCCTCGAACAAGGGAAGTATAATCCTTCTTTAAGATTGGCGATGAGCATCGCTAAAGAGCTGAAGATGACCATTGAAGACCTCTTTACCTGAATTGAAACTAGATGTAATCTAGAGCCAAGGCAAAATAATATGAAAATTCTTTATTGGCTTCCACGAATTTTAAGCCTAGGACTTGTTTTCTATCTCTCTATTTTTGCTTTAGATGTTTTTTCTGAATATTCTGGCTGGAGCACTGTGTGGCCATTTTTAATACATCTGATTCCTTCTTTCGTTCTACTTATTGTTGTTTTTATTGCTTGGAAATGCGATCTAGTCGGATTTATTCTTTTTAGTAGCTTTTCTTTGATTTATATTTTAATGGTTGGGCTTGATCGGCATTGGAGCTGGTATATAGGCATTTCTCTACCCCTAGCTATTGTTAGCTTTTTGTTTTTCTGCAATTGGATCTACCAAAGAAAAATTCATTGATCTTAATAATTAAACTACTGAGCTTTTAAAATTCTGTTATACTTTATGTTGAGAACGGTTATTTTGATTAAAAGTTAAATTTTAAATGACTAAATCGAAAAATAAAAAAATTATTATTTGGTTTATCGTTTCATTGATAGCATTGTTAGCTTTGGTGTGGATAATCAAAGGCTTGAGGCCAGAAGAACTTCCGGGCCAAGGATTTCCGCTCGAAGAAAGATACATTCTGAGTGGTCGGGTTAAATCGGTTGATCCAGACAGCGGATTAATCATTAGCGTCGATCCGGTAGACGGCTCAGAGATCACAATCCAGATAGGTGAAGAGACGGGGGTCTATCGTGTTGTTTTTTCAGAAGAAGCAAGTGGTATATTCCAAACTCAAAGAGTATCGATTGGTCTAGATGAAGTTCGCGTTGGCCAGTCGTTTTTTGTTAAAAGCAAAGATAGCTTTGCTGGACAGAGTCAACTGTTAAACGTTGATTATATTGAATTTATGCCTTAGGCATGAAAAAACTCTTTTATTTGATTATTTTGTTTCTGATCTTTGCTCCGCAATTAATAGAAGGAGCAGATTTATCGCAACCGAAATGGTTGACTCAGCGCCTCTCTAATTGTGAAGGATCGATTGCTGCTGATCATTGGATTGGAGATAATACGATTTGTTTAACGGCTCAAGTTTCTGGTCTTTATCATGGAGATCAGGTTAAACTGGAGGTCGAGCTTATTCCAGCTGGCCAAGATTTTGCCAATCAGCCTACTCATGCTGCGTCGTCCTTTTGTTCTTCTACTTGCAAGAGTAGCGTTGTTATCAGTGAATTGGAAAATGGATCTTATCGCTGGCAGGCGCGAACCATTAACGACAATGGTGATACGAGTGATTGGGTAGAATTTTCTTCGATCAATTTTGCTTTTGGAATTGACCAAATTATGCCCGAGGGAACTATTGTAGCTGAACCCGAGGCGGTTGCAGTTAACCAGAGCTTTCAAATTACTGTTTCGGGGAGAGACAATCAGATTGTTAAGAGTGTTTGTTTCAAGGAAGAGGATGACTCGAATTGGACTTGTTACAACTGCGAGAACGATTCTGCGGAATGCCAGTACTCTTTTGATCGTTCGGAATCCCAAGTTAAAAAGTACTCTTACTATGGATATATTCTTGATGTAGCTAGCCAAGGCAACTTTACCGATCCAAGGCAATCGAATGTTCTGGTTCAGACTAACCCTACAGTAGCCACTCTGGCCGTTAGCGATTTTGATGGAACTCGGGCAACATTGGCCGGATATTTAACGGATCTAGGTGGGGCTGCCCAGGTTCGAGCTTGGTTTGAATATTGGCTTCCGGGAGGCAATAAACAAGAAAGTACTACCTTGATGTTAAGTCAGACGGGAATATTCGAAGTGAGTCTTGACAATCTTGACCCTCAACAGATTTATCATCTTCGTCCCGTGGTTGAAAATAGCGTTGGTCGAGGGTATGGGCAGGAAATTGTCAGCACGGAATTGATAGTCAACGGTCATTTTGAGATAGGGACTTTGGATGGATGGAAGACAACCAATCAGGGTGACTTTCAGTTGACCGAATCAGCCCATACCGGTAAATATTCTGGTGAATTTGGCTTTATTCGTTCGGATGATAAAGACAATGGTACTAGTGCTTTTTATCAAAACATATTCATTCCTCAGAATGCTGGCCAAATAAATCTGTCATTTAAATACAATTTTCAGACCTACGACTATTGCGATAATGCCTATTTTCGATTTCGATTACGTGATGCCGAAGGCCAGATAATTAAAACTTATGAGGAATGGTGCTGCCCGGCCAAACGATCTGATTGCCGATCACGTTATTCTAAGGTTCAATCTGGCTGGCAAGATATCTCTGCAGATTTATCGGAGTATGCTGGTCAGTCAGTTGGAGTTTATTTTGAAGTTTGGCGTCGAGACGATAAACGCCAGTCTTGGGCAATTATTGATGAGGTTAGCTTAAGTTATCAGCCAATCGTCTTGCCTCAAGTCGAAACTTTGTCTCCTCTCGGTGTTTATGCGGGTGGAGTCATTATGGCTGGTGATTTAACGGACACGGGTCACGACTCAGCAACTGAGGTTTGGTTTGTTTGGGACCAGGAGTCACATAATAATTGGTCAGATTATCCAAATGAAACTGGAGTCCTGGTGCAGTCTCAAGAAGGCCAGTTTGATGTTTTCGTTGGCAATCTTCTCTCGGATACTACTTATTATTTTAGAGCGATTGCGAAAAATAATGCGGGTTTAAGTTTTGGGCAAGAAGAAACATTCACTACAAGTTATGCAACAGCTGGTGGTTGGCGATTACCTGATTATTATGTTGATGTCGAAGATCGTTGGTCTTATGAGGAACAGGCTTATGACTGGGATACGGCTACTCGAGCTAGGAATGACGGCCATCAAGGAGCGCTGATTGGCTGGCGAGGGTATTTGGAATTTTACCTCAATACACCCATTCGATCTAATAAAATTAGAGTTAGTGGTACTGGCGTGGGATCAGGCTCAGGAGAGACGATTTCTCAAATTGATATTCTTTATTATGGGCAGACAAGCTGGCAAAGGGTCTTCCGGGGTGTTTTGCCGGAAAACCATCGTTTAGTGGAGCTTAATGTTACAGAAGGCTTAATCAAAGCCGCTCGCATTCGACGTTCATATCCATTGGAGCTCGGGTTGATTTGGATAAGCAGCGTGGGCGAATTTCATTTTTATGAAGTGCCGGACGAACCCGCTACCGAGCCAGCAATTCACACTCTCGAGGCGACTAAGATTGAACGTCATTCAGCTATTCTGAAAGGTCGAGTGAGTGATGATGGCGGGGAATTAGTTGAAACACGATTTAAATATTGGACTCAAAATGATCCAACTCAGGTTTACTATACTGATTGGGACGAGGGAATGACCGGAGAAACAACTGGATGGGCGACGGGGGAAGTCTTTAGCCGCATCGTAAATAATCTCGAAGAGGGGCTGTTTTATCAATTCCAAGCTCAGGCTCGCAACAGCCTTTCTCTAGAACCGGCCGAGGGGGATGTAAATAGCTTTTTTACTCAAGTGTCTTCAGTCGGATGGGTTTCGCCAACCAATTCTGGTGGTACCTGGGGAGACTATGAACATTACGGATACGATGATGTTATTGGAACTTATGCTTCATTAAATCGTGGAGGGATAGGCTCCAACCCCTGGAGCCCTTGGCTAGACTTTGAACGTCCAGGTATTTTTTCTAATCGTATTAGATTCCGCATTCCAGATGCTCGTTCAGGCAGCGGTCAGATTATTAAACAAATTCAAGTTCGTCTTAAAGTTGATGGTCGATACAAATATATTTACAATAGCGACGACTTCCCAATTAATGAGTGGATAGAGGTCAATATTTCCTCCGTTAGTTTTGATAACCAGGGGAATCCTCTGCCAGTCGAAGGAGCCGGGGTGAGAATGTTAATGGCCGACAACAAATATTTCCCTTTTGAGTTTGACGAAATTGAATTTTGGAAGCTTCCCGAGTCTCCAGAAGTAGAAACTGGATCGGCGGATACCGTTCTCGAAGAAGACGTCTTAAAAGCTGAAATTAGCGGTAATTTAATTTATTCAGGCGGAGTTGATGAGGTTGAAGTTTGGTTCGAGTGGCGTCGAGAAGATCAAGAATACAGCGCTAAAAACTGCACTGATCCAGATGTTTTAACTGAACCTGGTTCTTTTTGGGCGGAAATCGGGTCTAAACTGGAGCGGGGTAAGGCTTATTATTTTCGAGCAGTGGCGGAAAATGAATTCACCACGGCTTATGGTCAAGAAAAATTATTTTTAACCGACGGTTGTTTTCCGGGTGAAGAGAGAGAGTGTATAGCCTTTGAAGAAGATAGCCATATTTGTTCTTACTTAATTGCCTGTCAGGCCGATGGCCTATGGGAGCGTTGCGACCAGGGCAACTGTGCTATTGACGATCACTGTCATTGTCGTGACGAGGGTTATGACGCTGGTTCAGCTTTTTGTGGAGAAAACTGTCTTTGTGACTACAGTCAATGTTATCATAGTGACGCTTCACCTTCGGCCGCCAATTTGCAGGTAACTGAACCAGATTATTGCCGCTTTGATCCGCGGGCTACATTCTCCTGGGACTTTCAGGGATCAAACGGTAAAAGTCAATCGGCCTACCATTTACAGATCAGTCAAAAAGCCGATTTTAGCACCCTAGAAATTGATTCTGGCCGTGTTGACAACTCGTCTGACTCTTATGCGACGGGAGACAATATTCTTGAATATAATAAAACCTATTATTGGCGACTAATGGTTTGGGATACGGAAGGCTTAATTTCGCCTTGGATTTTGGGACCCTCTTTTACAACTCCAGATCATCGTTATCCTCGTATCGGTTTTTCATGGCGGCAAATTTATGCAGAGGAATTAGACTGGGTGGCGGAATTTCAAGATCAATCAACGGTTGTGAGTTCAAATATTATTCGTGCTTGGCGGTTTCCTGAAGGCAGGCCATCAATTAGTAGTTTAGCTAATCCAACTGTTTCTTACAATCAGACTGGCTGGAAGAACGTTTCTTTAGAGGTGACTGATGGATCTGGCTATTCTTGTCAAATGATGGGAGAAATTCAGATTACTGAACCAGTCTTCGATCCGGGATATAGGGAAGTTCTGCCTATCGAACTAGAATAAATTATTTAAATATATTTAGTGATGAATAATTTGAGTCGAGTTGTTACTGGAATTGTCATTATTGTCCTCTCGGTTTTGTTTATTTTAGGGGNNGTCGAATTATCACTGGCATTGCTATCATTGTTTTTTCCATTTGGTTTATCTTAGACGTCGGATTTGCTGAAGAGCAAATTATTTATTCAGCGGTAGCGACTGGACTTCTGTTTGCGATACTGGGATTGGTAATCATCTTCAACAAGAAAGAAGATCAAATTGAAGAGATTAAAGAAAATCAGCTAGATCAAAATAATCATTAATAATATAATGTCAAAAATTATTGTTACTACCGGAACTAATATTCCGGGTTCTGAAATCACCGAGGTGCTCGGGATTGTTCGAGGGAATACTGTTCGAACCAGAAACATCGGACGTGATATTAGTGCCGGGCTTAAGGGAATTATTGGCGGAGAGGTTAAAACCTACACGGCCATGACCAAAGATGCTCGAGACGAGGCCTATAATCGGATGGTTAACGAGGCTCTAGAGAAAGGAGCTAATGCTATAATTGGAGTCAGGTTTGCGACTTCAATGATTATGACTGGAGCCTCGGAAATTCTAGCTTACGGAACTGCGGTGCGATTGCAAAAGTAAATTTAAACTATTTTTGCTTTTATTTTAGGGTATAATTCATAGTGATTAATAAATGTAAGATGAAAAAATTTAATATTATAACACTGGTCTTGCTTCTGATTGTTATTCTGACGGCCTTGGTTCTTTTCTGGGATAAAACTGAACCAGAGATGGTTGATTACTTCAATTTTACCTGTTCGACGGGGCCAGATCTAAAAATAGCTTATTCTGTAGAGGGTGACCGGGCCATTTTATTGTTTGACGAGGAAGAATATCAACTTCAGCGAGCTGTCAGTGGTTCAGGGGCCCGCTATACTAATTCAGACGAGTCAATTATTTTTTGGGAACATCAGGGGGAGGCGACACTTGAAATAGATGGCTCTCTGGTGGCAGAAGGTTGTTATTTGAGTCAACCCAATCAGCCGGAGCGGAGTGATATTTTAGAGTATCTAGAATCTCCTTATTTTCTAAACCCAAATAACTCGCAAAGTGATATTTTTGCTGACTATTATCAGTTTGGCCAGGAGGGAGAAGATCTATTTTTGTGGGTTTATGCGGCAGAGTATTACGTTGAAAACGGACAGCTGCAAATGGGAGCAGCTTCCTCGGGACCAATTGTATTGTCGGTAACTGGAGACGGCTTGAGCCACTGGGAACCAAGCTCGGGGAGTGATTATGCTTCTAGCATTGAAAACAGATTTCCAGTTGAATATCAATCCACTGTCTTAAATTTTGAAACTAATGAATCTGAAACATTAGAGGGATTAATGAAAGCGGTTGAGAATCAGGCTAAAATTGAAATGTTGATCACGACCGAAAATGATATTTCAATCCCCGTCGGCGGACGGGCTTATCTGGGGCTTGATAGCAACGCTTCGACTGGCTATACCTGGACGGCGACTATTGAAGATGAGGACTTAGTCGAAATTGTCTCCGAAGACTATTTAGAAGATCGGGTTACTGGCCTAGTAGGAGCAGCCGGAATACAAATCTATGAGGTTCGGGGTCTTAATCCTGGGACGACGACCATTCGATTTGAATATCGTCGTCTCTGGGAATCACAGCAACCCGAGGAAACGAAAGAGGTGATTATTCGAGTCACTGAGGCTGCTTTCTAATTAACGAACGGTTGCGACCAGTTCGGCCGGTTTTTGTTTTCTAATATTTTCAGATGAGAATTTGGGATATTTCTCCATCACTTCTTTGTCGGCAACATCTTTTGGCTGAACACCGTGAATTACATGGACTTTGGAATATTTTAACGATTCACCAAGGACGGGGCGGTTACTCTAAGCATCCAGAAACGAAACGTTGGCAAGGCAAGCGAATGGCTCTCTATCAAAGACATCAAGCCTTGGTTAAAGAATTTAACAAGCGGGGTTATCAACATTTTTCCGATCTTGATATCCAATATGCTGATGGTCTTCGCCATCAGGGTGTTTTGTTAAATAGTCTAGCGGAACAAAAGCAGATTTTAATAGATAAGCCTTGTTCTTGCCTGATAAAATATCGGAAATAAAAAGCCGGGGTCATCTGTTTCGATGACACCGGCTGCAGCTAGGTCAGTCGATGATTTCTAATATTTCGTTTTTAATCTCCTCATTAAATCCAGAAAAGGCTTGATTGCCAACAAATATAATAGGGTAATAGCCGAAGGAAGAAGAAACGCCTTGACTTGATTCAAATTGGGCGATTCTTTGGTTTAATTCATTTANNTTCTGCTATGGGATAATCAATAGTCGGTAAGAATTCTAACATTTCAAGGCACATCGGGCCGCTTCCGTTGTGGAAGACAACTAGCTGATCTGATGAAGCGGTGGGTGCATCAGTGGAAGGGGCAATTTCTCCAGTCAAATCCTCCACTCGACAGGGATTATCTACCTTTTCGACATCTTCATAAGGGACTAATTGTCTCATGCTCTCGGGAGTGTAGGGAGCATTACGGTTAATCGGAATCTTCCAGGAAGGCAGCGTCCAGTCAGCCTGGGCCATGAATTCATCGAGGCCGACCCAATTGATTTGATCGGTTGTTGTCTCCCAAAAATTAGTCCACATCTCCATCCACGGTTTTAGATAACCGCCAATATTAGTATGCGTAACGGGAGTTACTCGATGTTGGGATCCATAGCGAGCCTGCTCTTTATCGGTTAGGGGTTCAAGGGCTCGATTTAATTAAGCCATCATATTGTCAGGAGTGCCGCCTCTTTCAAAATATGAATAATCGCAGAGCGATCCATATTTAAATGTTACTTCCGGAATGTTTGAAACTGAAAGAATGCGAGTTTGATAGTCTTCAACTTGATAGACGGTTGCCTTAGTGTCAGTTGTTCCACGAGCGGTAATATAGGGAATGCCTAAGTCTTGCGCGGCTTTGATCGTGTTTAAATCAGAAGCCATATAACGCGAAGAAATAATTCGCACTGGCTGACCAGTACAGCTCTCAATTGTTTCGACGGCATCAGCAATAGCCGCTTTTTGTTCTTCATAAGGAACACCCCAAAGAGGCTCGCCGGGAATCGAAGCCATCATTTCAATATTATGATTTAAAAGAGCTCGAATAGTCTGGCAATTTTCAGTCACAAAAGTCGGGTCAACATGTAATAGACCGGTAATTCCACGTTGGTCCATTTCATTAACAAAGTTCACTAAACCAACCGTATCACGATATTCAATCAGAATCATCAATCCAAGAGCAGGATCAGTTTCCGCCTCTTCTTGAATTTCTTCTGCTGGTAGAGGTTGGTCAATTGACCGATTTAAGGAATAGAAATAGATGAAAGTGCCGATAAAAACAATTAAGAGGATTAATAATATTAGATGGAGTATTTTTTTAAAGTTCATTTTGTAAAATAATAATTACATACTCAATATAATGAATTAACGGGTAGTGTCAACGGGTCTTTATTACTTGAACAAAGAAGACAAATATACTGATTGACGATTTTTATCGATTGCTTTCATTAATTTGGATGATTAGCTTGAACTAGTTGGAAAATAACGGTCACTGCTAATTCAAATTTCATGCTTTTATGCTAAAATACGCATAGGTTAATATTTAAATATTAAATAAACTAAAAATGAATAAAAAATCACTTATTATTTTACTGATTATTCTCATCGCGATTGTCAGTGTTTTAATCTGGTGGCCCAAAGAAGAGGCTCCAGGGATTGAGGGCGATTTGCCAGAAAATGGTCAGTCAGAAGAGCCAGGCGATAACCTGCCAACGGCCATTGTTAAACCTTATTTTGTTTTAGTGGTTGAAGGTCAAGAAGAATTCCTGCCAGTTGACCGAGAGGTAGCAGTCGATCAGGATAATCCACAACAAGCGCTAGAAGCTTTACTCGATGGACCAAGCGTTGAAGAGGCGATGATTGGCTTAACTACATCAATTAATCGCGGTACAATCTTACAAAGCTTAAGTATTGAAGATGGTGTAGCTTACGCTGATTTTAATCAACGTTTACAGGAAGAGATCGCCGGATCAGCGATGGTCAATGCCATTCGTCAACAAATTGAGTTAACCTTGCTCCGATTTGAAGAAATTGATCAGGTTGTTATTTCGATCGACGGTGAGACAGAAGAGATTCTGCAGCCTTGATTAGTTGTGTTGAATAAAAAGCTGCCCCCGATAGTCGAGGGCAGTTTTTTGATTATTATTTGAGTACAGTTCAGGTAACTGCTTGCTTTTGATGGCGAGAGTCCTTGTTCTGGATAGCTCGCCAGTGATAAAGATAGAGGGGGGTGCCAATAATAATCATGGCCAGAGCATTGGCTGCTGTTCTTTGACGGCTGGCTGATCTTTCTTGAGTTTGATACTCTATTTGCTCTTGCTCTCTGATTGCTTCTTCAACTGGACCAGCTGTTTCCTCCGGATTAATTCTCGACATTGGGTAAATTATTACCTGGTCGGCTCCTGGAAAAACCAGAACCTTGAGGGCGAGGTTAGTTAATTGGATGCAACCAATAATAATCAAGATTAGTCCGATGAGGGAGAAAAGATAGAGATAGANNTCGATAGATAGATCTAATAATTTCTTTTCGTTCAAATATTTCCATTTTTTTAAGATTAATGTTATTTAATTTTTTCTGGTCTGAGTAGAGTTGATGGTTGTGGGGGGTCCTGGTCATTCACTCGATACTGAGCGAAGAAGACAAAGATACTGGTGTAAATAATACTGAAGAGAATAACGGGGTAGCTAAGACTCTGCATCAGCGGGTCACCCAATATCGCCAGGATGGCAATACCAGCCACTCCTTTAGGAATTAACCCTCGGGCGAGAGCCAGATCGCGGGATGGAACAGCTGAACCGAGAACTAACTCAATGATCAGAATTCGAGCCAAGAATAGAATAGCCATAATTAGGGCTCCCCAGATTAGGAAAGGTGTTTGTTCTAGATTCAGCGAAAGCCCGATGTAGACGAAGAGAAATGTTTTGAGGATAAATGATGAAGCGGAGAAAAATTTCTTTTCAAGATCACTGAAGTAAAAGCCGTGTACTCCATCTAGAAAAGCTGACACTCGACCCCGGAGTTTTTCTAAGTTGCCTAAAGCAATTGCAAAGATAAAAACCGTCAATAATCCATTTCCGGATAGCGTTTCGGCTAGTCCATAGATGATTAAAAGAAAAGCTGGTGTCATGAACATATTGTGTTCTACCTCTCTTAAGCGACCAATAATTTGGGACCAGGCATAAGTAGCCGCTAAGCCAATCATAAGTGAGATCAAGAGGTTAAACAGAAACTGAAAACCAGCTTGGCTAAGGGCATTAATCGAGCCGACGCCAATTAAACCAAAAACTAAAATCACTACCAAAACGTCGCTCAGATTAGTTTCCATGGCCAAGATTGATCGGGTCGAGGAGCTAAGTTTTAGCCCCCTCATTAAAGGCAGAATAATGGCGGATGAGGTGCTGCCCAAAATTAGGCCGATTAAAACACCGGTATGAATTGGCACTTCGAAGAATATTTTAGCTAGGGGAGCGATGACTAAAATCGTTGTTCCGAATGTAGCCAAGACAAGAATAATTGAACGAGAAAATGATTGGCCCAACTCTCGGAAGTTCATCTCCATGCCACCTTCGAATAAAATCAAAATTAAGGCTAACACGGCTAAGATTGGACCAAGTTGACCGAAAAAGGATAGATTAACTAAGCCACTAATGGGTCCAATGAGAATACCGATTAAAACTAACGGTAAAACATCTGGAATATTGGTTTTTTTGAAAATAAAAGCCAGCAGGTAGCCCAAAAAAGCAATGCCGCCAGTCGAGATAATTGCTAAAGTAAGATCCATAATATTCCGATAATGATTTTTATTATAGCATGCTTTAATAAATGTGATGATCTAGCGCCAGGGGGTGTTTGATTGGAGGTAGTTTTTGCTATAAGATACAATCAATTAACTGAGATTTGAATGAATAAGATAATCATTACAGCTCTGATCGGTTTATTGCTTGTGGCTAGCGGAATTTGGTGGCTAATGAAAGCACCCTCACCGGAAGAGGCGGTTCAATCTGAAGAAATTGATCCGGAAATTATTAATGTTTTAAATCGAGCTGCAGAGATTAATTCCTTGTCTTATAGTATTGTAATTAACGATCCAGCGGGTGAAATTACTTTATCTGCCTGGCATCGCGGCGATCAGTTTCGACTAGAGGCTGCTTTGCCGGATGATGACCCAATTTTCTTGGTGGATTTTAACCAAAAAACCGTCTATTCGTACTGGCCGAAACAGGGGCAGACAACTCAAGGCACCCTTTCCCAGGTACCGGAGATTATGGAATATGTTTTGAAAGAGCGGGCGAAATCAATTTTAAATTATCGTCCAGCGATTGTTGATCGGGATTCAATTAATGATCAGGACTATCTAGTGCTTGAACATGTTCTCCATGGAGATATTGTCGTTAAAAATTGGATTTGGAGCGAATATGGTTTACCGGTTCGAACGGTTACTCAGTTTGCTTCAAATACAATTGAAGTTCGAGCTGAGAACATAGAGATTAATCCGGAACTCCCTGATGACCTATTTGCTGTTCCCGAGTTTGGAGAAATTGATAAGCTTGAAAACTATTAAATGACTCTCCTAGTGTCTTCAAATTGGTAAAATTAAATTTTAATTAAATATGATTGATGAATTTATTGCCGAAAACCTTCCTTTGTTAATAGCGCTTTTAGTCTGGAGCCTTGCTTGGACGGGTCTGGCTCTTTGGAAGGCGGCTCGTCGTTCGGATAAACTCTGGTTTATTGTTTTGTTGATTTTAAACACTATTGGATTATTGGAAATTTTCTACATCTTCTTCTTTAGTAAGAGAGATTCAGCGCCTCGGCGAGATAATCCAGAAAGAGAAGATCAGTAGTCCGAATGTCTTTCTTAAGGTCCGGTCGACAGGCCGGACTTTTTAGTTTCGTTTCTTAATCGGACGATAGAGATCGGGAGGTTGATTTGTAGTGTCCTAATCGTTATACTAATTTAAGATATCGGACAGTTAGGGTGTCAACTGTCGGATTTGTATTAATAAAATTATATTTATGAAGATAAATTTTGCTCAGTTTAAATACAAAATAAGGAGTTGGCAATTTATCTCTTCGGCGATCATAATAGTTTTACTGGTTGCTTTAACTATTGTCGGCCTGATGCTTTTAAAGGATTATAATTTAGGGGCGATGATGGCTACTGTTATTCCTCATAACGAAGAGCCTAGTTCCAGTGTTGGTATTGGTCGACTTCCGGTTGAATCAGAGGATGATCTAGTTCAGTTAGAGGGCGATCTAGTTTGGGAGGCTCCAGAGGCCGGCCCATCAGAATTGGAAGAGATTGATGATGTTCCGACTCCTGGTAGATTCGTCGATCAAGATGCATATCGAGAGCAGGCCGCTACTGGAGAAGGATTGACCCATCTTGCGCGTCGTGCTCTGAGTAAATATCTTGAGGATGCGGGGGAGGATTTATTACCAGCGGAGAGGATCTATGCAGAAGACTATATTCAGTTACGGATTCCAATGGGAGGGATGCGCTGGCTAGAAGTTGGGCAAGAGATTGAAATTAATCGGACATTGATTGAAGAGGCTGTTCAAAAGACCAGCCAGCTAACATCAGACCAGCTCAATAACCTTCAGTTTTACGCTAATCAGGTCTTTTAAATAATAGATGTGGACACAATCGGACATGTCCGATTAGAACGTCCGGAGACGGCATCAGTAATCTACCCTATGTTTTTTCTTCAGTCTGATTTAGATTGTTGGGATTTTTTTGTTCGAAGTATTGTTTTAAACAATTAGTTTTTAAATCGGACAAAACTATTAAAATCATTTATCTCCCCTTGACTTTATTTCTTAATCACTCATACTGATCAAGCGACTTCGTTTCTTTATCGAAAGTAGAAAAAATGCGCACAGTTGATTCTACGGCGTATCGCGAACGGGGTTGAAGCACGCTATTAGTTTAAATTTGATTCTATGTCTAAGAAGCTTTTTGTCGGAAGCCTTGACTGGAACACGACTGAAGATGAGCTCAAGCAGCTCTTCGCCGGTCTGGGCGAAGTGGAAGAGGCGATTATTATCACCGACCACTCCGGCCGTTCCAAGGGCTGGANNCGTTCCAAGGGCTTCGGCTTTGTGACCTACAAGAACGATGAGGATGCCGACAAGGCAATCTCAGAGCTCGATGGTCATCAACTGGGCAGCCGAACTATCGCTGTTAGCGAAGCTCGTCCACCCAAGCCTCGTAACGAACGTCGTTACTAAAGGATGAAAAAAAGAACGGAAGGTGTGCAATTCCGTTCTTTTTCTTTTGATTAAAAGGAAAAAGGACTCTGCAACAACAGAGTCCTCCTAAAAGGCAACTGAGAGAAGGTGATCTCAAAATGAATCACGAGGTGTCCCGGATAATGGGAGGCACGGGCCATCTTGAGTTAAAACTCTCTCAGTGGCTAATTACANNAATCGATCATTTTGTCAATCGGGAGATTATCCTGACTGGTGAAAAACCAAAATCGTGTTATACTGCTCGATGTTATTAAAAGCGATGGAATATGAAAAAAGCTTCTCTTTTTATTCTAACTTGCGGTTTAATGTTGAGTGTTGGGTTAGTGGCTTTTGCCAATCCAATTTACATTGACAATATTGAATTTGACAACAATCTTGTTTGGCCTGAATCAGACCATTCCACCATCATCACTGATGACTTTCAGTGGCCTGAAGACTGGGTTATAACGAATGAGGAACTCAAAGACGCTTTACTAGAGCGATTATATGCAACGAAAAACATAGAGTTAATCATTCTCTTTTCTTTATTCCTTGGAGTTTTGCCTATTTACATCTACTTCTCTTTGGTTTATATGAAGCTGGCTCAAAAGATTAGCGTTCGACCCGCTTGGTTGGCCTGGATTCCAATTGCCAATATTTACTTAATCAGTAAAATGGCCCAACGGCACTGGTGGCCCCTATTACTGATTTTTACCTTTGTTATTCCGTTTCTCAATGTAATCACTCTAATGATATTTTTAACTTTTAACTTTTTCTGGCACTGTCGTATTTTTGAAAGAGTCGGTCGACCAGCTTGGTGGGCCGTAGCTTCACTGATTCCTGGTTTTGGAAGTATGGTCTTTTTAGTCATGTTAAGTCTAGCGGCTTGGAAGGAACCGGCCGAAACCATTTGATCTCCTTCTTGAATGAAGGAGATAATAGTAATTATTTGACTATTTATGTATAAAAGAATAACTATTATCGGTTTATTAGTGGTCATGATCGTGGCGGGAATTGTCTTGATTAAATATCGTTCAGAGCAGTTAGCCATTTTCGAAGACGATCCGGCTATCAGCGCCTTGACTCTTGAAGATGAAATTTTTGAAACGGATGACTTCAGTATTATTTTACCGGCTGGATGGGAGGGCTATCAGGATTTTGGTCAGATTTTTATTGCTTTTAAAGATGTTGGATCAGAAGATAAAATGGAGGATCTAATGCTGATGGTCGAAACATTTCCTCGAGAAGGAATGGATTTAGATCAACTTCAGGCTTCAGTTGAGGCCGGGATAGCCAGTCAAGAAGAAGGGGAAGCACAAGTTAAATTGACTGAAGATCGTCAGGTTGACGGTCGACCAGCTCGATACTTGGAGATGGAGGCGCAATTAGAAGATCAAGATCTTTTCCGAGCCTTGGTTTTTGTTGAGGATCAAGAAGACTTCTGGGGAATATTTATGGACATGCCCCCTGAGAGTTGGTCTAGCCAGCAGGTGGTTTTTGAGCGAGTAGTTGAGAGCTTTAAACTAAATTAAATTAACAATCAATACTAATCGGCTGGAGCAACCCAGCCTTTTTGCTTGACACAATAGATTGGTTATGTTATCCATAATCATTTAGTTCTCTATTCCAAAGGAGGTGAGGTAGTGATTATTACCGAGAGTGACCTTAGCGAGCTTGGGGTGCCGGCTTCAAAAGGAATTATTGGGCGATCGTGGGCACAAGTTGCCTTAACTCAACCCTGGCTTCTAAAAAAGGCCTATTTTGTCCCAATCAAGTCTCGTCGACTGTGGTCCTTAAAGCAAAGAGCTCGAGAATTAGTTTTACTTGGCGATCATCTTGCAACTCTGCTGTGTCATCGTTGCCGATCTCTAACCAATCCGGGCTATCTGGTTTACTACGGCCGACTGGATGTTGACTTTAGCTTGGTCGAGGCAGTTTATTGCTTCAATTGTGCCAAGTTAAGGGCTAATTTGGAGAGTGTCGGAATTCTTCCTCTACAAATTAGATCAGCCTGGCAGACTCCTTACAAAGCAGACCAACGTCGAATCATAAAGTTGATTCGCAATCTGATCGGCTTGACTGATCCAATTACCAAAGAGAAAGCCAGTGAATTTTTTCAAAGCATCTCCAGGTCAACCAAGTCCCAGTTAACCCTCTTCTAGTCGGAAGGGGGGTTTTTATTTTAAATTGACCTTAGCTAATATTCTGTTAATATTTATTAATAGCCAGTTAAAGATGAAATAAAAAAAGAGGAGGTTTATTTCGACGGATTGATCAAATTATAATTGACCATTTAAGATGTTTTCCAATATTTACTTACTTCTGGCTAATGCTTTTGGTTATTCGGTGTGGGGGAATAGTCTAGGCCTTTATTTAGTTGCCTTATTGGCTTTAGTACTAGCCATTCTAGCCTTACAGGGAATTAAAGCTGTCGCCTTAAAACAATTGAACAAGAAAGAGGGACGGTTTAAAAAGGAGAGGAAAGCAGCGGCTCAAGCAATTCAGGTAATTGGCTGGCCGCTTTATTTGTTAATTGGTTTTTATTTAGTCGCTGCTATTTTAGATACCGGAGCTTGGTTTGGCCGTCTTCTTCATTGGCTGACAATTATTTTAGTCACTTATTACTTCATTCGGATTTTGCAATCTTTAGTTGATTACACCGTGGATCGTTTTGTTTCCACTCGCCGAGCGAAGGGGGAAGGAACCAGTGCCTCAGCGATTAAGTTATTGGGCCGGATAGTTAAGGGTCTCCTGTGGGCTGTTGGTCTAATCATTGTTTTACAGAACCTCGGCTACAATATTTCAGCTCTTGCTGCCGGTTTAGGCATTGGCGGCTTAGCAGTTGCCTTTGCTCTACAGAATATTTTGGCTGATGTTTTCGCTTCTTTCTCAATCTATTTTGATCGACCTTTTGAAGTTGGTGATTTTATTGTTATCGGTTCCGACAGCGGAGTGGTGGAACATATTGGCATTAAATCGACTCGTCTTAAAACTTTAGAAGGACAAGAATTAGTGGTTTCCAATAGGGAATTAACTGAAAGCCGAGTCCACAATTATCGTAAAATGGGTCGGCGCCGGATTGTTTTTGAATTTGGAGTTGAATATTCAACGCCACAGGATAAGTTGGTGAAAATTCCAGACTTGATAAAAGATATTATTAGCCATCAAGAAATGGCAGAAGTGGATCGAGTCCACTTTAAAGAGTTAGGTTCCTATTCACTCAATTTTGAAGTAGTCTATTATGTCAACGATCAAGATTATAATCTTTACATGAATATTCAACAGATGATCAACCTGGAAATGAAGGAAAAGTTCGATCAGGAAAAGATCGTTTTCGCTTTTCCACGGCAGGATATTTGTTTGGTTAAATAAGTGATTGACTCAGAATGAACCAATATTTTAAAAATAATTTATTAAATTATTTAATATGATTTTCTTAGATAAGATATGGGGGCAACTAAAGACGGTTAGATTTTTAATGGTAGCCGTTTTAATCATTGCCTTCTTAATGGTGTTTTCCGGAATGATCATTCCCGAGGTTCAGGCTCAAGGAAGCTGTGCTTGTAATATATACGGAGAATTGGTGACAGATTCATGTTGGGGAAATTATCATCCAGTTTGTGACGCTGGAGGGACCTGCTACTGTGCTCCTGACGAACCAGCTCAAGAAGGGGGAAGCTGCGCTTGTAATATATATGGAAATCTGGTGACAGACGCCTGCTGGGCGAACTATCATCCAGTCTGCGACACTGGAGGAACTTGTTATTGTGTCGCCGATGAACCGGATGAATATGATACGATTCTGACAGTTAGAAGTCAGATTGAAGGCGATTACGTTGAAGGTCTGAATGTCCAGTGTTACGGCGGTTTAACCGGAACCGGCGGGGTTACAGATTATTACTATAGTACTGTTGATACCTGGGGAATTCGCTCGACAATTCTTCGAGCTCCCGAAACATTTGGAGCAGCTGAATTCTATCAATGGTCTGGCTGTAATTCAGTCGCTGATCGTGATTGTACGGTTAGAGTTAACTATGGTTCAGAAAAAACGGTAGTCGCTCAATATAAGTATCCTGAACCTAGCTGTACTCTTGCGATTCCGCAGACCGAGATTACAACAGGCGACTCTATTCAACTTAACGTCGAAGGAAGCCACTATAATGGTGTAACCCGGGTTTGTTATGTTGAAGACGAAGATTATTATGAATGCCACAACTGCGATGGGTCGACTTCTTGTAGCTATTCTTGGTCCAGGACTCTTAATCAATCTGGTACCTACAGCTATCGTGGTCTTCTTTTTTCAGGATCTGATTATAAATACTCAGCGGAGGTAACGGTTACGGTTAAAGAAGCCAGTTGTCAATTTTCACTTTCAACGAATAGCGCCAGTACGGGTGAAGATGTAACCCTTAGTTTATCGGCTCAGCATTCTGATGGCGTACGAACGGTTTATTATTGGGAGGACGGCACCTGGTATGCTCGTCAAAATCCCGATCAGGGAAAAGAGTATCAAACGAGTTGGATACTGAATCACGATCAGCCGGGGGTATATAAATATCGAGCCGGATTTTATCCGGTGGGAAGCGCTGGTTCAGGGAGTTTTGTTTGGTGTCCGGGTGAAGAAACTCTGACCGTGGTCCAATCAAATCAATTAAATGTATATAGTCAAGTTGATGGTTCGGCCAAAGAAGGTCTAGTGGTGGTAGGTGAACCCAGTTCCTTGAACGGGACAACTAACTATACCCAAAGTTCAATAACTGCTATAAACGGTTCTTTAACCGCACCATCAAGTTTTGATGGTGCTAACTTCAGTCAGTGGACTGGATGTGATTCAGTCAACGGACGAGTCTGCACCGTCAGCATTAGTGACGGAGCAACTCAAACTGTAACGGCTCAATATTTGACTCCAGCAACTACAACCAACACTCTGAACGTTCGAAGTCAAGTTGATGGTGCTTCACAGAGCGGTGTTGCGATTACCGGTAGCCCCAGTTCTTTGGGCGGAATGACGAACTATACTCGGACTTCAACTTCGACTATTAGNNGCTTTATTAATGGCACCATCAAGTTTTGATGGCGCTAATTTCAGTCAGTGGACTGGATGTAGTTTTGATTCTGGGCGTTTTTGTATAGTTAACGTGAGTAACGGCAAGACTCAAACTGTAACAGCTTTATTTACTTCACCTGAAACCATGACGCCAGAATGTAATATGTCGATTTATCCATTAACAGTCAGCACCGGCCAATCCTTCCGTATTACTGTTCAGGCTCAACATGCTGACGGAATAAATGGTGTTTACTACTACGAAAACGGCCAATACATTCCTGGCACTAGTCAGTCTTGTAACGGTAACCAATCTTGCACAGTCTTTTGGGACATTAGCAAGGATCAGCCGGGCGATTATCAATACCGATCAGTTTTTCGAAGTGTAACCGGAGCTTGGATTTATTCAGATTATTTAACCGTTACTGTTGAAGAATCAGTCACGCCAGCGACTAATAGTCTTTGGATTCGGAGTCAGGTTGATGGATCTTGGCAATCCGGAGCTTATATAAGTCGGGTCTCGGGGCCAGTTGAATCGGGCGAAACACATTATTCTTATGAATCGACAGATGCAATTGAGGCTCGTTTGCAGGCCTCAGCTACACTTAATGCTGCTCAGTTTGATTCTTGGTCCGGTTGCACCCAGACAATTGGTCCGCGCGATTGTGTTATTTCAGTAAGTGACGGAGAGACAAAAACAATTATTGCTAACTATAGTATTCCAGTAGATCCGGCCAACGAGTTAAGGGTTCGCAGTCAGGTAGATGGTACCTTAACTCCTGGAGTGGTAATCGGTTATGATCCGGAGACACAAGACATGAGCGGCACGACTCATTACGATCGATCTTTCCAAGGAACAATTAACACGACTTTAATTGCCCCGGCTACTTTTGGGGCGGCCAATTTTAGTCATTGGAGTGGTTGTAACGAAACTGATGGATATAATTGTACTGTTAATGTTAGTGGAGGATCAGCTAAAGAAGTAACAGTTTATTATCTGACTCCCAACACGCTACAGGTTTCTAGTTCAGTTGGGGGGTATTTACAGCCAGGATTAGTTATTAGTGACTTATCGGGTAATGATTTGGGCGGAACTACTAATTACAGTCATACGATTGATGGTCCTCTCAGTGTTGTCCTTGAGGCTCCGACTAAACACTTATCCGCTAACTTTAAAAACTGGGCAGGATGTGATTCGGTGGATGGTTTGAAGTGTATTGTTGAGGCTGATGGTGGCCAGACTAAATCGGTTGAAGTTATCTACGAATACGGAATTCCTGAATGGCAAGAAAGATAATTAGAAAACCAAAAAGCCCCCTTTAATTAAGGGGGTTTTTTATTCAAAATGGACGATCGTTTCGAGAGCTTGGACTCGTTCAGCTAGTTGGGGAAAGCTTTTTAATTCTGGATCTTGATCGAGAATATCTTTAGCTGCTTGACGAGTCCGTTCGACCATTTTTAAGTCTTTTAAATTAGCCATTACCAAATCGGGAAGACCCCATTGGTTGTGGCCCGTTAGTGACCCTGGTCCTCGAATAGCCAAGTCTTTTTCAGCTAATTGGAAACCGTCACGACATTTTACCAGAGCCGATAAGCGACGAGTCGTGGTAATTTCAGGGGAACTGGTGAATAAAAGACAATAAGATTTATGATTAGATCGGCCAATTCGACCTCTCATTTGGTGTAATTGGGCTAAGCCGAAACGCTCGGCTCCTTCAATAACCATGACCGTGGCATTCGGCATATCAACACCAACTTCAATTACCGAAGTGGTGACCAGAATGNNTTCTAAATTTTTGCAGGATTTGATCTTTTTCATTTTCTTTTAATTGGCCATGGAGGCGACCGACCTCTAAATCGGGAAAGATTTCTTGATCCAATCGCTGATGTTCCTTAACTACTGTTTTGATCTGGTCCTCTTCGGAGTCAGATTGAATGCGGGGACAAACGACAAATGCTTGGCGTCCCTTCTTGATCTCTTGGCGAATAAGATGATAAGCGCTCCGTCTTTGGGCGGGCTTAATAACTTCGGTGATAACTTCGGCTCGATTAGATGGTTTTTCTTTTAATAAAGAAAGATCGAGATCTCCATAAACAGTCAAGGCTAAGGTGCGCGGAATGGGGGTAGCAGTCATTGAGAGTAGATGTGGCTTCTCATCTTGATTGGGCTTAATTAATCGAGCTCTTTGCCGCACACCAAAGCGGTGTTGTTCATCAATCACTACTAATACCAGATTCTTAAACTTAACTCTTTCCTGAATTAGAGAATGGGTTCCAATTAGAAGATCAATCCGGCCTTCTCGAAGATAATCTAAAATTCTTTCGACTGAACATTGGCGTCCCTGAAATGATTTTGTTTCACTGGTTAAAAGTCCGATCTTAACCGGAAATTCTTTGAAAAACTCTTGAGCGGTTTGGTAATGCTGTTTGGCTAGAACGGCTGTTGGGGCCATAAAAGCAACTTGTCCACCAGCCTGGATGGCATTTAAAGAGGCCAGCATCATTACCGCTGTTTTACCCGAACCAACATCGCCTTCAAGGAGCCGAGACATGGGTTGGGGGCGACTCATATCTTGTAGAATTCGCCAGGCGGCGAGTTTTTGGCTGGAGGTAAGCTGAAAAGGTAGTGATTGGACAAATTTCTTAATCAATGGTAGCTCAATTGGCACAGCTCGAGCTCGTTGTTGCTTTCCTTGAGCTTTAGCCTGTAAAGTCCGCAGATGAATTAAGAAAAGTTCTTCAAAAGCAAAGCGTTGACGAGCGGCTTCAGCTTGGTCTAAGTCATCTGGAAAATGAATCTGTTGGAAGGCTTCTGGCAGATTCATTAATTTATACTGGCCAATGATTGCGGGTGGCAAATATTCGACTATTTCATCTTTAAGTTGACTCAGTAGCGGTTTGATTAGATAACGGAACCAACGAGAGGTAAGTCCTTGACTTTCTGGATAGATCGGGACAATTCGTCCGGCGTGAGTGGGAGAACCTTGAAGCTTCTCAACGGTGGGGCTGGCTAAGTAGATTTCTCCCTTTTTTTCTGACACCTTGCCAGCCAAGATCACTTCTTGATCTTCCAACTGATTGGCCAGATAAGGCTGGTTAAACCAGACTACTTTAACCGATCCTTTTTGATCTTGGAAAAGAGCCTCCGTAATAATCATTCGGCGACGAAAGGTAAAGTTGTTTTTTATTTGACTAATTTGACCCCGTAGGCAAATTTTCTGACCGACTTTCAACTGATCGGTGTCTGTTAAAGCTGAAAAATCCTCATAACGATGAGGAAAGTGTCGTAGCAGATCTTCAACTGTTTCAATACCGAGTCGGCTTAGTTTTTGGCTATAACCAACACCGACTCCCGGTAGTTTTTCTGTCTTGGATTTTAAATTTAATTCAGACATCTTTTTTATTATAGCATTTGATAAGAAAAACCCCGATCAAGTCGGGGTCCCTTAAACGTTCCACCACCAGCAAATAGCTAGAGCGAGTATAATCGATAAAACCAAGATAAAGGTGGCATCGGCGGGGACAACTGGTTGAGCTGCTCCAATCAGGATAACAATTGCCCAGCCACCAGTGATAAGAGTGGCTATGACATTCCTTCTTTTTAAAGATAAGCCGAAAAAGAAGAGAGTCATCCCCACGGAGATAGGAACCGCTATCCAGGGATTAATAAGTCCCAGGAGTGATCTAAGGACAACAGTGATAACAATAACAGCGACAATTCCATTAAGAACTGGAATCTTCAGAATCTCCCAGATTTCTTTATCTGTTTTGCGTTTCAATATCCTCACCTCCTTAACAAAACTATAATATTTATAGTTTGATTTGTCAATTAAAAACCCGGCCCTGAAAATGGGGTCGGGAAATAGCGCTTAATGGTATTTCTTGTTAAAAAATAAGAGAACAGAGATACCAAGAATAAAAATACTAAGAACAAAGAGACTAACGGCAACGACTCGACCCGGTCCCATCAAGGTGAACATGAAAAGAAGAATTGCCCATAAAATACACGGTGCGGCAATTAACCATTTCTTTTTAATGATGGCCACGAGTCCGGTAGTAGCCGATAAAGCTAAGAGAACAGTTAGAGCGGTTTTAGTGTTGCCCATTTTAGGGAACATCTCTCCAATTCCCAGAAAAAGCGCTATGGCTAGAATGACGATCACGATCATTAGCTGAGCTATCTCGACTCTTCTCATGATCTCACCTCCTTGATCAAACCATAATACATTTATAATATCTTGTCAATAAAAAGTTTGAGAGAATTAATGTCTTGTGATATAATAATCGTTGTTATTAACCTCTCAATTATGAAATTAAATGGTAAGTCTCTAATTATTGTTTTAATGCTGGCCGTCTTAACGGCAGCGGCGATCTGGCTAGTTCACTACTGGTCGACTGAGGCTCCTCTCGGGCCGGATGAAGATCCAACTGGACCAATCAGTGACGTTGAAATTAAGCCTCAGGACGTTCAAGAAATGGTGGCCAGCAACAATCGTTTTGCTCTCGATCTTTATTCTCTTTATCGAGAAAGAGAAGAGGGCAATATCTTTTATTCTCCCTATAGTTTATTAACGGCCTTGACTATGACTTATGAAGGGGCGCGAGGTCAAACGGCCGAAGAAATGGCGAGTGTTTTTTATTTGCCCGATGATCAGATTCGTTGGGGCGGAATGGCGGGTCTCTATAATACCTTTAATCAAAACGATCGAGAGTATGCACTGGATACAGCTAATGCTATCTGGCCAGCCACAAACTACCACTTTTTAGATGATTACTTCTCAATTATTGAACGTTATTATCGTGGTCGAATAGAGTCTCTTGAATATCCGGCAGATCCCGAAGGGTCGCGTTTAACTATTAATCAATGGGTTGAAGATCAGACCAGGGATAAAATCAAAGACCTTATTCCGGCTGGTTTGATTGATCCACTAACTCGGCTAGTTCTAACTAATGCTATTTATTTCAAAGGCCAGTGGTTGACTGAATTTGATCAAGATTTAACTGAAGACGCTCCCTTTTACCTGAATGACGATCAGACGGTTACGGTGCCAATGATGAGACGAACTGATGATGAGGCTATCTTCGATTATGCTCGACTCGATGATTTAGAGGTCCTATCTTTGCCTTATCGAGGCGAAGAAGTAGCGATGACGATTATTCTACCCGATCAAGATAAATTTGAGGCGGTGGAAGCTTCGCTCGATTTAGACAAGATTAATTATTATCGTTCTCAGTTAGAGCCTCAGCGAATTGATCTTTACTTACCTCGATTTAAGATTGAGACTAAGTACTTTATGAATGAAGACTTGGCGGATTTAGGAATGCCTTCAGCCTTTAGCGCTGAAGCTGATTTTTCTGGGATGACTGGCAATCGCGATCTTTTTATTAGCGCAGTGATTCATCAAGCCTTTGCGGAGGTAAATGAAGAAGGGACCGAGGCCGCTGCAGCCACAGCGGTAGTTATGCTAGAGTCGGCAGCGATAATGTCGCCTGTTTTTCGGGTTGATCGGCCATTCATTTTCTTGATTGAACATCTAGAGAGTGGCACAATTCTCTTTATGGGACGAGTTTCTAATCCTAGTTAAAAAAATAAGCCCGACTACTTAAGCGGTCGGGCTTTTGTTTTGCGGCGATTTCCTTAGTCTTTAATTTACTCTTCAATTCAGTAAATAAGCTTCAGTTCTGCGCCGATCCAAAAAAAATGAGCGGATATTGGGTAACCTGGACAATCGAGAACGGTCCGGAACTTGCCCGAAGACTGAACAGTCACTAAAAGATCTCTACGCTGGGGTAAGAAGAAACCTTCTCNNCCCCGGCCAGGGCTTCGCCCGGAAAGTCTGATAAGCCACCTCCTTTTCGGGGAATACCGCTTACTTCTCGAGTGCTTTTGATTAATACCAGAGCCTGATCGTCGGCCAAATTGGCGGAATCGGATTGAGCTTTTAAAATCAAGCCCATTTCTTTGTTCTTAATTACCTCAAACCATTCTAAGATGAAAGATTTCTGTTTCAAAACAAAGTCTGGTTCGAGGTGAGAGAGATCAACCGGTATGTTGATCCGATAATCATCTGCTCCTAAGGACAAGAATCCCCAGTATTGCCAGGGCAAGGGATCGCTAATTTCAGATGCCTTAACCCTAATGCCTTGGAGCACCTTACCTTTAGCAGTGATGGTTAGTCCTTGCATAACACTCACCTCCTTTTTTCAAGATCTTCTTATTTGTAAAATACAATATTTATTGATTTTGTCAATAAAAAGCCCCCATCCTTTAACGGGGGCTCTCGGTGGTGTTGGTGACTTCTTGTCCCAGAATTAGACATCCCTTGTTTCCAGTTGATTGGTGACGAGGCCAGACGAAAACTTGATTCTGCTGGTCGGTTAAAGTCGCCAGCAGTAATTCCCAAGAGCGCTGAGCATACTCATACAGATGATCTTGAAAGATCCAGAGACTGTTATCAATTATTTCGAAGCCTGATCGGCTGTCAGAATAGAGATGCCGTATCGTCAACAGTCCCTCAATCTGATCATCGGGGCTCCTTAGATCTTCTAAAACGATCTGATGGAGCCTTCGAGTATTGATAACCTGATAAATTGAGACCAAGGCCGGTTGATTAAAGTATTCTATCAGTAGACGGCTGTTATACTGCAGTCGTTCGGCCATAGCCAGCGTCTGGGACCGTTGATCGAGAATCACCAGTCCGTAACTCCAAGCTGGAAGCAATAGGGAAGGAATCTGAATCTGGACCAGAGGCCGCTCCGATCTAATTGCTCGGAATGCCGGGATTTCCATTTTGACCGGTTTTTGCACAACCAGTCTTCTCTTCATCTTTCCCACCTCCTTAAAAGAACAATGATATTTATTTATGACATATCAATGAATTATTGTCAATGCGGGGAAAGCATTTATTGGATAAAATTCTTTTTAAAAAGAAAAAGCCCTCTCTCAGAGGGCTAATAAGGCTTAAGAATGGGTTAATAGACCTTAACGATGTGCATTATTTTTTCGCTAGGCCCGGGAATACTTCGAATAGTATTCCTTGGTTCTGGACCGAACTCAATGTCGACTCGAACTACTCCTTCCATTAGAAGCTCTAATACTTCTTCGACCCACCTGGTTGGAACATAGAGTTCTTGGCTAAAATCCGGTGGATTGTCTTTTTCAGCTGGAAGTAAACACTCTAGATTGTAGGAACACCAGAGGTAACCCCAAGCGGCGTCGGGACTTAAAGCCCAGAATCTTTTCCACAGTCGCTGAGGGGGCAATCCACTTGCTTTAACTAACTCTTCGAATGGGGTCCATTCTTGAGGTGTTGGATTTGGCTCGTTATTCATCTCTATCCCTCCTTTAAGGGTGAATGATTTGGACTTCTCCACGAGAAGTTCGATAGTAAAGTTCCGCCGAATTCCAAACAATGCGGAAGAGGGCTTCGTCGGGGACGAGAGCAATAATGCTTTCTTCAGGGGGTTTCGTCTGATGAGGAATAAAGGCTCGCGATAGTATTTTACCAGGAAAGTCGTTTTCGACTCCGAATGCTCGCCCCTTAGTGATAACGATAATTGTTTTTGATTTGTCTACCTTGCGATTACTCGATATCAACTGAAGCTCACCAGCTGAGGTTCGATTAATGCTGGCCGATTGAATGATTGTAAAGCAGTCTCTTTGCCAATCGCGTAATTCTTGGCCAGTTAACCGAACTGGCACTACTCGTATATCATTAGGATTGTCTCGACCGAGTAGAATCGCCGGTTGGTAATGTCCATGCTGGAGAGCAACGGCTCCTACAATTGTTCCCGAACTGACACAACCTTCCCAGATGGTTAGAATTGAATAAGTCTTCATACAAATCCCTCCTTAAGCAGTGATTGAAAGAACAAACTGCTCGTATCATAAAACATTCTAATATTTTTGTCAAAGAGAGATGAATAACAAAAGCGTCCTCGGCAGGAATCGAACCTGCATCTTCGGCTCCGCAGGCCGGTGCTCTATCCGTTGAGCTACGAGGACGGATAGTTTTAGATTACTATAGTTTATGTAAAAAAACAATTAAATATTATTGTATCGATAAAGCATTATTTTTCTTCGATACTAAATAATAGTCTGTTACATATTGGTTTATGTAAGAAAAAGCCCCGAAGATAATTTATCTATTCGGGGCGCACGTGGTTTAGTCTTTCTTCTTTTGAGTATTCTCCGCGGGGATTATTGTTTTAAGTTTCTTAGACAAGAGAGCAAAGCCTGAAACCCAGACAGCTAAGCAAGCTTCCAAGCCAGTTGGATTTTGAGTGACCAAAATAAATAAGGCCACGCAACCGATGATTGAAAGAATAGCTCTTGTCTTTTTTTCGGCCAGAATGAAGAGGACAGTTGCGCCAAGCAGAAGCCCCAACGAGAGAACCGCTAAAAAGTAACTTTGCTCATTGTCCAGTAATTTTCCCAGAAATGGCAAAGCCAATAAGGACATAACGTAATAGATCAAAACGATCACCTCCTTGCTCTAAGCAATATCACTTTATGGTTTATATGTCAATAGGGGATGACTGCTTCTGAATTGACTCTTAATCATCTTTGGCTAAAATAATTGTCAGGAATCATTTTTTTTGTTATAGTTAATCGATTAGGACAAGTGACCTCTTTTAAATTATGGACCAAAGAGATTTTGTTAAACTGACTTCGGCCTTGTATCGGGTGACCGATTTGTTTCCGGACCAAGAGCCTTTGAAGTTTGGATTGAGAGAACGGAGCTTAAAAATTCTAAGCTTGCTCTCACCATATCACTTTTCAAATGACACCAACCTAGATAGGGTGGTAGCCGAAGAAAGCCTCAAGGAGGTGCAAGCCCTCAGATCGTTATTGGCCGTTTCTCAAGGTCAGCGATGGGTTAATGAAATTAATTTAATTTTACTCGATCAGGANNTAGAAGATCGCCTGGAGAGCGTTGTGAAGCGTCGGCCAGAATCAGTTGATAAATCAATTGAAAAACCGGCGCCAAAAAAGAATACAACAAATAGCTACCAGGCTCCTCAGCCCAAGAAATCAGTACCAAGCGAACTGAAGCCAAATCGAACCTATGATCTGAATACCGGACGGGAGGTTGATCAGGCTCCAACTGAGAGACAGGAGAAAATTCTACAGATGATTCGTCAGCAACCTCGGATTCAGATGCGCCAGATTCAAGAAGAATTGACTGATGTAACCAGTCGAACATTGAGGCGAGATTTAGAAAGCCTGGTTCAGCAGCAAAAGATTGTTCGAGTGGGGCGGGGAACGGGTACCTTTTATCGAGTTAATTTTGTGGATAACTCCTGAATAAATACGGACATTTCCTTTTGCTACTATGTCCTATTAAACGGACATAATATAGGTAGTGAACGGATTGCGGACATATTGTCTGCAGTTAAGGGACGACAGTGGAGAAGTTGTGAATATACGGACATTAATTTAAATCATTTTACGGACATCACCGATGAATCCTCATAAGAGTTTTGGCCGGGTCTACGACACTCAGGTGGCCAAGATATATCGCTATATTCGACTTAAAGTCAGTTCTCGAGAGACAGCTGAAGATTTAACCGCTCAGGTTTTTGAGCGGGGCTGGATTGTTTATCGAGAGGGCCTTGATCCAGATAATGAACGTTCAGAGGTTAGAAATTTAAAGGCCCTGCTTTATCAGTTAGCCCGCCATGCGATTGCTGACTATTATCGTCTTGAAACTCGCCGAGAGGTCGTTCGACTGGGTGATCGTGATTTGGCTGGAGAAGAGGATCTATCGGAGCGAGCGGCTCAGAGTCAGGAAATGCAGCAGATTTTAAAGGCTTTAAACCGTCTTAAGCCCGATTATCAGGATTTAATCATTCAGCGTTATTTAAACGGCTTATCGATTGAAGAGATAGCCGATCAGTCAGCAAAGTCGACGGGCGCAATCAAAACGGCTTTGCATCGAGCTCGAGAAGCCCTGAAGGGGGAATTAAATAAGGATTCGGCGGCTTAAAAACTGTAACCTTTTGGGCTGAATAACGGCTTATTATATAGAAGATCATGAACGATCACGAGTTAATCAAAAAGGTTAAATTACTGAAAAAGATAGAACCCAGTCAGAACTGGGTCGGTTTGACGAGGCGAGAATTACTAGGGCAAACCGAATTGACTCCGAGTTGGTTTATGGTTCATTGGCGACCAGCCTTGGCGGGTTTATTGTTAAGCCTGATTTTAGTCAGTGGGCTTTTAGGTTTAATTCGATTTGGGCAAGAGGATCCGTTATTAGTTGATCCGAACGAAGAGCCAATGACTATTGCTCAGTACAGTCCCTTGTCTGGTTTGGAAGACTCTCTTTTTAATTTGAAAGACCAGATTGTTGACTTGAAAGACCAGATTACGGTTCGCGACAGTCAGCCATTGGTGACTGGAACCAAGAATCGCCAGGCTCAAGAGATTCAGTCGGTTATTCAAAGCATTCGGGCCTTGACTCAGAATATTGAAGAAGTTGATCGGGATCGAGTTTTGGCTTCATTGAATGATGAAATTGAAGAGGCTGGGGAAGAGATCAAGCTTGCCTTCTTAGAAAGTGAGCTGAATGATTTGAGAGAACAAGCTAGCCAGGGTTTGTTAAGCGAAGAAAAGATGTTAGGATTGTCCGAGGTAGAAGATCTCTACCAAGATGAAGAGTACGAAGGCGCCTTTTGGCGCTTAATAGAATTAGTCAATTAATGACGATTTGTTTCATTTTGCAAGCAAGTCGTTGGTCTTGTCTTGTGCTTTAACAAGATTTAGACTGGTCGACAGCGGCCGATTAGAGGAATAGAAAAAATTAATTGAATAAAAAGCAAATAAAATGAATAGAAAAAGATTTTTTGCCTTGATTACAAGCTTTGCTTTAATGGCCACTTTAGCTGCTCCAATCAGTGCGATGACATCGACTGAGATGCAGGAGATGATCGAAGCTTTGAACGCTCAGATCGCTCTCTTACAGCAACAGTTAGCTAATTTGAATGGTGGCAGCACAACGACTCCTTCGTTCACCGGGATTCCGGCGAGCTTTACGTTTACCCGCAATCTGCGTTTAGGCAGCTCTGGGGATGACGTTAAGTACCTTCAGATTATTCTGAATTCCGATCCGGACACTCGTTTACGCGAGTCAGGAGTTGGTGCGCCCGGACAAGAGACCAGCTATTTTGGTCCTTTGACCGAATCAGCAGTAATCAAGTTCCAGAACAAGTATGCAACGACAGTTTTGCATCCTTTGAGTTTGACTAGCGGAACCGGTTTTGTCGGTTCATCTACTCGAACTAAACTAAATGCTATCTTAGTTGAGGCGACTGAACCAGAGGTTGTTTTACCTCCAGTTGACGACGATGACGACGAGCCAAGCGTTCCAGCGGCTGCACCTATGACAGTTAGCTTAGCAGCTGATACGCCTACATCTGCTAATCTTTGGAGAGGCTCAGCGAATAATGTCGTGGCTAAATTCACCTTCAACGGTGGTAGCGCTCCAGTTAATGTTAGTGGTTTGACTTTACGCTCTTACGGCACGACTGAAGCAACGGGAACGAATGACATTACAGCGGTCAAGATTCTCGATGAAAACAATGTTCAAGTGGGAACAAACAGAACAGTGGCAGGCAATGTGATTAATTTTGTGTTTGTTCCATCGGTATCCATTCCAGCCAATTCCTCGAGGACTCTTTCTGTTGCTGTGAACGTTGGAACAGGTGCAACAGTTATGTCTCAGGCTCGATATGGCATTGAAAGCGCGAGCAGTGTTTCTGGTGGTGTTTTCACTGGAACCTTCCCAGTTGTTGGTGAGTCATTCACCATTATTCCAGCTGGCTCATCTGGGTCAGTGAGCGTTGCCGACTATGGAAGCGTTCCTTTGACCAGTGTTAAGATTGGCCAAAAAGATGTAGTGCTCGAGAGATTCACAGTTTCATCCGGATCTAACGAAGATGTTATCATCAGTCAAATTGCAGTTACTAATGCTGCTGCTGCTACTATTTCAGACAATGACATCTCTAATTTACGGATTAGAGAGGTTGGCGGCCAAGAGGTGGCTGGTCCAGCTAATTTGTTGAATCGAAAGGCTACCTTTAATTTGACAACACCAATTTCTCTAACCAAGGGTACTGCCAAGAACTTTGAGTTAATCGGTGATATCGTTAGCGGTAATTCGAGAGATGTTAGAATTAACTTAGCGGCTGGTGCAGTGGTGGCAGAAGGTGTTAGTTCGGGCATTAGCTTAGTTAGCAGCGGTTCGAGCACATCAACTACAATCACTATCGGCACGGGTCAGTTGGTTGTTTCTATGTCTGGCAGTCATCCAGTAGGGGCATCAGCTTCGGTTGTGCAAAACTCAACTCGTAAGACTCTTGCTGCTTTTGATGTCAGATCTCTAGGAGAAGATGTTATCTTGAATTCGATTGATTTGAAGTTTAATGCTGCTCCTGATGTCACTGGGACAGAGCAATTAATTTCGGTTGGTCTTTATGATGGTGACGCCTTGGTCTCCAATTTGCAGGACGTTAGTGAGGAGAATGATGCAACTTTCTCGTTGAACTGGACTATCCCGGCGGGAACAGCTAAAACATTGTACGTCCGAGGAATAGACAGCAGTCTTGATGCTTCTGGTGGTAGTGCAACTTTAATAACTACTTGGTCAGGATATGATGGTTATGGTTTGTCTTCGGGTGTGGCTTTGACTAGTACTGCTGATGTATCTGCTTTAGGCATCACGGTTTATGCTGCAGGAGACGCTACTTTAGCGGCCAGCACGACCAAGACTCCTCACAATCAGGCTATTCGAGTTCCATCCAATGGTGTTACTTTAGCCGCTCTGAGGGTTTATGCTGTGCGTGAAGACTCCAAGTTAACCAATCTGATTATTACCACTTCTCATGCAGATAAAGTATCAGGGTTGACAATTCACGCGGAGGACGGAACAACCCTTTCGGTTCCTGTTGCAGAGTCGGGCCAGAAGTTTACCTTTGATGCGACTCACTTGTTGCAAGACATTGTTTTCGCCAAAGGTGAATACACAACTCTCTTACTGAAGGGTAATGTTATTGCGGCTCAAGCTGATTACACCCTGTCTATTGCTAACACTGATGATCATTTTATTGCAGTCGGTGTCAACAGTAGTAGCCAGATCTCCAAGAAAAACCTTCCTTTCGCAATTTCTTCTCCTCATAGTGGTGGAACGTTCACATTCACAGATAAGGTTATTGAGATGGAGAAAGACGCCACTTCTCCGAGTGGCAGTGTTTCTCGAGCAACGCAAACAGTAACTGGTGTCTGGACCTTAACCAACGAGGATGCTTCAGCAGCTGATGCGACAATAACTGCTATAAAGTTCACTTCTAAGACCGGATTACCTAGCGGGCTTACAGACGGGGTTGATGGAGGTGGCGATGCTGCTCTATTCAGTCTTTATGACGGAGACGGGAACAAGATTTCTGTTGACGCTGATAGAGACTTGGTTAAGGCTAATGGAACAATCGAATTCCATACACTTGGTACAAACTTAGTAGTTTCTGCTGGTCAGCCAAAGACTTTGAAATTGGTTGTAAACACAACAGATACTTCTATTTGGCCGTCCAACACCCAGATTCAGTGGACATTAGCAGCCTATGCTGATGCTACGGTAACGGGTGGTGGAGTTGGTTATGCTGGATCAGTTTGGTCTATTCCAGCTGATGCCAACATCGTAAGCCTTCCCTAATTCTGTAATTACTGAATTTCTAGACGGAATAAAAAGAGCCCTCGTTAGGGGGCTCTTTTTTAGATGTTATAGATTCTTGAATTATTTTTTTAAATCGCTATGCTGAAAATGCACTGAATAAGTAAACTAAACGCAGGACAAGCTGGCCGACCCAGAATAAGCCACGACGAACAGATTTGATGAGTCCTTCGGTTGGGTCGTCAATTTATACATTAATACCGATTAATTAAATATTATAAATTAAAAAGGAAATTGGGAGAAAAATTAATCTATTTAGTTCTATTATTATTGGTTTCTTGCTTTTTCAAATCTGTAGCTTTTGCAGATGTTACGATCACAGAGACAACTGGAGGAACTAATCTGTCTGCAGATACTTGTAATCTTTCGTTTACTAATTTAGAGGGGCTAAAAATTACGGAAAGTATTGCTGGAGAAATTAGAACGGGTAATATTGTTTTGAATGCTCCGACTGGTTATGTTTTTAACACTGAACAAGATGTTACAGCGACGATTGAAGGCAACATTGATTTAGGGGCTGGACCTGGTGTCATCCAAACAGCTACTCCATTGTCAGGAACGATTACCTTTAGCGTTTTAGCTTCAAGCAGTAATGTTTCCAGTATCACTTTTAGCAATATTCAAATAATGCCTGTCAATTGCGTTGTTCCTAATTCTGGTAATCTTTATTTTGATGGGACGGCTGGGGTAAGCGGAGGAGCTGGCAATCTAACGATAGTTTCTGGCGTTCTTGATAAATTTGAGGTAACCATAGTTCCGGAAACTGGTCTGACCGGATCTAATTTAACAACAACAATTATCGCACAAGATCAGCATGAGAACACAACGGTGGATGGCTTTTCTGAGGATGTTGTGCTTACAACAGATCAAGGGGCTTTGATTTATCCTGATACTATTTTGAATTCTGAATTTACCAATGGCATCTGGAATGGGTACATTTTTATAGACAACATCGCGGCGGTCCACACCGTGACTGCTGCGGGAAATGGTAAAACAGGGAATGATACTGTAGATATTGGATTAAACAAAATCACAAATTTAAAATGTCAGTCGTCAGGGCAGACTGGAGCTATTTGGCTTAGCTGGATCGAACCGGCACAGCCGGTTAGCGGAATGTTTACTGGCTATGTCGTCAAATATAGTACTATAGCCTTAAGTGACAGTAATTGGAATAAAAGTACGTCGATTCTCTATTCTCAATCTTGGGCGCCTGCTCCTGCTCAGGGTAGTGCGACTCAGCAATTAATCACTGGTCTTAATCCAGGAACTCATTACTATTTTGGTGTTAAATTAGGGAAGGAGGGAGATACAATTGGTTCATTTGTCTCTGGCACGACAACATTCTGTATGGCACCAGCATCATCATCGGAAGCAGTTACAATTGCACCGCCTGCATCTCACATTACCTATCCTTCTATGAATCAAGAACTGTTGGCTGGACAACCGGTGCATATTCAGGGAACTGCTCGAGCGGCAGAAGGATCATCAATTCAAAAAGTAGAGCTTAGCATTGATAATAGTGAATGGATTAAAGCGCAGGTAACTGATAATGTTGATCAAGATTTTGTTTGGGAATATATCTGGTCAAATCCAACTGTGGGCGAAAAGACGCTTCGTACCCGAGCTTATGATTGGGTAAATAATATTGAGGAAAGCGACGATGGTATCAAGATCAGAGTAGTCAGTGAGCTAACAGAGGAAGTAGATGGCACTGAGTCTAATTCGGGGGTAGAATCCGGAAATGGTTCTAACCTAGATATTCCCGAATCTCTTCTACCACATTTAAATCCGCAAACGGCTCAGGAAATTGGAGAAAATATCATTGCCTTACAAACATATCTAATAGGCTTATTAAACCAACTGATTACTTCCTTGTTGTCTGGAGCCTAATAGCATTTTCTTGGGTATTTATGGCTTGGCGGGTGGTTAATCCAGGGCTGGTTCAGGCTCTCTGAGATGAGTAAGTCGATAAGGCTTGACAAAAAAATAATCTTTGATAGGATGACAACATCCTCTGTTGAATTGTCTTTTGACTTTTCGCGGAGGATATTTTTTATTTCAAAATTATCTTGTCGTCAGAAATATTTTTGCTATAATTATTTAGTGTTAGATAATTGACATCTGATGCAAGCTGTCTATAATTAATTTCAGAGTCAATTAATTCGTAACTTGTGTTACGAGGTGGTGTTCTTTACGAAAATTGAACCTATTATATAGAGGCTTTGATCTATGGTCGGACATAGATAGTTCGGGCTTCTATCTCGCTATTGGTTATTTGTTGACAAATTTAAATTTAAAAATAAAAATGAATAAGTTTTTTACTAAGTTAAACATCCTCGCTTTGGTGGTTGTTTTAATCGCTGGCGGGGTTTTTGTTTATGGGTTGCCAGCTGAGGCAGCTCATACGCATGTTGCGGATATTACCCCTGAATTAACCATTGGGAATGATGCAACGGTTTATACCATTAATGTTTCTAATGATATTACCTCAAGTCACGCCATCTATTGGGTGAAGATCCAAAAACCAGCCGACTACGGAAATGTCACCTGTGGAGCGGCTCCAGCTGATTGGGCTCTGGCTGATTCTGATAATGTTCAATGTACTTATTCTACGCCTGTGGGAGGTTCACGCATCGCCGTTGGCGGGAATAAAGATTTCACGCTCACGTCGACAACTCCGGGGGTAAGTAATACCTATACTTGGGAGGTGAAGACGAAAGATACCGATGAGGTTGTTGCAACAACAAATCCAACGACCGATGTTGATGCCGTTGCTCCGACAGTCGACGTTTCGGGA
>DCTL01000004.1:0-7870 GCA_002329255.1 Patescibacteria group bacterium UBA1441
TTAGCCGGAGTTTTAGCGATTGCCTTGGCTCTGTTTTTAATTGTTCAGATTAAAAAGACGGCAATTCAATCTGAAAAGGCAGTTGTTCTTCAGCGATCGATTCAACGTGAAACGAGACTGTTTTTTTGGCGCCAATTTCGAGTAGTGGTTCCATTGTTTATTTTAGCGGCTTTGCTGATTGGTATTTTCAGCAATCAAACTGAAGCGATTTGGTTGTTTATCGGTGGATTGATTATCGCGGCGGGAGCTGTTTTCCTAGCAGTTTTTACATCAACTGAAACCAATGTTCGTACAGCTGAAGCGGCTGCAGTTGATCTTAAGAAAAGTTTTCAACTAGCTCTATCTGGTGGTCAAACAGTTAGTTTATTTGTTATCGGATTAGGATTACTGGGATTAGTTTTAGCTTATCAATTTTCGGATGATCCTTTGTCTTTAATCTTTTATGTTTTTGGTGTTTCACTGATTGCTTTTTTTGTTCGAGTCGGTGGTGGAATTTATACTAAAATCGCTGATCTGGGAGCAGATTCGGTTGGCAAATTAGATAAAAATATTCCCGAAGACGATAATCGTAATCCAGCTACCCTAGCGGATCAGATTGGCGACAATGTTGGTGATCTAGCCGGTGCTTCAACTGATCTTTTGGAAACTTTTTTGTCCTCAGTGATAGCCGCTATGATTTTAGGATCTTTTCTGGGGCAGAATTATTTAACTTTTCCTCTTTGGCTGGCGGTCCTTAGTCTGTTAGCTTGTTTTATTGGCCACTTCGGTGTTCAACTGTCGAAAGAAAAATTAACTTCAGGTAGAGAAGCGTCGTTAATTTTACAAGCCATTCGGCGCGGTAAAATAATTGCTGCAATAGTTTTCATCATCTCAGCCGCAGCTGTTAGTTGGCACTGTTTTGGCGGCGGGGCTTATCTCTTAATTGTTTTAATTGGTCTCTTGGCCGGCTTTCTGATTGGAATTCTCTCTGGTTATTACACCATGCCGGGAGGGCGAACTGTTTTACGAGTGGCCTCAGCTAGCGACCAGGGAGCCTCGATCGTTGTCTCCGAAGGAATGGCAGCTGGCTTAATAAGTTCTTTTATTCCGGCGCTGATCGTTTCCTTGGCCATCTTTTTTTCCTATTATTTAGGAGGCTTCTACGGTGTTGCTATTGCGGCTGTCGGAGCACTAGGAACACTAGTGATTGAACTGACGGCCGACGCCTTTGGACCGATCGTCGATAATGCCGGAGGCATGGTTCAA
The DNA here is from genome assembly GCA_002329255.1 of Patescibacteria group bacterium UBA1441. Taxonomy (GTDB): domain Bacteria; phylum Patescibacteriota; class Minisyncoccia; order Minisyncoccales; family UBA1441; genus UBA1441. The sequence goes on from DCTL01000004.1 coordinate 1,246, forward strand.
ACTCTCCAACTGGGGAAGGACGCTCGACAGAGAACTGAAGTTCTTGATTCGGTCGGAAACAGTATGGCGGCAGTAGGCAAGAGCTTTGCTATCACGGCGGCGGCTTTTACAGTTGTGGCCTGGCTTTCAATTTATTTGAGACAGAGTTTAGCCGAGTCGGTTTCTTTTTTAAATTCATCAATTTTAGCCGGATTAATACTTGGGGCAGCTTTAACCTTTATCTTTTGTGCCTTGATCATTCGATCAGTTAATTCCGGGGCAAGCCAGGTTGTGGCAGAATCGCGTCGTCAACTTCAAAAGATTGGTCTGGCAGAACAACAGACAACAACTGACTCTAGTCAGCCAATTAAATTGGCCACGGACAATGCATTGAGAGGATTAATCGGTCCCGGGGTGATTGCTCTGTTGGTTCCGCTACTGGCTGGCTGGTGGCTCGGGCCAGAAACAATGGGGGGCATCTTAGCGGGGAGCCTAATTACTGCTTTTCCTTTGGCGCTATTCATGATTCACAGTGGTGCCATTTGGGATAATGCCAAGAAAAGAGTCGAATCTGACAGCGATAAGGTGGCTGTTCGTCAAGCAGCCTTGATCGGTGACTTGGTCGGAGATCCACTGAAAGACGCGGCGGCTCCGGCTTTAAATATCTTAATTAAATTAATGGGCGTAATCACTTTGATTTTCGTCTCTCTATTCGTTTTATGAAAATTAATACTAAAAAAATAGATAACAACAAGGTCGAGGTTCATTTTGAGGTTTCGGCTGAAGAGCTCGATCGACATATTAAAGAAACCAAGACGCTGGCTGAAGCTTCGGAAGCCTTGATTAAAGCTTCATGGCAACAAGCTGTTCAGAAAGAAGGATTAGAGCCGATTGGTCCGGCTCAAACATCTATTGAGCAGATAGTTCCGGGCCAACTAGCTAAATTTAAAATTACGGCTCCAGTTTTGCCAGAAATAAAATTGCCGGATTATGCATCCCTGATTAAGGAAATCAAAAAAGAACCGGCTCAGATTAAAGATGATGACATTGAGCAGGCTATTAAATCTTGGCAATTGAGTAAATCAAAATTCACCACCTTGGAAAGACCAGCTGAGAAGGGTGACTTTGTCCAGGTTGAATTTTCATCTTCTCTCTTTCCAGGTGACCAACCTCAGCAAGATCGTTTTATTTTAGGCGAAGGCCGACTAATTCCGGGCTTTGAGGAGCAATTGGTAGGCTTGTCAGCCAATCAAGAAAAGAGCTTTAATTTAACCTATCCGGATCCTTACTTTGCCTCTCATTTGGCCGGTAAAGAAGCTCAGTTTAAAGTTAAAATGATTAAGGTTGAAAAAGTCGAGAAGATTAGTTTAGAGGAGTTGATCAAAAATGAAGGCGCGGCGGAAACAATTGAGGAGCTTCATCAAAAAGTACGGATGGATATGGAGCATCAGGCTCAACACGCCAGCGAACAGCGCTGGCGCCAACAAGTTATTGATCATATTGCTGAAGCTTCTGAGATGGAATTACCGACAACACTGATTGAGTACGAACAGATGCGTTTAATTGAAAGCTTAAAGCGACAAGTCGCTGATCAGCTTAATCTTGATTTCGAAAATTATCTAAACAAGATCAATCAAAAGGAAGAAGACCTAAAGAAAACTTATCGGATGGAGGCAGAGAGAAATGTGAGACAGTTTTTAGTTATTCGAGCTTTGCAGCGAGCGGAGCAAATTGAAGTTTCCGAAGATGAGATTATTCAGGAGGCGGCGAAGATAAAAGAGGGCATGACACCCGAAGAAGCCAATCAAGTTGACCAGACACAGCTTCGAGCTTATACTAGGGACGCATTAACGCGTGATAAACTTTTTCAGAAATTATCTTCTATCTAATGAACCTTATTCCAACTGTCATTGAAAAATCTGGCTATGGTGAGCGAGCCTATGACATCTTCTCTCGTTTGTTGAAAGAGAGGATTGTCTTTTTAGGTGGCTTTATTGATGACAATCAGGCCAATTTAGTCATTGCCCAGCTGCTTTTTCTTGCTTCCCAAAGTCAAGAGAAGGATATTAAGGTCTATATTAATTCACCTGGAGGATCAGTAACTTCGGGTCTGGCGATTTACGATACGATGCAGCACGTTAAACCGCCAATCTCTACCATCTGCGTCGGTCTAGCGGCTTCTATGGGGGCTACCTTGCTTGCTGCTGGTGAAAAGGGAAGACGCTTTGCTTTACCCAATTCGGAGATTATGTTGCATCAAGTAGCCGGTGGAGCTTCCGGCATGGCTTCGGATATTGAAATCACTGCTCGGCAAATTCTGAAAATTAAGGATAAGATTAATCATATTTTGGCGGATCATACTGGTCAAAAGATTACTAAAATTGCTCAAGACACCGATCGCGACTTCTATCTGACGCCAGAGGAGGCTAAAAAGTATGGTATCATTGATCAGATCTTAGATCCGAAAAAGAAGTAATTTTTTATTCAAAAGGCCGAGTTCAGTTCGGTCTTTTTTGTTGAAATTCCGACTCAATTATTATATAATCTAGATAGAAATTAATCGCGATCAACCGAAAAGGATTGTTTTTCTCTTGTTTTAATGATTACTTTTAACTCAAACAAAAAACTGGTAATAAAACATTCTCGACCGTTAAAACCTTGAAAAAGCGTTTTAACTGAATTTTGCGGTTGGTCCTTTAAAACTAAATATGGAACCAATCATTTTATTGGCAGCTGGTCTAATCGGCCTGTTGTTGGGAGTGCTTTTGGGATATTGGATTCGTCAATATCTTCGTCGGAAGACTCAAGATAGTTTAGAGACCAAAATTCAACAACGGCTGGATCAAGCTCGCAAGGAAAAGGCTGGCATTTTAGAAAAGGCTCGCCGAGAATCAGAAAAGCTGATTGAAGAGGGGCAGAAGAAATTAAGTAGCCAGGAGGCTGACTTGCTTAAAGTTAGAGAGATTCTGCTTAAGAAGGAAGAATCTCTGGCAGAAAAAGATTCTTTAGCTGAAAAGAAAGAAAAACAAATTGAACAACAGTTAGATCAACTCAACCGTTCACGATCAGCTCTCGAGCAGAAGAGACAAGAGATTCAACAGAAGCTAGAAGAGATTGCTAACTTGACCGAAAAAGAAGCTCGTAAAGAGCTACTTAATCAGGTGGAGGAACTTTCAAAGAAAGATCTGTTGGCGAAAATGACTCGGCTGGAGAAAGAAGGTAAGGAGCGTTATCGGATTGAGGCTCAGAAGATTATTGCCTTAGCTATTCAGAAGTATGCTATTTCACAGATTGCCGATCTGACAACTAGTAGTGTCTCGATCGGCAACGAGGATGCCAAGGGAAGAATTATTGGCAAAAGTGGTCGCAACATTAGAGCCTTTGAACGAGCGGCCGGTGTAGAGTTGGTCGTTGATGAAGCTCCAGGCATTGTCGCCATTTCTAGTCATAATCCGATTCGTCGTCGGATCGCTCAACTGGCGCTAGAGAAGTTAGTAGAAGATGGACGTATTCAACCAGCTCGAATCGAACGAGTGGTGAATAAAATAAAAGAAGAAGTCAAAGAACAGATTCAGCGAGCTGGTGAAGCGGCTGTTTATGAGACAAAGATTATTGACCTTCCTCCAAAGTTGATTGAAATTCTTGGTCGACTTCACTTTCGAACTAGTTATGGGCAAAATGTCTTACTTCATTCAATTGAAGTAGCTTTAATTGCTGAAACATTAGCCAGTGAAATTGGAGCTAATGCGCAAATTGCCAAGAAAGCGGGATTGCTACACGATATCGGAAAAGCGATTGATCATCAAGTTGAAGGGTCGCATGTTGAAATTGGTATTAAGATTCTCGAGAAATTTGGTATTGAACAGGAGGTAATTGACGCCATGAAGTCTCATCATGAAGATTATCCCTACGAGACGGTTGAATCAGTGTTAGTCCAGGCAGCCGATGCTATTTCGGGGGCCCGACCGGGAGCTCGTCGAGAAAACATGGAAGACTTTTTGAAAAGATTAGAAGACTTAGAGTCAATTGCTAAATCAATTAAGGGGGTGCAAGATTGTTATGCTATTGAAGCTGGGCGAGAGGTCAGAGTGTTGGTTAAGGCGGAAGAAGTTGATGATTTCCAAGCCAAGAAGATTGCTCGAGATATCGTTGATCGAATCCAAGCTGGATTAACTTACCCGGGCGAGATCAAGGTAAATGTGATTCGAGAGTCTCGAGCAGTGGAATATGCACGTTAAATATGCTATATTTAGCGCGTAAACCAAAGGTCGAAATTAACCTATCTTTATTTTCATGAACAAAGGAGAGTTAATCGACAAGCTGGCCGCTAAGACCGGTTTGGCTAAAAGCAAGGCCGGTGAGGTCATCGATGCTTTGTTTGACGTAATAACCACTTCCCTAAAGAAGGGGGATGAGGTTAACCTGACTGGTTTTGGGAAGTTCGAGGTCCAAAAGCGTAAAGCGCGCGAGGGCCGCAACCCTCAGACTGGCCAGTCTATCAAGATTCCGGCTCGCAAGGTGCCTCGCTTTAAAGCGGGCAAGAGCCTGAAGGACGCTGTTAAGTGAATTATTCTTTAGGAGTTGAAGCCCCGCCTTTCTGACGGGGCTTCAATCCTTTTTAATATGCCAGATTGTATTTTTTGTGCTATTGCCCAAGGTCAAATACCTGCAGCTAAGATCTGGGAAGATAAAGAATTCCTTGCTTTTTTGGATAATCGTCCAAATACTCGAGGGATGACTTTGGTCATTCCTAAGGATCATTATCCTTCTTATATTTTTGATCTAGAAGATCAATTTTACCAACGTTACTTTATCGCTGCCAAAAAGGTGGTTCGATTACTTGAAAAAGCCCTTAATGTTCCTCGAGTGATTATGGTTATGGAAGGACTGGGGGTGGATCATACTCATCTAAAACTCTATCCAGTTTATGGACTGGATAAAAAGTTCGAAGTCAATGAATCGGAGAAGGAAGTCTTCTTTGAGAAATTTCCTGGTTACACAACTACTCAACCGGGGCCACCAGCTGATCCAGAAGAGTTACAAAATCTAGCTAAGAAAATCCGCCAATATAACTAAAGCCGCTTGATTAAAGCGGCTTTTTAGTTGAGCGAGGGACGGGATTTGCACCCGCGACCTTTTGCTTGGAAGGCAAATGTTCTGCTAGCTGAACTACCCTCGCTAATTAGTCGAGTCGGGGCACTGGGATTCGAACCCAGGATCTCAGCGTCCCAAACGCTGCGCCTTAAACCGGACTAGGCCATGCCCCGCCTAATTAACTTTAGATGATTGGCGACAAATTATCAAGAGCAATTGCTTTGACAAACATAGTCTTCCTGGTCATAATTGTTTCAGGTCCCCGTAGCTCAACTGGACAGAGCACTAGCCTTCTAAGCTGGGGGTTGCAGGTTCGAGTCCTGCCGGGGACGCATTTTATTGATTAATTGACATAAAAGTAAATTTCTTCTAATATTTATTTATTTGGTGGGCGTGGTGTAGCGGCAGCACAAGGGCTTGTGGAGCCCTTAGGGGGAGTTCGAATCTCCTCGTCCACCCACTTTAAACAAGTTTATTAACTTGTTTTTATTTTTCTCTTGACCAATCGACTCTCTCTTAAATTGACAGGTCTGCTTTTTGATATATTATGCTTAAACAATATCTATACTAAGGGGGCATTTTATTACTACAACATAATATTTCTTGCAAAACCGTTAAATTAATCTAAGATTAAGACAGAATGGATAAAAAGATACTTATCTTTGGATTACTATCTCTTGTTTTGACTTTAGTCCCGCTTGGGGCGAATGCTCAGGATAATTTTTACCAACTAGAAGACGGAAGCTATATTCACTATAGCGGTCTGGTGCCTTGCGGTAAGCAGGTTTGGTTAAGCGATAGTCTAGAGAATCAAAACTATTCGGCGGTTCATATGCCTTGCCAGTTCTGTCATCTTTTTGTAATGCTCTCAGCCATAATCAGTTTTTTATTGACATCCTTAGTTCCGATTCTTGCCGTTATTCTATTGGTGGCTGGTGGTATTATGTATTATCTGTCACTTGGTAATCCAGAAAAATTATCGAAAGCCAATAAGATGCTTCAAGGGACGATTATTGGCTTAGTTATAATTTATGGGGCTTGGATGATCGTTGGATTATTGTTGACTGTTATTGGAGTTGCAGATTGGACGGGGTTAGAAGATGGATGGTATACCATTGATTGTCCGATTCGAGCTGATTTTGCAACTCTCGATGATGTTATTGTGCTTGAGGTCGCGAAAGAAGGTCCCGGTAAAGTAATCAGCACCAGTCCAGAGGGCTTAATTGATTGCGGAGAACGATGTTCGGTTTATGCAAAGGCGGGGCAAATAATTACTCTTCAGGCTATAGGCGACGAAGGGGCTCCTTTTGTAAAGTGGGGTGGAGACTGTAGTGGGACAGGGAATTGCACGNNAACTTACAGGTTGCCCGAGTCAAGTGACAACAAATCCTGAGGGCATTAATTGTGGTTTTGACATATCAAAAAGTAATAATCCATTTGATTATCCTCTTGATGAATGTCAATCTGAATTTCCACAAGGTAAAAGAGTGTGTTTTACGGTTAAGTCATTGCCTGGAGCTTGCGGAATAATTAACTGGGGCCAGATAAAACT
>DCTL01000004.1:7916-10669 GCA_002329255.1 Patescibacteria group bacterium UBA1441
AGGTTCGATTCCTGCCGGGGGCACTAAATTGACATAAACTTACTTCTCTTCTTTCCTAGCTATTATCGGTAGCCAGATAGACTGTTTTCTGTTAAAATAGCAATAAGTTAGGGCCCATAGTCTAACGGTAAAACACTTCCATGGCATGGAAGAGTTGTGGGTTCGATTCCCACTGGGTCCACATCGAGGAGGGTTGGCAGAACGGCGATTGCGCTGGTTTCGAAAACCAGTGGGCGCAAGCCCTTACAGGTTCGAATCCTGTACCCTCCGCCAGCTAGAAAATGTCTTTGTTGGTGATTCTAAGCTGTGATTAAAAAACTGCGACATTTCATAAATATTGGGTCGTTAATTTAGGAATAATCATCTTGATCGAGGGAGAGTTTGTTTAACTATATTATCTAGGGTTGACAAAAATAATTAATTATGTTATACATAAGAATCTTGTTTAAAGGAGGTGTTCCTTGTGGAAAGATTCTTGATTACAAATGGTCCAGATAACGAGGGCCTATCGGTTTCTCTTTTTCACGGCGATCAAAACGATCGAAGACCAGTTTGCTTCGTTGTAGGATTCGTTGTAGGAGATGAAGGAGGGAAAGAGGTATTCATAAATATGCTGAGAAGAGAGAGCGGAGACCCATTTAACTGGCTTTTCTCGGGTTATCTACGATTAGATGACGGAAAGAGCCTGGTTAAGGTTAACGGGTACTTCAATACCCGAACAAAAAAAGGCTGGATTGAGTTCGATTCCTAAATATGCCCGCTAGTTTAGCGGGCTTTTTCTTGAAAATTGGCCTAAATTAGCTATAATTTAACTAGCATCATGCAGAGATAATAATTGAATAAGCGTCTTTTTGCATCTTGCGCCTCGTTAATTACGAGGTTTCTTCATTGTTATGAGCTCTGAAAATAAAAAAATACCAGTAGTTGTTATTCTGGGTCATGTTGATGCCGGCAAGTCGTCAATCCTCGACTATGTTTGTCGGACCAATACCGTGGCCAAGGAGTGTGGTGGCATTACTCAGCATGTTGGAGTTTATGAAGCTGAAATAAAGGAACAGATGATTACCCTAATTGATACTCCCGGCCACGCGGCCTTTTCTGCTGTTCGATCGCGGGGAGCCAAAATTGCCGACTTGGCCATTTTAGTTGTGGCAGCCGATCAAGGAGTCCAACCTCAAACTAAAGAAGCAATTTCTTATCTGAAAGAGACGGATCTACCACTGATGGTGGTCTTTAACAAAATTGACTTAACTACCGAAAACTTAAATAGCATTAAAGGACAGCTGAATAAGGAAGGGATTACGGTTGAATCTATGGGCGGTAACGTGCCCGCTCTCGAAGTCTCTGCTAAAAGCGGTCAGGGGATGGAAGATTTGATGGAGATGATTTTATTAATGACTGAAATGGAAAATCACCCGGCTGACTTAAATGGACCAGCTAAGGGAGTGGTGATTGAGTCGCATCAAGATCCATTTAGGGGTCCAGTTGCCACTTTGATTATTAATCAGGGGCAACTTAAGGCCGGAGAATTAATCGCTACTTCTTCTGCCTGCGGTAAAGTTAAAAGTTTAGCTGATTATCGTGGAAAAAGCATTGATCAAGCTGGATCAGGCAAGGCGGTGGTAGTAATTGGTTTCANNAAGGCGGTGGTAATAATTGGCTTTAGCTCGGTTCCGAAGGCGGGAGAAGAATTTCAGGTTTATCAAAACCTTTCCGAAGCTGAAGAGCAGATGAAAAATCAAGAGGTTTGTCGAACGAGCTCAATTTCTGAAGACGCTTACAATGTTATTATAAAAGCTGATGTCAATTCTTCTTTAGAAGCGATTGCGTCAATCCTCAAGGAAATTCCTCAAGAAAAAATTAAAATCAACATTATTGAAGCTCGAACCGGTTCAGTCACACAAAATGACGCTAATTTAGCCCAAACAACTCAAGCAGAGATTATTGGTTTTAACGTTGGCTTAGCTTCGGGAGTTAGAAATTTATTAGAGAAATATCAAATTAATTTTAAAAATTTTGATATTATTTATAAACTTTCCGAGTACGTTGCTGAAACGCTAGAAAAGCGTCGCCAACCGGAAGAAGTTCGACGGGTGGTAGGGCAGATGGAGGTAGTGGCTATCTTTAAGACAGAAAAGAGCCGCCAAATTGTGGGGGGCAATGTTATTAGCGGCCAGATTGAAAAGGAGGCTAAATTAGATGTTTTCCGAGGCAAAGAAAAGATTGGCCAGGGTAAAATAGTTAGTCTGGAATGCCGCAAGAAAGAGGTTGAGTTAGTACCTAGGGGTCAGCAGGCAGGAATTCTCTATGAGGGTCGAGGCCGAATTGAAGAAGGAGACTTAATCGAAGCTTATTTTATCGATCTCGTTTGATATGGCTTGGCGATCAGAAAGACTAGCTCGGGAAATATCGAAACAGTCTGCTCTTATTCTGAATCAGCAAGAATGGCCAGCCGAACGGCTAACAGTGGCTTCAGTCGAGGTTTCTTCGAAAATGGATTATGCACGAGTTTATGTTGATATTTGGCCTGAAACAGCTCAGTTAGAGACAATCAAGGAACTCAATCGGCGCAAGGGATTGATTAAAAAAGAGTTAGCGGGTAAATTAAAGACGAGATTAATGCCAGAGATTGGCTTTTATCTTGATCACGGTTCGGAAGCCGCGGTTAGAATCGCTGATCTTCTAGAACAAGCTGGTCTGGATTAGCCTAGGCCTGGTAGCCAAGTAGCAAGGCAAGGGTCTGCAAAACCCTT
>DCTL01000001.1 GCA_002329255.1 Patescibacteria group bacterium UBA1441
TATTATTGCCATCTTAGCGGCGATCGTGCTAGTCACCTTCCCAATGGCTCAAGATCGAGCGCGTGACGCTCGTTTAATTAACGCTATGCAACAGCTTAGAACAGCAGCCGAAGCTAGTTATGGGGCCTATGGAGATTATAGTGAAATAAAAACAACGGGCAGTGACGATTCGACAATTGATGAATTAATGGGTGAAATTTACGCTATTAAAGGAGAGTATCCAGTTGTTAACCTAGAGGATGATGGAGGGGTGAAGATTGGTTATTGTATTCGGATTGGTCTTTTTGCCGGCAGTCGGTCCTGGTGCGTTGATAGCGACATGTTTTCTGATTATGTAACTGGCACACCCTGTACAGCTTTGAGCGTTGGTTGTGAATAAAATATTATTTTAATATTTAAACCCGGCTTCGGTCGGGTTTTTGTTTTTAAAATGTTATAATAGTTTAATGTTCTGGTGGTATTTCTTCTTATTTATCCTCGGTCTTCAGCTCGGAAGCTTTATTAATGCTTTTAAGTATCGCTTACATATCGGTCAAAGCGTTTGGCGAGGAAGGTCTTATTGCCCACACTGTCATCATTTGTTATCCGGGTGGGATTTAATTCCGGTAGTCAGCTTTCTAATGTTAGGTGGCCGTTGTCGCTATTGTCGCCAACCGATTGGTTGGCACTATCCGATTGTTGAGATAGTGGCCGGAGTGTTATTAGTTTTAATTTGGGGCTTTACCGCTGATCTGTTTTTAGCCATCTTTTACAGTATTGTTTTTTTAGCCTTGTTGGCGGTTGCGGAATACGATTTAAAACATTATCTGATTTCAGATAAAGTTTTAGCCTTTTGCCTGGTTATAAGTCTGTCTTTTTTAATTAATCAAAGCTTAGCCGCTAATAATTTCTTCGTCTGGCCAGATTCAATTTTTCTATCAGGTTTAATGGCGGCATTAGCCTCGGGATTATTTTTGGGGGCAATTCATCTGTTGACTCGAGGCCGAGGCATGGGGTTTGGTGATGTAAAGTTAGTTTTTATTATTGGCTTGATTGTCGGCTGGCCATCAATAATTTTGGCCGTCTTTTTAAGCTTTTTGATCGGTGCTATAATTGGTTTAATCTTAGTTGCTTCGAAGAAGAAAAGAATGAAAGAAGTGATCCCCTTTGGGCCTTTTTTGGTGCTGGGCGGATTGATTACTGCTCTTTGGGGCAGTCAAATTATTAACTGGTATCTCTCTTTAATTTTATGGTAAGTCGTGGCGTTACCATTGTTGAATTAATCGTTTCCATTGCCCTTATGGCCTTGATAGCGGGAGCGGTTTTTGTTAATTGGCAGCCGGCTGATGAGACTTTTGCTTTAGTTCGTTCGGCTCATCAATTAGCCGGTGATTTAAGACGCGCCCAACAGCTTTCTATTTCAACACGTGTCTTTTCCTGCTCAGAGGTTCATGCTGATTACAGTGGCTACGGATTATATCTGACTGACAATCAGCCAACTCAATATTTAATTTTTGAGAATTGCGGAAGCAACAATCGTCTTTACGATCAGTTAATTGACCAGGCTTTTGAGTTCCATCAATTTGAAGATGATGTTCGAATTAAAAGTATTGATGTCGGAGGTCCGGCGGTTTCAGCTAGTGTTCTCTTCGTCCCACCTGATCCAATTGTTTATATTAATGATCAAAAGATTGGGGTCGAGGCGATAATTATTTTGGAGTTAGTTAACAGTCCCAGTGAAACCAAAGAAATTAAAATTAACACTGGGGGCAGAATAGAGATCAATTGATATGAAATCAGCGGGTTATACATTATTAGAAACGGTTATTGCAATCGCCATCTTGATTGGCGGAGCGATGGTTGTCTATTCAAGCTCGGCTCACACTTTAGCTTACACCTACAACAATCAATATCGCCTAACGGCTTCTTACTTAGTGCAGGAAGGAGTGGAAATAGTTCGTAATATCAGGGATCGCAATTGGTTGTCCGGTCAGGATTGGCGCCAAGGATTGGCTGAAGGTGATTATCAGGCTCAATACAATAGTCTCACCCTCTCTTCTTATACGGGGTCCCTATTATTGCTTTCATCTGGCGGTCTTTATAATTACAATGAAGGTTCTGAAACGATCTTCTCTCGGAAAATAATTATTGATCATCAGGGCGAAGATAAAATAAAGGTTACGGTAGAAGTTAGCTGGCTCTATGATCAGGGACAGCCGGTTCGAGCCGAAGCATTTCTTTATAACTGGTACTAATGAAAAAAGACTACTCTCAAGGTTTTAGCCTGATTGAATTACTGACAGCCATGACTTTATTTGTTATAGTCTCGGTGATTGTTTTTGATTTGGCACTATCCTTAGTCCACCATCAAGAGCAGATGGTGGCTATGCAGAGCATGTTTAATGACAGTTCTTATGCGGTGGAATATATGGGGCGAATGTTACGAATGGCTCGTAAAGCTGATGATGACAGTTGTATCCCACTCGGGGAAAATTACATTAACCCGGGAAACGACTCTAATCGAATTCAATTTCTGGACTATGAAAGAAATTGTCGAGTATTTTCGCTTGTAGGCGGTCAGATTCATGAAGATATTGGCGAGAATGGAGTTCCGATCACTTCTTCTAATCACACGATTCAGAATTTATCATTTGCGATTGTGGGAGACGAATCAGACACCCAACCTCGAGTGACGATTAGTTTTCAGGTAGTCAAACCCGATCTCGATCTTAGTTTTCGTATTCAGACAACTATTTCTCAAAGAAATCTTAATAGTCTTTAACATGTTTTATTCAGAAAAAGGTATCGCCTTGTTTTTAACGGTTATTATTCTGGGCACGACACTGGGCATTATTCTCGGTATCAGTTCTTTAGTTATGAGGCAGATAATGACAGTGACTGGATTGGGCGAGTCGGTTGTCGCTCTGCATGCAGCTGATTCAGGTATTGAACTATTGGTTTATAAAATTCGAAAAGACGGATATCTTCCAGGATGCTCGGGAGGGGTAGTGCCTTGTCAAATTAAAGATATTCAATTGGACGAATTTGCTGAGGAAAACTTATCATACCAACTTCATTTACAATTATTGGAGCCCAATCTAGCGATTCGATCTTTGGGACAATATCGTCAAACTCGTCGAGCGATTGAAGTTAATTTCTGAGTTTTATGGACGAACAGAGTGCTCAGCAACGAATTACAAAGCTCAGAGAGACGATCAATCATCATAATTATCTTTATCACGTTCTTGACCGTCCTCAGATCTCAGACGCTGTTTTTGATGGATTAAAAAGGGAGCTCAAACAGCTAGAAGACCAATATCCTCAATTAGTAACACTTGATTCTCCAACTCAACGGGTTGGAGGTCGTCCATTGGATAAATTTGAAAAAGTAAAGCATCTTCAACCGATGCTTTCGATTGATGATATTTTTGAGCCACTGGAGTTAGAACGTTGGGTAAATTATTTGGAGAGATTTTTGGGTCAAAAGATTGAGGATTTTTTTTGTGAACAGAAAATTGACGGCTTAGCAGCCAGGTTGGTGTATCGTCAAGGAACTTTAATCCAGGGTGCAACTCGCGGTGACGGTTTTATCGGTGAAGATGTGACTGCTAATTTAAAAACAATCAGATCGATTCCTCTTGTTTTAAGTCTGCGTGGATCATTGCCAAAAGATCAATTAGAGAGATTAAATCTGGTGCTTAAAAAAGGTCAGATCGAAATTCGGGGCGAAGTCTATTTAGATCAAAAAGACTTTGAAGAATTTAACAATCAACGGTTAGCTCAGGGCGAAGAACCTTATGCCAACCCTCGAAATTTGGCAGCCGGCAGCATTCGGCAGTTAGATCCACGAATTGCTCGACACCGCCCTCTAAAATTTATGGCCTATGGTTTAATTGCCAATTTAGGTCAAAAAAATCATAGTCAGGAGCATCAAATTTTAAAAGCGCTTGGTTTCCGAGTTGATCCAGGCCGAATTTGTCGAAGTACTGATGAAGTAATTAAATACTGGAAAGAAACTGATCGTCTCCGTATCGATTTAGCTTATCAGATTGATGGATTAGTGGTCACAGTTGATGATAAAGAGTTATTTAAATCCCTGGGAACTACCGGTAAAAGTCCTCGTGGAGTCAGGGCCTTAAAATTTGCTCCGAGCCAAGCAACAACCCGAGTTAAAAAAATTAAACTTCAGGTTGGTCGGACCGGGGCAGTAACTCCAGTCGCACATTTAGAGCCAGTGAAACTATCGGGAGTAACGATTGCCCGGACCACGCTACATAATTTTGAGGAAATAGAACGTTTAGAGCTAAAAATCGGCGACACCGTAGTCGTTGAACGGTCAGGGGATGTTATCCCTAAAATTGTTAAAGTTTTAAAAGAGTTAAGAGATGGTTCCGAACAAGATTTTGTTTTTGATCAGACATGTCCTTCTTGTCAGCATCAATTAATTAGACCGCCCGGCGAGGTTGTTTGGCGCTGTATTAATAATGCTTGTCCGGCTCGACGTCTGCGCTTCTTAANNTCGGGCTGCTTTTGACATTAGCGGGCTTGGGCCACAGTTGCTAGAAAAACTTGTTCAAGCTGGTTTAGTCAAAACGGCTGACGATATTTTTCGATTAAAAAAAGAATCGCTCGCTCAATTAGAGGGCCTTGGTCTAAAATCTGCTTCGAATTTAATTAAATCAATCAATTCAGCCCGTCGGGTAAGCTTTGATCGCTTTTTAATTGCTCTTAGTTTACCCCGAATTGGGAGCGAAAAAGCTCGTCAGTTAGCAGTCCGATTTAAATCCTTTCCAGCATTATTAGAGGCGAGCCCAGAGGAGTTAGACCGGTTACCCGATTTTGGTCAAGAGACAGCAATAGCTCTTCGGGCTTGGCTGACTAATCCAGCCAACCTTGATTTAGTTAAACAACTATTAGATGCCGGAGTGGAAATTATTTCTGATCAGCGACCGATTAACAATCAGCTCAAAGGACAGAAATTTGCCTTAACCGGAACCTTAAGGGAACCTCGTTTGGCGATCAAGAAGCGTATTGAGTCCTATGGCGGGCGGGTCATTGATCATCTCTCTAAACAAGTTGATTATTTAATAGTTGGACAAAACCCAGGTCACAAATTGGATCAAGCTCAGGCAATGGGTCTGAAAATACTTTCCGAAACTGATTTTGAAAAGCTTCTTAATTCATGATCAAGTCTCTTTTTTCTAAATGTGATCGAGTGCTAATTATCGCCGCCGCTTTATTGACTATTTGGGGCCTTGCATCTATTTATAGCACTTCCTTCTATCGGCAAAATTTTGGTGATTTTTATAAACAATTTATTTTTTTTGGAATCGGCCTAATCTTAATGTTAGCCGTGTCTTTTTTTGATTATCGTAAGTTAAAGGGAAATTCTTATTTCGTTCTGATTATTTATTTCTCTCTTTTACCAAGCTTGGCCGGTTTATTTTTAATGCCCGCCATTAGGGGAGCGCACCGTTGGTATCCGCTGGGATTTGCCAGTTTCGACCCCATGCCTTTTATGGCGCTTGGTTTAATTATTCTATTAGCTAAATTTCTTTCTCAACGTCATGCTGAACTACATCGATTTCAATATCTTTTATTGTCTGGTTTTTATGCTATCTTGCCGATCATTTTAATATTTTTTCAGCCTAATTTTGGCGGGGCAACTGTTTTTTTCTTGTTATGGTTCGGCATTATTTTATTTGCTGGTATTAAACCCTCTCATCTATTGATGTTATTATTGATACTGGTAATAGCAGGTGGACTAATTTGGTCTTTTGGTTTTAAACCTTATCAACGGCAACGGGTGGTTGACTTTCTAGGTCACCAAGACGATCCGTTAGGAACTTCCTGGAATATTGATCAATCTCAAATTGCTATTGGTTCGGGCCAAGTTTGGGGACAGGGTTTCCTTTCGGGTTCTCAAGCACGTTATGGTTTTTTACCTGAAGCAAAAACAGACTTTATTTTTTCCGCAATCGCCGAAGAGTTTGGTTTTATCGGGGTCCTTGGTCTTTTTAGTTTGTTCAGTTTGTTGGTTTGGCGTTTATTAAGGATTTGCTTCCGAACAGTTAGTAATTTTGGTCGTATTTATTGTGTGGGCTTAATTGTTTTTTTAGCGACCAGCGTTTTTCTCAATGTCGCCATGAACCTGGGTCTGATTCCAGTGGTTGGCTTACCGTTGCCCTTGGTCAGTTATGGTGGATCATATCTGATTGCTTTTTATATCGGGCTGGGAATGGCCTTGAGTATTTGTCGCTATCGATAACTTGACAAGTTTTTAATAATTGTTTATGCTAAGGAGGATCGTGATGGATTTGGTTTCCTATTAGCCTAGAATTTGTTTTTGTCCGGATAACATAAACCTACCGGGCTTGTTTTCTTGTGATGAAAATAAGTCGGTTGTTCTTTTAAAATAATTATAGGATATGAATACTATCAAAAGGTTTTCCCAGACCCGTCTTCCATTTTCGTTGCCTAACTTTCTAAATCTTCAAACTAAAAGCTGGGAGTCATTCTGGGACGAAAAAATTGATAAATTATTCCGAGAAGTTTTTCCGGTGCCTGACTATAGTGGCAAGCGTTTTCAACTGGAGTTTCTCGGCTTTAGTCTAGGTGAGGTAAATTTTCCAGATCACCTGCAGGCTAGAGAAAAAGATGAATCTTATACCGCTCCGCTTAAAGCTCGTTTTCGCTTGGTCAATCTAAAGAACAAGAAGACCAAGACGGAAGAGGTTTTTTTGGCCGACTTTCCGATGATGAGCAATCGGGGGTCTTTTGTTATTCGAGGGGTGGAGCGAGTTGTCGTGGCTCAGATTATTCGATCACCAGGGGTTTTCTTTGAGGGTCAATCGGTGGGTGATCACAATTCTTTTGGGGCTGTTTTAATTCCAGATCGGGGGAGCTGGCTTGAGTTTGAGACTGATCGCAATGGCTTAATTCAAGTTAAGATCAATCGTCGTAAAAAAGCTCTGGCGACTACATTTCTTAGGGCTTTGGGCTATTCAACCAATAGTCAGATTGAAAAACTTTTTAAAGACGTTGATCGTGGGTCAATTTCCTACATTAAAAATACTTTAGCCGAAGACCCGACCGAGAATAGCGATCAGGCAGCCATTGATATTTATCATCGATTGCGCCCGAGCGAGATGGTTACCGCTGATACAGCTCGAGAGTTTTTACGGAACATGTTTTTTAACTTCTCTCGTTATGACTTGGCTGAAGTGGGGCGATGGAAAATTAGAGAACGTTTACCAGAACGGCAGAATAAAAAATCGATCACCATGGATGATCGTGTCTTGCAGCCAGAGGATGTTGTGGCGACTATTCGTGAAATTATTAGGCTTAATAATGACCCCAAAGCTTCTTCTGATTCAATTGATCATTTAGGTAATCGACGGGTGCGCGATTTAGCAGAACTCTTACAGAGTCAACTGCGAATTGGACTGGCTCGTATTCGACGAGTAGCCCAGGATCGCATGTCAACCTTGCAAGAATCAGAGTTGGGTCCATCTCGTCTAATTGATTCACGGTTGTTAACAGTTTCTCTTCAAAACTTCTTTGGAGTTTCAGCCTTTTCTCAGTTTATGGATAGTGACAATCCTTTGGCTGAAATGGAGCACAAGAGAAGACTCTCGGCGACCGGACCAGGCGGTTTAACTCGTCAGCGAGCCGGATTTGAGGCGCGCGATGTTCAGCCTTCTCATTATGGGCGTATCTGCCCGATTGAAACTCCAGAGGGGCCGAATGTTGGATTGGTTAACCACTTAACGGTGGTGGCCACCATTAACAAGCATGGTTTTGTTGAAACTCCATACTTTCGAGTTAAAAATGGACGACTGACCGATGAGATAGTCTATCTTAATGCTCATCAAGAAGAGAAATATTATATTGTTCAAGCGGATGCAGTTTTAGATAATCAAGGGCGTCTTTTAAATAAAAAAGTAATGGCGCGCTTCAAAGGGCATCCGCTAATGGCGGTTCGTGAGAAGATTGATTTTATGGATGTCTCGCCCAATCAAACGATCAGCGTAGCTGCTAGTTTAATTCCTTTCTTGCGTCATGATGATGCGAATCGAGCTCTAATGGGATGTAACATGCAGCGACAAGCCGTTCCCTTAATTAAAGCTGAACCGCCGTTGGTTGGCACCGGAATGGAAGAAAAGGTAGCTCGCGAATCAGGGCAGGTTTTACTAGCTGAAGAGCGAGGTCAAGTGCAGGAGGTCGATGCTCAACACATTAAGATTAATAACCGAATTTACCCTCTCCAGAATTTTGTTCGTGGTAATCAATTTACTTGCTATCATCAGCAGCCAATCGTTGAAAAAGGTCAAAAGGTTAAAAAAGGCGATGTGCTCACTAATGGTTCTTCGCTTGTGGATGGCCGATTAGCTTTGGGGACGAATGTTACGGTTGCTTTTATGTTGTATCGAGGAATGAACTATGAGGATGCGATTGTGATTTCAGAACGTTTAGTTCGAGAAAGTTCTTTTGCTTCGATTCATATTGAAGATTTTACCTGTGAAGTTCGCAACACCAAGCTTGGTCCAGAAATTACCACTTCAGATATTCCAAATGTGAGCGAAGAAAAACTGAAAGATTTAGACGAGCGCGGAATTGTTCGCATTGGAGCTGAGGTTGGTCCTGGCGATATTTTAGTCGGTAAGATTTCTCCTAAAGGACAGGTTGAACTTTCACCGGAAGAGCGTTTGGTTAAAGCTATTTTTGGCGAGAAAGCCAAAGAGGTAAAAGATACCTCTCTGACAATGCCTTATGGTAAAAAAGGACGAGTGATTGGAGTGCGGGTTTTTTCTCGCGATCAAGGCGATCGACTTGAATCGGGCACTTTACAAAAAATTACCGTTGAAGTAGCTCAAATCCGGAACATTGAGGTTGGTGACAAGATTTCGGGCCGTCATGGAAATAAAGGAATTATTGCTGAAATTTTACCCGAAGAAGAAATGCCATTCATGGAGGATGGAACGCCAGTTGATGTTGTCTTAAGTCCAATGGGCGTTGTTTCTCGAATGAATATTGGCCAAATATTGGAGACTCATTTAGGCTGGGCCGGCGAAAAACTGGGTCGATCCTATACAGCTCCGGCTTTAATTGGCATGGAAGAAGAAGAAGTTAAAACGGAACTCAAGGAGGCTGGCTTGTCGGAAAGTGGTCAGTCG
Source organism: Patescibacteria group bacterium UBA1441 (assembly GCA_002329255.1). GTDB lineage: Bacteria > Patescibacteriota > Minisyncoccia > Minisyncoccales > UBA1441 > UBA1441. The sequence continues at coordinate 9,156 of DCTL01000001.1, forward strand.
ATTCTTTATGATGGTCGAACAGGTGAGAAATTCGAAAAGCCGGTTACAGTGGGCAAGATGTACATGCTTAAACTCCATCACATGGTTCAAGATAAAATTCACATGCGATCAATTGGACCCTATTCCTTAATTACTCAGCAACCGCTAGGTGGTAAAGCTCAGTTTGGCGGACAGAGATTTGGAGAGATGGAGGTTTGGGCTCTAGAAGGATATGGCGCGGCTTATACTTTACAGGAAATGATGACTATTAAGTCAGATGACATCAGGGGTCGATCTGAAGCCTACGAAGCTATTTTAAGAGGCAAGCCGATTGAGAACTACTATCGGCCAGCTTCATTAGTTTTATTGCTTAATGAATTAAAATCTCTCGCCTTGGATGTTCAGATCCAGGGTCAAGATTAAATCTTTGAATTATGCCTGCTCAAAGCAAAAACAATGTCTCAGTTCTAATTTCGCTGGCTTCGCCGGAGACGATCTTGAAGTGGAGTCACGGTGAAGTGACTAAGCCAGAAACGATTAATTATCGGGCTGGAAAGCCTGAAAAAAGTGGCTTATTCTGTGAAAAGATTTTTGGTCCCACTAAAGATTATCAGTGTTACTGTGGCAAGTATAAGGGAATTCGATATAAAAACGTTGTCTGTGATCGTTGTGGAGTTGACGTAACTAAGTCTTCTGTTCGTCGAGAACGGATGGGTCACATTGAATTAGCGACACCGGTCGCCCACACCTGGTTTTTACGTCGAGCTCCTTATCGCATGAGCACTGTTTTAGGTGTTTCAAATCGTAAATTAGAACGAGTGATTTACTTTGCCGCCTATCTGATTGTCAAAGTCGATCAGAAGATTAAAGAAAAGATTACTCAAGAAATTGAGGCTGAGTTTAAAGAAAAGTCTAAAGAAGCCTCAGGGGCAGAGCTGGATCAGTTAAAGGAGGCTCGTCGGCGAGCCCATCAGCAATTATCGGGGATTGAGCCATTGCAAGTTATTTCTGAGAAAGAATATCGATCTTTGGCAATGAAGTTTGGGGCTTGTTTTGAAGCTCGGACTGGATCAGAAGCTGTCCGACGGGCGATGGCCGAAATGGACTTAGTCCAAGAAATTAAGAAATTGAACGAGGAGCTGGAGGCAACAGGTAGCACCGGCCTGGCGATTAAGATCTCTGAACGAATGCGTCTTTTAAGAGAAATGAACGAAGGACAGATTCGACCAGAATGGATGTTCTTAACTGTTCTGCCGGTTTTGCCACCGGGTCTCCGACCGATGGTTCAGTTGGATGGGGGGCGTTATGCCTCTTCCGACATCAATGATCTTTATCGGCGAGTTATTAATCGCAATAATAGGCTCAAACATCTCTTAGAAATAGACACACCGGAAATCATTATTCGAAACGAGAAACGAATGCTTCAGGAAGCAGTTGATGCTTTGATTGACAATAGCACTCGATCGTCGGCTGGAGGTCGAAGAAAGTTACGTTCTTTGACTGATAATATTCAAGGAAAAATGGGTCGTTTTCGCCGTAATTTACTTGGAAAACGAGTTGATTATTCCGGCCGATCAGTAATTGCTGTTGGTCCAGAGCTACAGCTAACTGAATGTGGCCTACCGAAGAAAATGGCCTTGGAGCTTTTTAAGCCGTTTGTTATTAAAAAATTATTAGATCAAGAGATTGCTTATAATATTCGCGGAGCTTCTCGGTTGATTGAAAAAGGTATTCCGGAAGTTTGGAGTATTTTAGAAGAAGTGGTTCGGGGCAAGGTTGTTTTATTGAATCGAGCTCCAACCTTACATCGTTTAGGTGTTCAAGGCTTCTATCCGACTCTGATCGAAGGCAATGCTATTAAAATTCATCCTTTAGTTTGTTCTGCTTTTAACGCTGACTTTGATGGCGATCAAATGGCGGTTCATGTTCCTCTGTCGAAGCAGGCTCAGAAAGAAGCTCGAGAAATTATGCTTTCTGGGCAGAATCTTCGTAAACCGGCGACCGGTTTACCAATCGTCTCACCAAGCCAGGATATTGTATTTGGAGTCTTCTACTTAACACAGATGGAGGAAGGTGGGGACGAGAAAAAGATAAAATACTTTGGTAGCCCAAATGAGGCTATTCTAGCCTACCAACAGCAAAGAATAAAAATTGGGACTCCAGTGAGAGTGATGATGCAACTCAGCTCAGGCCAGGCAATGGAATTGCTCAAGACAACCGCGGGACGCATTATTTTCAACGAGGCTCTCCCTCAGAAGTATCCTTACTTTAATAAAAAAGTTGATTCGAAGATGCTTGGTCGAATCATTAATGATATCGTTGAAGGCTACAGCAATGAAGAGGCTCAAGAATGTCTCGACCAGATTAAGAGCTTAGGTTACGAATATTCTACTTTAGCTGGGATTAGCTTGGGAATGGATGATTTTGTTGTTCCTCGAGAAAAAGAGAAAATATTAATTAGCACTGATAAAAAGATCGAGGCTAATGCTGATAAGAGGCGCCAGGGTAAAATAACGGGTGGAGAGGAGCGTCGATCAAATATTGCTCAGTGGCAAGAGACTAAGAACAAGATTCAAGAGGTAATTAAAAGCGAAACGAACAAAGACAACCCGATTCTGTTAATGGTTGAATCGGGTTCTCGAGGCTCTTGGGCTCAGGCTGTCCAAATGTCAGGTATGAAAGGATTGGTTTCCAACCCTGCGGGTCGAATTATTGATTTACCGGTTCGGAATTCTTTTAAAGAGGGACTTAATATTTTGGAATATTTTATTTCAACTCATGGTGCGCGAAAAGGAACAGCAGACAAAGCTCTTCGAACTTCAGTCGCCGGTTATTTAACTCGACGTTTAGTTGACGTGGCCCATGAGGTAGTTATTCGAGAAGACGATTGTGGGGATAAGGAAGGATTAGAAGTTCGGCGGGCTGAGGCCGAGGCCTTGGGTCAGAATTTCGCCTTCAAATTAGTAGGTCGCTATACTCTTGAGGATGTAATTGACCCCAAGAGTAAAACCAAAATTGTCAAAAAAGGAGATATTATTAACTGGAGTCAGGCTCGTGAGATCGACAGTTTGGAAATTCAGAAAGTTAAAATTCGCAGTCCACTGAGTTGTAAATCAGTCGGAGGCATTTGCCGTCGTTGTTATGGTTGGGATCTAGGACGTAATGAATTGGTGAAAAAAGGCGAAGCCGTAGGTGTTGTGGCGGCTCNNTCAATTGGTGAGCCAGGAACTCAGTTAACGATGCGGACTTTCCATACGGGTGGAGTTGTTGAAAGCGGTGACATTACTCAGGGTCTACCGAGAGTTGAAGAGATTTTAGAAAATCGAACACCTAAGGGCATGGCAGCTACAGTTTTACGAGAAGGTAAGGTAGTTAAGGTTGATCGAGTGAAGGGAGTGATTAGAGTGGCTCCTAGCGGTAAAGGGACTCAGTTAAAAGAAAAAGATTATCGTTTTGCTTCTCATCAAGAACCATTGGTGAAGGCTGGTGACCGAGTTAAGCCCGGTCAACCGTTAACTGAAGGACATCTTTCGTTGGATCTAGTGTGGCGTTATCAAGGAATTCTAGAAGCTCAGCGCTATGTTGTTCAAGAAATTCAACGAGTTTATGTTTCGTCAGGAGTTAATATTCATGATAAACACATTGAAGTTATTGCTCGGCAGATGTTTTCACGAGTTAAAGTAGTCGAAGCTGGAGATGGACCTTGGATTGAAGGTAAAATTATTGATTTCTTTGACCTGAAGGAGGTCAATCAACGTCTGCAAACTGAGAAGAAAAAACCGGTTAAGGTAGAGCGTATTTTGCTTGGTATTTCTCGCGTGGCTCTGAATTCGAGTAGCTTTTTATCAGCAGCTTCATTCCAGCAAACATCTCAGGTTCTGATTGAAGCTTCGCTTCGGAAAAAGAAGGATAAATTGCGAGGGCTCAAGGAGAATGTTATAATAGGCCGGGTTATCCCGGCTGGAACGGGATATCACCAAGAAGATTAAAGATATCCGTTTTTCTCATGGGCAAAAATAAGTCCCGCCAGAAAAAGCTGCCTCGGGTCTCGACGGAGCTGAAAAGAAGGGTGGCGGCGGTTTTATTTCTCTTATTGGCTATTATTATTACGCTCTCGTTTTTCAATCTGGCTGGGGTTGGCGGAAATTGGATTTTAAATTCCTTGTCTTTAATTCTAGGTCGGGCGGCTTTTTTCTTGCCGCTCTTTTTAGCTATTGGCGGTATTTCTTTATGGAAATTAAAGGAATTACACAGTAGCTGGCTACCCGTTTTAGAGATTACCTTGTTTTTAATTGGTTCGGCGGGCCTCTGGTCATTAATAGCCCTACATCAAGCTTCTGAGCCTGTTTTTTGGGCTGAAGAACTACCTACCGGTGGACTAATCGGCCAAATATTAGCTTGGCCGACTTATCGACTTTTTGGCTTGTGGGTAACACTAATTGTCTTTGTTTCGATGCTGATTGCTGGTTTAGTGACTTTCTTTTATCCTTTTTGGAAGGATTATCAGGCCAAGCGCAAAGAAATAGCTTCGGAACAAGCTGTATCAAAACCAATTATTGTTGAGGCTGAAAAACCCAAAACGACGATACCTAAAGTCGACTGGAGTCGTCCAGTCAAAGAAGATACTTTTTCGACTAAGAAAGAGAAGAATCAGAAAAAGTCTGAATCAACTATTAAAGCCGAACCTAAATNNAACCTAAAAGAGCGACGGACGGTTACCGTATTCCACCGGTTAAATTACTGGCTGCTGACCAAGGAAAGCCAGATACAGGAGACCTAAATGCTAATTCGCGGATTATTGAGGAGACTTTAGCTAGTTTTGGGGTTCCGGTTGAGGTGGTTGAGGTTAATGTCGGTCCGACAGTAACGCAGTATGCTTTTAAGCCCCTGGAAGCTGTTAATCTCTCGAAGATTACCGGACTTTCACGGAATATTTCTCTAGCCCTGGCGGCTCATCCAATTCGGATTGAGGCTCCAATCCCCGGTCGCTCATTAGTTGGCATTGAGGTGCCGAATAAAGAGAGGGTATTAGTTCGATTACGAGAGCTCATTGCCAGTCCTGAATTTAAAAACGATTCGGCTCCACTAAAGTTATGTTTGGGCCGAGACGTTACCGGGTCAACTGCTTATGCCGATCTGGAAAAGATGCCTCATCTCTTGGTAGCCGGTTCAACTGGTTCCGGCAAGACAATTGCCTTGAATAATCTAATTTTAAGCATGCTCTATCGTAATAGCTCAAATCAGTTGAATTTGATTATGATTGATCCGAAGCAAGTTGAGTTTTCCGGCTATGGCGATTTACCTCATTTACTTTGTCCAGTTATTTCAACTCCTCAAGAGGCGATTAGCGCTTTAGAATGGCTGGGAGGTGAAATGGAACGTCGCTTCGCTTTTATTTTAAAGCACAAGGTGCGCAATATTCAGGATTATAATAAAGTCGCAGAGGGCGACGAGTCACTCGAGCCATTGCCTCGCATTGTTTTAGTCGTTGATGAGCTAGCTGACTTGATGCTCGCTCGGGGGCGGGAAATGGAGGCTGCTATTGTCCGCTTAGCTCAGAAGTCTCGAGCAGTTGGGATCAATTTAATCATGGCGACCCAGCGGCCATCGGTTGAAGTTATTACGGGTTTAATTAAAGCTAACATTAACAGCCGCATGGCTTTTCAGGTTCCTTCTCAGGTTGATTCTCGCACTATTCTGGATATGGCCGGAGCGGAAAAACTACTTGGTCGAGGAGACATGTTGTTTGTTTCGAGCGATAATTCAAAATTAAAAAGAATCCAAGCAGCCTTTGTCTCAGAAAAAGAAGTCAGTCAGGTTGTTGATTTTATTGTTAAAAATAATCCGGCTCGGGCAGGACAGTCAGAATTAGAAGCGGCGCTCCAAAAGAGTGTCGAGCGAGAGAGTGAAGAGGGTGGTTATAATTTGGAAAAAGATCCTCTTTTTGAAGATGCGAAGAAAATAGTTGTTGAAGCGGGCAAAGCTTCGGCTTCTTTATTGCAGCGACGCCTATCGGTCGGTTATGCACGAGCGGCTCGTTTACTAGATATGCTAGAATTAGAAGGAGTCGTGGGTGAGGCTCAGGGATCTAAACCCCGGGAAATTCTATCTTCAGCTTATCAAAAAGAAGAAAATCAGCCCCCCAAAGAAGGAGAGGACGTTTACGGACATTTTGATCAAAGTTAATTTTTATAAAAATGGTTAAAAAAAAGAAGCAAGAAGAAGTTAATTCTGAGACAACAAGTCAGTTGCAAAAAACATTAGATGAAATCAAGGGGCGATTTGGTGAGGGTTCGGTAATGAGGCTCAACGAAACAAGAGCTAGCAATGTAGACGCTATTCCGACTGGTTCATTAGCGGTTGATCTCGCTCTAGGGGTCGGCGGAATGCCTCGCGGAAGAGTGGTTGAGATTTTTGGAGCCGAATCGACGGGTAAAACTACTTTAGCCTTGCATGTCATCGCCGAAGCTCAGAAAAAAGGTGGAACGGCCGCTTTTGTTGACGCTGAACACGCTCTTGATCCAGATTACGCGAAACGGATTGGAGTTGATATTAAAGAATTGATTATTTCTCAGCCGAGTTGTGGTGAAGAAGCCTTACAAATAGTCGAAAAATTAGTTCGATCAGGAGAGGTGGATGTTATTGTAATCGATTCAGTGGCGGCCTTAACTCCTCGAGCCGAAATAGAAGGCGACGTGGGGGATATGCAGATTGGTTTGCAGGCGCGTCTGATGAGTCAGGCTTGTCGGAAGCTATCTTCAATCGTTGCTAATACTAAAACTTCTGTGATCTTTTTGAATCAAACTCGAATGAAGATTGGTGTTCGATTTGGCTCGCCAGAAACAACTCCTGGTGGACTGGCTCTTAAGTTTTACAGCTCAGTTCGAATTAACCTTCAGCGCCGAGCAACAATTAAGAGTGGCGACGAAATTATTGGTAGTCGAGTAGCCTTAAAAGTGGTTAAAAACAAAGTAGCTCCACCTTTTCGAGGGGCTGAATTTGACATCTATTACAGCCAGGGAATTTCTAAAAATGCCGAGCTTATATCACTCGGCTTAAAGCATGATGTGGTTAAATTGGTTGGGGCCTGGTATAAATACAAAGATCAACAATTGGGCCAAGGAGCTCAAAAGGCGGAAGAATATTTGAAAGAAAATCCAAAAGTAGCCACGGCCATCAAGAAAGAGATCTTAGCCAAGGTTGCTTAACCTTGGTCGTGCCCGGCAATATAAGGTAGTAAACCAAGGGACCGGGCTCTTTTGATTGCTCGAGTAACCTTTCTTTNNGGCCGGTTTTTTTCTGTTTTTTGATCTCATTTTGATTGTTCAGAAAACCAGCCAAAAAAGATATATCAGTATGGTCAATATGGCTAATTTCTTTCTGGCAGAGATGACAAGCGTTTTTCTTCATATTCAAAAGGGAATGTCTTCAATATTAATTTCTTCTTCTGAATCAAAAGATTCTTCTTCTGATTCTTTTTTCTGGGGAGAACTTTTCTTTTTCGGCTTTTCTGCTTTCTTCGATATCTTTTCTTCAACTTGATCGGGCTCAGCTATTCGAGTATTGCGAGTGTAATAATTTTTTACTTCATTTCGCTTCTGCCCTTGATATTCTCCAATTCCAATGCCGAGTTTTAACTCTTGGCCGACCAGCTCTTTCCAGTTGTCAGAGAGAGTGATCGTTCCTTCATAGGGCAGCCCGCAAGCGTAAAGCAAGTTTTGAATTTTCCATTCAACTTGCTCCAGTAAAACTAAATTATCCCAAACCATTCGTCGAGCTACTTTTTCTTTTTCAGCTCTCGGTCCAAAAAGACGAAAAGTGAGTCTTTTATAGCGATTGCCCGATTTAGAAGTTCGCTCTTCAACGTCTTCTATCTTAGCATCGTAGATGCCTTCAGGAATAACTGAAAAATCACGATCAGTCTCCTGGTCTTTCTTATCAAAGTTAAAAGTCACCATTTTACCAGTCAAGGATTTCGTTAATTTTTTGGTCTAAGCCTTCAGAGCTAGTTTTAGCCTCATCTGACTCTGTTGGTTTTTCGATGGCTGCTTTTTCAATTGATTGATCAACTGCTGGCTGAACTTCTTTAGTTTCAGCCGGATGACGAGAGATCATGCTTCGTAGAATGAGTTCTTCATGATTAAGTATCTCTTCAACTGCATTAACCTCCTTGGAATCTAAGGCGAGAACAAGGTTGACTAACCAAACTTTACGCTCCCCGCGAATTGGATAAGCAAGTCCCTGTTCTTTAATCTCTGAGGCTTTAATGATTTCTGCTCCGAGTTCTTTTAGTTGATTGATGATTTTCTCCTGATAAGAAGGGGCTTGCTCAGCTTCTAGTTTAAGTGATACCAGGAAAGTCAATTGATAGTTCATACTCTAATAATATATAGCAATTAAGGGAAGGCGTCAACCAAGCAGCCCCATCTTTTGTTGGGCTTTAGCTAATGTTTGAGCTGCTATTGTTTGAGCTTGCTCTTGTCCAGCCGTCAATATTTCTTCCAGCTTTTGAGGTTGTTTTATCCATTGTTGATATTCAGATTGAATCGGTTCAATGAAGGCAATCAATTTTTGACTCAATTCTTCTTTAATTGACTGATAACTTTGGCCGACGAATTGTTGTGCGGCTTCTTGGGGGCTAATATTTTCCAGACTGCTATAAATAATCAAGAGATTAGCGAGGCCAGGACGTCGTTGGGGATCATATTTGATTTGACGATCCGAATCAGTGACAGCTCTCATCACGTTATTTTTGATCTCTTCTGGGGAGTCTAAAAAGGATACGGCCCCGCGAGGATCGTCGGTCTTAGACATCTTCCGACTTGGGTCTCGGAGGGATCGAATTCGAGCTTGATTTTTGGGAATTAATGACTTCGGAGCTTTAAAGGTTGCTCCAAATTGTCGGTTGAATTTCTGAGCCAGAGATCGGGCTAGCTCAACGTGTTGCTGTTGGTCTTCGCCGACAGGGACAGCTTCAGTTTGGTAAAGCAGAATGTCAGCGGCCATTAAAACTGGGTAATAAAAGAGCCCGGCGTTGATTTGAGATGCTTTTAATCGATCAGACTTTTCTTTATATTGAGTCATTCGGGATAATTCGCCCATGGGAGTAATTGTACTTAACAACCAGGTCATTTCAGCATGCTCTTTAACCTGAGATTGTACGAACAGAGTAGACTGATGAGGATCAAGGCCCAAGCTTAAATAAAGAGCGGCTAAGCCAAAAGTTTCTTGTCGAAGCTGCTCCGATTTAAAAGGTGTTGTAATAGCATGGAGATTGGCGATACAGAAAAAACATTGATTGTTTTTTTGAAGCTCAAGCCAGTTACGAATTGCTCCCAGATAATTGCCAATATGGATTGGCCCGGTTGGTCGAATGCCTGAAAAAATAATCATGGCTAAACCTTAATAACTACTGGTAGGACCATTGGACGCCGCTCTGTTTTTTCAAAGAGAAAGGCGCCGATGTCATCTTTAATGTTATCCTTAATATAGGTAACGTCAAACTTTCGTCCGCCTCGAGTTGACTTTTTGACAATTTCAGCTACCTTTTGACGAGTTTCTTTAAGTAGCTGTTTCGATTGCCGGAGATAAATAAAACCGCGAGAGATGATATCGGGGGAGTCTTGAATCTGTCCGGTACGATGGTTAATAGTGACAATGATTACAAACATTCCGTCACGGGCTAGATTTTGTCGATCTCGAAGGACGACCTCACCGACGTCTCCCACCCCCAGTCCATCAACAAAAACATAACTAGCGGGGACAACTCTTCGTCCAACAGTTATTCCCTGAGGAGTAATCTCAACGACTTGGCCGTTCTCGGCGACAACGACACTTTCTTCAGACATTCCTTGTTCCATTGCTACTTTTTTATGATTGGCCAACATGGCGCAATATCCATGAATGGGCATCAAGTATTTTGGCTTCATAATTTGAATCATCTGGGCCAATTCCTCTTGTCGAGCATGGCCTCCGGCATGGATATCCATCATATTGTAGTGAATTACCTCAAGTCCCTGACGATAGAATCGATCTTTTAAAGATTGAACCGTCCGTTCATTGCCGGGAATTACTGACGAAGAGAAGGCGACAACATCACCCTTGTCGAGTTTAATATAACGGTCTTCATTATTTGCTATCCTTAACAGGGCGGCTTTGCTTTCGGCCTGACTTCCAGTACAAAGAATTGTTACTCGATCAGGCGGGAGACTGGCGGCCTGTTCTGGTTTAATTAAAGTGCCAGGTTTTATTTTGAGGTAACTCAACTGTTGAGCCGCCTCAACATTATCTTTCATCGATCGACCAATAACGGCTACGCGACGGCCACACTTTTCAGAAGAAGTAATTACTTGTTGTATTCGATTGATTAATGAAGCAAAGGTAGCGACAACGACTCGTTGACTACTGGAAGAAATAACCTTTTCAATATTCTGATTGATGACTCTCTCAGAAAGAGAATGGCCAGGATCTTCGGCATCGGTTGAATCAGACATTAGTAGTGTTATCTTCTTGCGTCCGATTCGTTCTAATTCCTTAAAATCAACAGGCCGGTCATTGACCGGGTCGTCGTCAAATTTAAAGTCTCCGGTATGAAATATATTGCCGTCCGGAGTTTCAATTAGCAGGCCAAAATTGGCGGGAATGTTATGAACTTGGTGAACAAAGGTAATCTTAAAAGGTGCCAAAGCAATGGTTTGTCCTGCCTTGACGGTTGTGACTTCGGTACGTGTTCGATGTTTGAACTCTTTGTCTCGTCTCATAATCAATTCTCGAGTCAGATCAGAGGAGAACATTGGCACTCGGCCAATGCTGTCAATCAGATAGGGTAGGGCTCCAATATGATCATAGTGTCCGTGAGTGAAAATTAGGCCGACAATATCCTCTTTTCTTTTTTTAAGATAAGAAACGTCGGGAATAACAAAGTCAATCCCGGGGGTATCTTCTTGTGGGAAGCCCACTCCGGTGTCGATAATGAGTATTTTTTTCTGATATTCAATCAGAGTCATATTCCGCCCGACTTCACCCAGTCCGCCAAGTGGAATAATCGAAATTTTAGAATCTTTTTTGTTCATAATAAATTACACTGTTCAGCTGAGATCTGCTGAACGAAAATTAAGTTTAAGATTAAAGTTTTAGAAAACACAAATTAGAATTATGTTTCTGTGCCAAGGGCGGGATTTGAACCCGCACGAGCTTACGCTCAATAGCTCCTGAAGCTATCGCGTCTGCCAGTTCCGCCACCTTGGCTGAGAGTCTTAATAGCCCCAATCCGGTCGAGTTTTAGTATACCAATCGGTTACTGTTGAAAAACGCTTTGAGGGTGCAGTTATCTTTTCAACATTATATCCCTGCACCGAAGAAGAAACAAAATGGAGGTAGTCTAGTTGATACAAAAAGATAGCCGGCGCATCATTTAAAAGTATATCTTGCAACTGTTCTAATAGCTGTTGCCTCTCGGCTGGATCCATAGTGGATCGAGCTTGTTCTAGTAGTCTATCAGCTTGTTCATTTTCGTAAAGAGCCAAATTTACTCCTGGTTCTCGCTTTCGAGATGAGTGCCAAAAAGGTAGGGGGTCAGGGATGGCTCCCAAGACTTGACCCAACAATAAGGCTTCATAATCTCGTGGATTAACGGCTTCATTCTCTAATTCAGCCGAGGCTAAGTAGCGAATATTAACCTTAATGCCTGCCTCTCGCCATTGTTCCTGAAGAGCTTGGGCTAATTTATTCAGATGAGGTTGATCGATGGTAGTCAGAGTGAATTCTAGTGGTTCAGACTGACGCTCTTCTTGGAAGCAGACTTCATTGAGTTTATTTCGAGTGGTTCGACTAACGACACCGGTGCCGTTGCTAAAACCCCAAGGAGCTAAAATATCATCACTATAAGTTTCTTGAAATTTAATAACAGCTTCTTTGGTTTTGCTTCCAAAGTAACCGGTTGCTTCTCCTTCGGGATAGATGTCCGGAAGTCCGGCTAAACACTCCTGAAGGGCTCGTACTTCATCTCCTTGACTGCCGACTTTTAAGTCTGATTGAAAAGTTTCTGAGGCTCGAGTGGGTTGTTTATAGCGATAACCAGAGGTCGAGTCCAACAGATAGCCGAGACCGTCTAGCAACTCAGCGGCTTTTGCTGGTTCATACCGATGTCCATTGTCTGGAGCGCGAAAATCGTAAAAATCAGGCAGGATTGGTGAATTAATTAAATAGCCTTGACGGGGAGCCGCCAACTGAATTAGTTCTTCTTGATTTAAACTGTATTGAAGAGCTTTGCGGATTGCGTTCACCGCTAATAATTGTGAATTTTCAGGGTTGAAGAAGACAGAAAAATAGCGCGGCATACTCAAACGATAGGTATTCAAGCTCAAGCTGTTTATTTCTGCTCCCGGGTTATTTAAAGAAAATCCATCAACTTCATCACGCTGAGCTGCTTTTAACAGCGAATCTTCATCCTCATAAAAGCGAAAAACAAATCGAGAAATGTAAGGACGGTCAGTGAGATGATACTGATCGAAGAATTCTAAATTCAAGGCTTGGACTCTCTTTTGATTATCTAGATCAAGGCTTTCAAATCGGTAGGGTCCAGAACCAATAAAAGAAAGAGTAGAAGAAACTGCCAGGGGGAAAGTTAGAGCCGGGGTCTCTTTCCAGATATGTCGGGGAATTATTTTAGTGGTCGCCGTTTCTAAAAAACTGGCATAAGGAGCATCTAGCTTCATTTTTATCTCTCGATCAGATATTTTTTCTAGCTCGACCCCGAGCCAACCTGCTCGAAGTGGACTTTTGTAATCAGGATTTTGAATAGTGCGAATGGTAAAAATTAGATCATCGGTAGTTAATGGCTGCTGATCGTGCCAGAACAGATTATCTTTGAGAATAAAACGATAAGTTTGACCATCTTCGCTAATATGATATTCCTGAGCTAAATCAGGGATAATACCTCCCTGTCCGTCATACTTCATCAGTCCGGCAAAAACCAGTTCAACAATATCTTGGTCAGGGTTATTGGCCGGTGAATAAAGCGGATTCAAAAATCGAGGTTGACCGACAACTCCTTCACGATAAGTGCCACCAAAAGCTGGCTGTTGTTCAGCCGATAAGCACCGATAATTGAACAATTGTAAGCTGGCTACCAGCAAACTGAAGAGAAAAAACACCAAAACCGCCTTTTCCCAAAGGTGGAAATTGGACCAGATTTTTTTCCAAAACAACGATGAGGAATCAGAATTGGTCTCGGAAGACTTAGATTCAGTCATTGGTTAAGGGAAGACAAGATTGGCAATCGCCAAGCTAACAAAAGCAATAATTAAGATAATAGTTGCCCAGAGCAGATATTTTTCAGCCCCGCGTCGAGTAGCATAACTTTCTCCACCACCGCCACCCATAAAACTACCCACAGCGGTTCCTCGCTGTTGCAATAGGATGACAACGACTAGAGCAATCGAAATAACTATTTGAGCAATATCAAGTGGACTCATGTAAAAATTAGAGAAATAACAGTCGCGCTCAAGCCGATCAGGACCGAGGTCCAGAAGAGCGGCCAAAACCAAGGAATTACCAGAGCTGGATAAAGGTAGGTCGCAGCCCAGATCATTAACATGTTGATGATGACACTAAAAAAACCCAAAGTCAAGATACGAACCGGTAAAGTAATAATTCTAAGGATTGGTCGAATAAAAAAGTTAAGACAACCAATAATTACAGCTGCTTTCAAAAGCAAGGTCCAGTCCTCTGGAATATTGACCGTGGCTAGATAACGATTTGCCAACCACAACCCAAACCCGGCGGCTACCATTTGAGCGATTAAACGAGTAGTCCAACGACTTTTCATATCTCTATTTTACCCGCCGTGATATTTTTGGCAATCTTGACGAATGGCTTAAAATTGATAAAATAAAATCTGATCTGACCAACCTTAATTTATAAGAGCAGGTTTTGGTCTGGTCAATTTTAATTAATATATTCCTATAAAATGAAGATAAAACCATTAGCTGATCATATTTTAATTGAGCCAATTTCGGAGGGTGAAAAAACCGAAAGTGGTATTATTATCCCGGAAACAGCCGATAAAGAAAGACCAGAACAGGGCTTGGTAGTGGCTGTTGGCCCAGGTAAGATGCTTGATTCTGGTGAGCATCGTCCAATGAGTATTAAAAAAGGCGATAAGGTTATCTTTTCTAAGTACGGACCAACTGAGATATCTGTTGATGGCCGCGAATATTTAATGGCTCGGGAAGATGACGTTATGGCCATTATTGAGTAATTAACTAAATAATTATTATGGCTAAAGAAATCAAATATCATGAAGAGGCTCGAGAGAAACTCAAAAACGGTCTCGATCAATTAGCGAACGTGGTTAAAGTAACCTTAGGACCGAAGGGGAGAAACGTTATTTTAGAAAAGAGTTACGGCAGTCCCGTTATTACTAATGACGGAGTAACTATTGCCGAAGAGATTGAGCTTTCTGATAAAATGGAGAATCTGGGAGCGCAGATCGTTAAAGAGGTGGCCTCTAAAACGGGTGAAGCGGCTGGAGATGGCACAACTACTGCCGTGGTACTGACTCAGGCTATTGCCACCGAAGGGATGAAAAACGTCACAGCTGGATCTGACCCATTGGCAATTAAGCGCGGTATTATTAAAGGAGTTCGAGCTTTAACCAAAGCACTAGAGCAACTTTCGAAGAAAATTACCAGCAAAGCGGAAATTACACAGGTTGCGACTATCTCGGCTGAAGATCCGGAGATGGGTAATCTGATTGCTGAGGTCTTAACTGAGGTTGGGCCCAATGGTGTTGTGACGGTTGAAGAGTCTAAAACTTTTGGCTTATCTAAGGAGATGGTTAAAGGTTTGCAGATTGACAAGGGCTATCTTTCTCCTTACATGGTTACTGATCAAGAGAGAATGAGGGCGGAAATGAAAAATCCAATGATTCTAATTACCGATCGAAAAATCTCTTCAGTAACTGATATTTTGCCGATTATGGAAAAGATGGCTGAATCGGGCAAGAAGGAACTGGTTATTATTGCTGACGATGTCGACGGTCAGGCTTTAGCGACTTTGATTATTAATAAAATCAAGGGCGTCTTTAATACTTTAGCGGTGAAAGCTCCTGGCTTCGGTAATCGTACCAAAGAAATGCTGGAAGACATCGCTGTCGTTACCGGGGGTCGAGTGATTAGTGAGGAGAAAGGAATGAAATTGGAAAACGTTCAAGTTGGCGATCTTGGTCAAGCCGAGAAAATCACTTCTACTAAAGACGAAACAATTATTATTAATGGCAAAGGTAAGCCAAGTGAGGTTGAGCAGAGAGCTCGATCATTGGCTCAAGCTGAGGCGGATGCTGATTCTGATTTTGAACGCAAGAAACTGCAAGAGCGCCGAGCCAAGTTGACAGGCGGGGTTGCAATTATTCGGGTTGGAGCACCTACTGAGGCTGAACAAAAAGCTCGTCAGCATAAAGCAGAAGATTCATTAGCGGCCACTCAGGCGGCTATCGAAGAAGGAATCGTACCAGGTGGTGGAGTGGCTCTCCTACGAGTTAGTCAAGCTCTAGATAAAGTTGATGTTCGAGGTGAAGAGAAAATTGGCCTAAATATTCTCCGTCGAGCCATTCAAGCACCAATCCGTGGTATTGCTGAGAATGCTGGCTTTGAAGGATCAGTAGTGGTGGATAAAGTTATTGCCGGTAAGGATGGTTTTGGATTAAATGCCCTGACTGGAGAATACGAGGATCTGTTTAAGTCCGGGATAATCGATCCAACGAAAGTTTGCCGGACGGCTCTGGAAAACTCGGCTTCAGCAGCGATGATGCTACTAACCACTGAGGCCACTGTGACGGATATTCCAGAAGAGAAACCAGAGGTGCCAAATTACGGATCAATGCCTGGGATGTAATGGAGATGATCGCTCCTCTTTTAGTTGCTAAGAGAGGAGCGATTGCTATAATATCTTTACATTAAATTAAAGAAAAATGCATCCAGCTACTTATTCTTTTATTGGGATCATCGTCATTGTTGTTCTTTGGGTTGTCTTTGCTTACAATCGTCTGGTTAAACTACGTCAGAGAACAAAAGAAGCTTGGGCAGATATTGATGTTCAGCTTAAGCGACGCTATGACTTGATTCCTAATTTATTAGAGACAGTCAAGGGTTACGCCAAACATGAACAGAGTGTCTTTGACAATGTAACGCGGGCTCGAGCCTCGGCAGTGAGCGCGAAAACAGTTGATGAACAGGCTCAAGCAGAAAATAATCTTTCCCAGACATTAAAATCACTTTTTGCTGTTGTGGAGAACTATCCAGAATTGAAAGCCTCTCAGAATTTTATGGCCTTACAACAAGAATTATCTGACACTGAGAACAAAATTCAATCAGCGAGACGTTTCTACAACACCAATGTTCGGGATCTTAATATTCGGATTGAGAGTTTCCCCGACAATCTGATGGCTAAGCTCTTTAATTTCCAGAAAATGAGCCTCTTTGAACTAGCTGAGGAGGCAGCTCGTCAGGCTCCAAAAGTAAGTTTCTGATGAATGGCTAATCTCTATAGTCAAGCCGATAGTAATATTCGGCGTACCTGGCTGTTGATGATATTGCTGATGGTTTTAATTATCAGCTTCGGTTGGTTTTTAAGCTATTTATTTGATAGCTGGATCGTTTTGGGGGTGGCTATTGTCTGGAGCTTATTAATGAATTTCTTTGCTTATTGGTATTCAGATAAAATGGTTTTGCAAATGGTTCGGGCCAAAGAAGTAACTATGGATGATCAGCCAGAGCTTTATCGGTTAACCGAAAATTTAGCCATTGCCGCTGGTTTACCAATGCCTCGTCTCTATCTTATGGAAGAAAAGCAGCCCAATGCCTTTGCCACTGGACGAGATGAAAAGCATGCGGCGGTTGTGGTTACTCGAGGATTGATTGAGCGTTTGGATCGTTCAGAGTTAGAGGGGGTTATTGCTCATGAATTAGCTCATATTCGGAATAAGGACATTTTAATCGGAACGGTAGTTATTGTTCTGGTGGGAGCGGTTACTATGGTCTCGAATTTGGCTTTAAGAATGAGTTTCTTGCAAGGTGGTAACCGTCGAGAAGGTAATCCGCTCGGAATAGTGATTGGCTTGATTGGCTTGATTTTAGCCCCCTTAGCGGCCGCTTTGATTAAAGCTTCAGTCTCTCGTCGAAGAGAGTTTTTGGCCGATGCTTCCGGGGCTCTGATTACTCGTTATCCAGAAGGTTTAGCCAGCGCCTTGGCTAAAATATCAGATGACTCGCATCAATTAGCTCGGGCGAACAATAGTAATGCTCATTTATTCATTGCTTCTCCTTTTCGCGGACAATCAGCGAAGAATTGGACGACTAAGTTATTTGCTACTCATCCACCAGTCGAAGAAAGAATTAAGCGTTTAATGGAGAAAAAGTAGGGAGGGGTGCCAGAGCGGCTCAATGGAACGGCTTGGAAAGCCGTGCCCCGCAAGGGGCTCGTGGGTTCGAATCCCACCCCCTCCGC
>DCTL01000009.1 GCA_002329255.1 Patescibacteria group bacterium UBA1441
CCGGCTCCAACCAACACGCTCAATGTTCAGAGCCGAGTTGATGGCAGTCTTCGAAGCGGCGCTTACATTAGTCGCATCTCTGGCACAAGTAACATGGATGGAACAACTCAGTACACTCGGACTCTTCAGAGTACTATTAGTACAACTTTAAGAGCTCCGAGTTACCACGAAGGTAGCCAGTTCAGTTACTGGAGCGGTTGTGATTCAACTTCTCAGCATGACTGTACGGTAACTGTCAGTGGTGGTTCCAACCGAACGATCACTGCTCATTACGCTAAGGCTCCCTCACCGTCGACCGGATTATTGATTAATAAATATGTTCGAAACGTTACTCGAGGAGAACGATCATGGAATACAGCTACTAGCGCTGTTCCAACAGATCTTATCTCTTTTGGCTTGACGGTCAGTAATCAAGGTTCGTCTACTCTTTACCAGGTTGTTTTAAGAGATGTTTTACCAGCCAATCTATCACTCATGAGCGGTTCAGTCATTATTGATGATGTTCCTACTACTTATAACATTGAGCAAGGAATTAATCTTGGTATCTTGGTTCCTGGACAGACAAAAAATATTACTTTTCGAGCAAGATTAGCCAGTGCATCTTCTTTTAGTTATGGAACGAGCTCATTGATTAATACGGCTAATGTTGAAAGTGGTAATCAGTTAGTTTCCGATTCAGCCACTATTTGGGTTACTCGTCGTGATGTTCGAGGAGCAGCTGATGTTCCAACTGGTATCGGGGGGACAATGACTCGATATCTAGTGTTGCCGTTTATGATTAGCTTATTAGTTTTGTTTACCTTTAGACGTCAGTGGATTTTGATCGGAAGTTGGCTTGCTAGAAATCGTCAGAAAGCTCAAGCTTATCGATCTGAAAGAGCTCTCTATCGGTCAGCAAATCAGGCAAAACAGCTGAGTTAATCTAACTTCATTTAACAAAAGACCCGCTCGCTTTGGCGGGTTTTTTGCTATTGGGGATAATTTGTTAATAAATAAACGGAAAATTAGCATTTCTAATAGGAAAAGAAGTGTTTGACATTGATATAGTTATGGGCTAAAGTGACGACAGATGGATAAATGTGGATGAAAGTGGGGAAAACCAATAGATAAAGTGGATAAAGACAATCAAATGTTTATCGGTGAATATAAATACGTAATTGACGATAAAAAGAGACTAGCTGTCCCGGCTAAGTTTCGAACAGGCCTAGGAAACAAGGCTGTGGTCACCAAAGGGCTTGATAATAGTCTTTTTCTTTACTCTAAAAAAGAATGGCAGGTTTTAGCTGAAAAATTAAGCAACCTGCCTTTTTCACAATCTGATGCGCGGGCATTTGCTCGATTAATGTTGGCCGGGGCGATGGAAGTTAATATTGACAAAGCCGGGCGTATTTTAATCCCAGATTATTTAAAAGAATATGCTGGGCTTAAAAAAGAATCAGTAGTGATTGGTTTATTCAATCGTATTGAAATTTGGAGTAAAGATCGTTGGGATGAATATCAGAAAAAGACTGAGCCAGAGGTTGGCGACATAGCCGAGCGTCTTAAAGAATTAGGAGTTTAGTTTCAATGCATGTTCCTGTTCTTCAATCAGAAGTGATTGAATATCTGGATCCAAAACCCAATGAAAATTTTGTTGATGGAACGATTAATGGTGGGGGACACGCTCGATTAATTTTAGACAAGACCGGGCCTCGCGGTAGAATTCTAGGCATTGACCTTACTCCAGAACTGATTGTCAGGTTAAAGAGAGATTTAATTACAGAAGGACAGAGTCAGCGAGTGGTTTTAATTAATGATAACTTTGCTCGCTTAGAAGACATTGTTCGTGAAAATAAATTCCATCCGGTTAACGGCTTAATTCTCGATCTTGGTTTTTCGAGTTGGCACTTAGAACAGTCTGGTCGTGGATTTAGCTTTATGGCCAATCAACGGCTTGACATGAGGTTCAATCCTCGAGAAGAATTAAATGCCTGGACGATTATCAATCGTTGGTCAGAAGATGAGATTGGGGCGCTGATTAGAGACTATGGGCAGGAAAACTTCTGGCGTAAAATTGCTGCTAGTATTGTTGCTGATCGCCAATTGAATCCAATAGATAGTACTAAAGATCTGGCTCAAACAATTAATAAGTCGGTTCCGGAATGGTATCGCCACCGAAAGATTCATCCGGCAACCAAGACGTTCCAGGCCCTTAGAATTGTAGTCAATCGGGAGTTGTCTAATTTAGTTCGAGTTTTACCGCAAGCAATTTCAATTTTGGCGCCGCAGGGACGAATAGTAATTATCTCTTTTCATGAACTAGAAGATCGGATGGTAAAACAATTTTTTAAAACCGAAGAAGAAGCGGGGCGAATAGAGCTCATTACTAAACGACCCGTCAAGCCTTCAGAAAAAGAAATTACACAAAATAGACGATCTCGCTCAGCTCGACTCAGAGCAGCTCGCAAAATTTAATAAAATAATTAAAAAAACATGCAGAAACTGAGATTATTCATCACTATTAGTATCCTGACCCTTTTGGGTTTAATGTCTATTTATGCTTTTCAGATTGTGAAGATTAATGAGTATGATTATCAGGCACGTCTGGCCCAAAAACAGATAACGCATATCAATCAATCACTGCGAGAGATGGAAAATGTGTATGCTTCGTCGTCTTCGTTGAATGATCTCTGGCCAATGATTAACAATTTAGAGTTGGAAGAGGTTGATGAGATTACTTATATTAACGTAGACGAAGAAACCT
>DCTL01000008.1:0-121 GCA_002329255.1 Patescibacteria group bacterium UBA1441
AAAAGGATTAGATACCCTTGTAGTCCACGCCGTAAACGATGAACACTAGCTATCGGAAGTGTCGACCCTTTCGGTGGCGAAGCTAACGCGTTAAGTGTTCCGCCTGGGAAGTACGGCCGCA
>DCTL01000008.1:131-22453 GCA_002329255.1 Patescibacteria group bacterium UBA1441
GCAACGCGCAGAACCTTACCAGGGCTTGACATCATAGTGCAAAGGCTGGAAACAGTCTCCCTGTAGCAATACAGCGCCATGACAGGTGTTGCATGGTTGTCGTCAGTTCGTGTTTTGAAATGTACCGTTAAGTCGGATAACGAACGCAACCCCTGTCCTGTGTTTCACGTATCACAGGAGACTGCCTCGAACAACGAGGAGGAAGGTGGGGATGACGCCAAATCAGTATGGCCCTCTGATGCCCTGGGCTGCACACATGATACAATGGGATTGACAATGCGTTTGCCACGTCGTAAGACGGAGCTAATCGCCGAAACAATTCCTCAGTTCGGATTGGGGTCTGCAATTCGACCTCATGAAGCCGGAATCGCTAGTAATCGCCGATCAGCTATGCGGCGATGAATATGTTCCTGGGTCTTGTACTCACTGCCCATCAAGTCAGGAAAGTTAGTAATACCCGTAGTCTCTTCGTTCGAAGGGCCGAAGGTAGGACTAATGATCAGGACTAAGTTGTAACAAGGTACGCGTAGGGGAATCTGCGCGTGGAACAATATTTCTTTTAAGTTTGTCGACTAAGATTGAAGTCTCAAATTTGGGTTTCAATCTTAAGGTCATGGCGGTTATCCTTTCTAGCCCGCCCTCAAGACGATTCTAAATAGTCAATTATTCTTTTCTCCACCCGCTTCTTGCGGGATTTTTTTTGATTGATACAATAAATCAGACTAAACTCATTATTAGTGAATCTTGAATTTGCCCAATCAAAGGAAGCCTGGGATGGTTTCCTAAAAGAAAATAATGGGACCTTTCTTCAGTCTTATGACTGGGGTGAATTTCGGAAAGAATATCAATCTGTTTGGCGAGTGATGATACAGGATCAAAATCAGATACAAGGTGTTTGCCAAGTTATGGAAGAGAAGTCTCCCTTGGGAAAATATCTTTATTTGCCTCACGGTCCGGTCGCCCCATCATTAAATGTTCGAAATGAGTTGTTTCGGCAAGTCGGACACTTTATCGGAGTCAAACACATTGGACTCAAGACCGAACCTCTTCAAGATTTGACAATTGGCTGGCGAAGTCATCATCGAATTCAGCCTCAAAAAACTCTGATTTCTAAAATTGGTCAAACGCCCGAAGAGATTTTAGAAAGTTTTGATGGTAAAACTAGATACAACGTAAGATTAGCAAAGCGTCGGGGGGTTCAAGTAAAAGAAAGCAAAGATTATGCTGCCTTCAGTAGATTGATGGAAGAGAATTCAGCTCATCAAGGCTTTCATAGTTATCCTGGACATTATTTTGAAAGACTTTTAAAATACTTAGAAGCTTCGTTGTTTTTAGCCTATTACCAAGATCAGGTTATTGCTGGAAGCATTGTTGTTTTTTTCAATTCCACCATTACTTTTCTTCATTCAGCTTCCAATCATCAGTGGGGAAGGTTAAAAGCGCCTTATCTAGTTCGATTTACGGCCATTGAAGCTGCCCGTTTGAAGGGTTGTCAACGTTGTAATCATTGGGGAATCAGCCAGCAGAGATTTCCTGGCGTGACTGAGTTCAAAAAAGGATTTGGTGGTCAAGAATTAATTTATCCTACAGGGCGAGAACTGCCGCATAAGCCAATCCGTTTTTTGACTCATTATTTAGCTTACTGGTTTTTAAAAAAGTATTAATCTCTTGCGAGTTAATTAAGTTGTTGTTACAATTATGGCATTGGGCGTGTGGCTCAGTGGTAGAGCGCTTCTCTGATAAAGAAGAGGTCGTAGGTTCAATTCCTACCACGCCCACTTTTGTTAGGGCCCGTAGCTTAGTTGGTAGAGCGCCACATTTGCAATGTGGAGGTCGGGAGTTCGAATCTCCCCGGGTCCACTCAAAATAATCATCTGTTTTCGGCACTTGGCTAGAGAAAAATTATCGACCTCCATCAGAACCACGCTTAAAAGCGGGGTGTTTTTTGATTTATTTCAGCCAATTAACTATATTTGGATAATCTATAGTGCACTATTATAATAATATGATTCGTAGTAGATTAATAATGGATCAAGAGAGATTAAAATAATGATTAGATTTTTTAAATCCAAAAATTACTTGATCCTAGTCGTCGTCATTTTCGTTTTCTTTTTTTTCTTGCTGTCGACTAGAGTGGGGGATAAAGACCAGATACGTCGAGCCTGTTTTAACGATGCATGTTTTAATCTTGAAATTGCAGAAACTTTTGAAAGCAGAGCCTTAGGATTAATGTTTCGAGAACATCTAGCTGA
Organism: Patescibacteria group bacterium UBA1441; assembly: GCA_002329255.1. Lineage (GTDB taxonomy): Bacteria > Patescibacteriota > Minisyncoccia > Minisyncoccales > UBA1441 > UBA1441. Next base: position 2,384 of record DCTL01000008.1, read on the forward strand.
TGATCAGGCGATGTTTTTTATATTTTCTGAAGCTGGAAATTATGGTTTCTGGATGAAGAACACTCTTATTCCTCTAGACATCATTTGGTTAAATGAATCATTGGAAATAGTCTTTATCAAACACCAAGCTCAGCCCTGTCAGGATGAATTATGTCCTGTTTTCAAACCAGCTGTTTCAGCTAAATATGTTTTAGAAATCAGAGGTGGATTAGCAGAAGAACTTGATCTAAAAAATGGCCAATTGCTTTTTTTAGAAAGATGACCAAAAGTGATTAGTTTGATTGATGAATTTTAGGGAGTCTGCTAGAATTATCTTAAGTATCTAAAAAACATGGAGGCACTAAATTATAATTTAGAAAATTTTATTAGTCAGACCTGGTATCAATTTCTCGAGCGTCTTCCTTCATTTTTCTTTGTTTTACTCTTGTTTTGCTTGGGTTGTTTAGTAGCTATTTGGTCGGGTCGATTAATCACCAGGATTTTGAAAAAATTACACCTTGACGATATTTTCCAAAACAACAGCTGGCGCAAGGGTTTAGAACAGTCAGGGATTAAAATTAATTTATCTCGAGCTACCGGATTGGTGGTTTGCTGGTTGATGATTTTATTTTTTCTTTCCTTAGCCAGTGAAGCATTGGGTCTAGTTGGTGCTTCAGCTTTTTTGATGAGCGTAGTGGCTTGGTTGCCTAATTTATTATTAGCTATCTTAATATTCATTATGGCAACTATTCTAGCTGATGCAGCTGGAAATATTACTCGAGTTTCAATTAATTGGATTGATTCGAGCTACGCTTTTGTTGCTGAAAAGTTTGCCCGTTGGTCAATTTGGGGTCTGGCTATTCTAATTATCTTAAGACAAGTTGGTATTGCCTCAGAAATGATTGTTATTCTGTTCCAAGGATTAATTTACTTTTTAGTCCTAACCTTTGGATTGGCTCTTGGGCTGGGTGGCAAAGATATTGCTCGAGATTTTTTACAAAGACTTAAAGGAAGAATAAAAAAAGAAAAATGAAAACAATTCTTTTAATTGAAGACGAGGAATTGCTGGCTAAAATGTATCGAGACAAATTTGAAAGAACCGGCTTTAAGGTTTTGCTGTCACGAACCGCCGAAGAGGGAATTGAGTTGGCGAAAAAAGAAAAACCGGATTTAGTAGTTTTAGACATTATTTTGCCCGAGAATGATGGGCTCTTCTTTTTGCGTAAAATTAGACAAGAAAAGTCTTCAATTAAAGATGTTCCGGTGATTGCATTTTCTAATTATGATAACCCCGATACCCGCAAAGAAGCTCGTCAATTAAAAGTTAATGATTACATCATCAAGGCTAATCACGACCCCGAAGAGATCGTTTCAAAAATTAATAAATATTTTGATCATCAATAATGAAAAGAACTCTAATTGCTGAAGCCGCCGAGTCTGCTGGTCAGCAAGTTAAAATTAATGGTTGGGTTAATGGTTGCCGAGATCACGGAGGGGTCATTTTTATGGATATCCGAGATCGAAGCGGAATTATTCAAGTTGTCTGCCCAAAGAAATTACCGCAGGTAGAATTAATTCGACCAGAGTGGGTCTTAGAGGTTGTCGGCCAGGTTAACAAAAGACCCGAGAATATGGTCAATGATAAAATTGACACGGGCCAGGTTGAGATAAAGGCCGAAAGTGTTACCGTTCTCAGCGCGGCTGAAACACCACCCTTTGATTTAAAGGAGGAAGGTTATGAAATTAACGAAGAAATTCGACTTCGATATCGTTATTTAGATTTAAGACGTCCTCGGCTTCAACGTAATCTAACTCGACGTCATCAGGTTTTTAATTTAGCCCGACAATTTTTAAGTCAAGAAGGATTTCGAGAGGTTGACACGCCTATCTTGGCTCGATCAACTCCTGAAGGAGCTCGAGATTTTGTTGTTCCTTCTCGTTCCTATCCGGGAAGCTTTTACGCTTTGCCTCAAAGTCCGCAACAATATAAGCAGATGTTGATGGTGGGGGGACTAGAGAGATATTTTCAAATTGCTCGTTGTTTCCGAGATGAAGATTTTAGAGCGGATCGTCAGGCTGAATTTACTCAGTTAGACATTGAGATGTCTTTTATTGAACAAGAAGACATACTGTCACTCATTGAAAATCTTTTTCGTCAAATAGTTGAACAAGTCTTTCCGGAAAAAAGGATCCAACAATTTCCATTTCCGCGTTTGTTTTATGATGACGTGATGCAAAAGTATCAAAGTGATCGTCCCGATTTAAGAACTAGTTCTGATCCGAATGAGCTAGCTTTTGCTTTCGTGATTGATTTTCCAATGTTTGAACAACAGACTGAAAGAAAAGGATGGGCTCCGGTTCATCATCCCTTTACTCGACCTCAAACTGAAGATATTGACTTACTTAAAAAAGATCCCGGGAAAGTCAAAGCCTTTCAGTACGACCTAGTTCTGAATGGATCCGAAGTGGGGGGTGGCAGTTTGAGAACTTATCGACCAGAAATGCTTCAAGCAGTGTTTGAAGTATTGGGTCATAAGGAACAAGAAATAAAAGATAACTTTGGTCACTTACTTGAAGCTTTTCAGTACGGGGTGCCACCTCACGGAGGCATTGCTGTCGGTTTAGACCGTTTTTTAGCAATGGTTCTGAATGAAAAAAATATTCGAGAGGTTATTCCCTTTCCCAAAACTGAAGCTGGTCGAGAATTGATGACTGGAGCTCCGGCTCCTATAACAGATGATCAAATGCGAGAAATTAAGCTCGAGTTTCAAAAAGATCAATGATCTATCGTCGAAATTTGAAGAAGGGTTCTGCTAAAAAAAGATCCTCCAAAAAGAAAATTTATTTCTGGAATAAAATCAACCGAACTGAATTGACTCTGATTATCGTTACTATTTTAATAGCGATTTTTGGTTTCACCTTTTTGAAGCCGGCTTTATCAGATTATCTATATTATCAGATGGTCGATGCTCAAGGTTCTCTAACCCGAAATCACAATCTAATTGAGAGCCTTTTGCAGGCTTATCGCCCTATTCGCAATTGGTCGGTTTCTTTCCCGTCCGAGATAACCGCTCGTTCGGTAGCAGCAATTGAAATTTTGCCCGGAGAACCGAACCGTCACTTATTGATTAAAAATTCTGATCATCCTTATCCGATTGCCAGTATTACCAAATTGATGACAGCTATGGTTGCCGTTGACCAATATGATCTCGATCATCAAATTCTTGCTTCAAGTCAGGCAGCCAATCAAATCGGTAATATTCCCTTAATCAAGGAGGGGGATCAACTAAGTGTTCGCGACTTGATTTATCTATCCTTAATGGAGTCAAATAATAGCGCTGCTTATGCTTTAGCTGAAATTAAAGGTGTTTCGGACTTTGTTCAACGGATGAATGATAAAGCTGCTTCTCTGAACTTAACCCAAACTCGGTTTTATACACCTACTGGATTAACGGGAATTAATCGAGTCGACAATTATTCAACCGCCAGTGAGATCACTGAAATGGTTGCTCATCTTTGGCAACAGCCAAAATATGAGATTATTCGTCAGGCTTTAGGTACAGATGATTATGCAATATATGACGGGACAGGAGCTTTTTATTATCGAGCCGTTAACAATAATCAGTTATTGGGAGAATACAATAATTTAGTCGGGAGCAAGACCGGCTATCTACCATCGGCCGGTGAATGCCTCGTTTCAGTTTTTCAAAAGCCAACCGAAGAAAATTATTTAATAGTGGTTGTACTAGGCTCAGATCATCGATTCGAAGACACTAAAAGAGTAGTCGAATGGATTCCTGAAGCTTATCTTTATTCATTTATCTNNGGCAAGTTATTCGAGCTTTTAGTCTAGGAGCTTTTTCTTTTGTTTTTGCTTTAGCTATTATTCCCAAGTTTACCGATTTTATGTATCGGCATCAGCTTTGGCGAAAAAAAGAAAAAGATAAAAGTATTGATGGTCATAAGCTTAAGGTTTTCACTAAATTTCACGGAGGAGAGGGAACCCGAGTTCCGCGAGTCGGCGGTCTCATTGTCTGGATGGTTCCTTTGTTAGTCGCTACTATCTTTTATTTGCTGAGTCTAATTAATGGGGGACTCTTATCAGAATTAAATTTTATTCATCGCTCTCAAACATGGCTCCCGCTTTTTGCACTAGTGGCGGCTGCTTTGCTCGGTTTAGCAGACGACTTGCTTCAAATTAGAGGTCAGGGGAAATATATCGGCGGGGGACTAAAGCTTTCTTGGCGAATCGCAATTGTTGGTTTAATCGGGTTAATCGGAGGCTGGTGGTTTTACGCTAAACTCGGGGTGACTACAATCGGTATTCCTGGCTTTGGAGCACTCTCTGTTGGTTGGTGGCTAATTCCAATCTTCATTATCACGATGATTGCTACTTATAGCGGCAGCATTATTGACGGCTTAGACGGATTGGCCGGTGGTACTTTTGCCGTTATCTTTAGTGCTTTTGCTGTCATTTCTCTATTCAACCTTCAATATCAATTAGCGGCTTTTTGTTTAGTCGTCGTTGGAGCAACCTTAGCTTTTCTGTGGTTTAATATTCCACCAGCTCGTTTCTACCTTGGAGAAACTGGAGTTATGGGTCTCTGCGCCGCCTTAACTGTCATTACATTTTTTACCGACTCTTTAATTGTTCTGCCCGTGATTGGCTTTTTACTTTTTTTAGAATCAGGATCGGTGATTCTTCAGCTTTCCTACAAAAAATTTAAAAAGAGAAAACTGTTTTTAGCGGCTCCGATTCATCATCACTTTGAAGCTAAAGGATGGCCTCATTACAAAGTAACGATGCGATTTTGGATTATTGGAGCCGTCATGGCTTTAATTGGAGTAGCAATTAGACTATTAGCCTAAGATGATCGGGCTTTTCGACTCAGGCCTTGGTGGATTGACGGTTGTAAAAGAAGTTTGGCAACAATTACCAGGCTATCAGATCCTTTATTTAGGAGATACTGCCCGTCTACCGTATGGTACTAAACAGGCGGAATTAATTCAGCACTGGTCTGAAGAAAACATTAGATGGTTATTTGATCATGGCGCTGAAGTGGTAATTATTGCCTGTCATACAGCTTCAGCTTGGGCTTTTGATTTGGTCAAAACACAATTTCGTCAGCCTATTTTTAATGTAATTACTCCAGGCATTAAAGAGGCTCTCAGGCAAACTCAAAGTGGTCGAATTGGTGTTATTGCCACTCCCGGAACGATTAAAAGCCAAATTTATCAACGGAGAATTAAGGAGCTTCAGCAATCAATCGAATTATATCTTCAGCCATGTCCTTTATTGGTCCCGATTATTGAAGAAAACTGGATTGGGCATCCTGGAACTCGTGAAATAACAACTGAGTACTTAAAGCCTCTGATTGAAGCTAAAGTTGATGTACTGGTACTAGGTTGCACTCATTATCCTTTGATCAGAGAATTAATTNNTGTTGATCCAGCCCGAGCAACTGTTCGAGAATTAAAGAATTTTCTGGCTGACAACCCAACCTTAGAAACAAAAGTTAAAACTGGTTCAGATCATCAATTTTATTTCAGTGCCCAACCTTATCAAATTCAGACCATTAGCCAACTCTGCTTAGGACAATCCATCAAGCCAAAGATTCTTAACCGTGATTGAAAAATTTATTGATAAAAAAATATTAATTCTGGGTCTGGGTCGAGAAGGAGAATCGACTTATCGCTTATTGCGTCGTTTTTGGCCAGAAAAGAATTTAGTTCTAGCTGATCAGAATCAGCTTCATGATTTAAACGATTTTTGGTTAAAGGTTTCTCAAACCGACAAGAGGGTTGAATTTTTACTTGGACCGAACTACTTAAAGACAATAAATAACTATCAAGTGGTAATTCGATCACCCGGTATTTCTCTTTACCAGATTAAGGAAGCCGGAACAGTTGGTCCAGAAACACTAATTACTTCCCAAACCGAAATATTTTTAGAAAAAGCACGTCGTCAGATTATTGGCATTACCGGAACTAAGGGAAAAAGCACCACGGCTGCTTTAATCCATCATCTGCTTCAATTGAAGCAGAAAGTTTTTCTGGTGGGTAACATGGGGCAGCCGTCTTTGGACAATTGGTCGATGACTGATCGCCCAGAGAATTTATTTGTCTATGAAATGTCATCTCATCAATTAGATGGCCTAAAAATCAGTCCCCATCAAGCTATTTTTCTGAATCTAATGCCCGATCATCTTGATTATTTCCCAGGACTAGATTTTTACTATCAAGCGAAGGGAAATCTAGTTCTTCATCAAGAAGCGGACGATTTGCTAATTTATAATCAGCTGGATCCAAATGTTACTAAAGCTGCCTCTTTTTCTAAAGCGATTAAGAAACCCTATAGTCAATCAGCTAAGACTAATAGTGTTTGTTTCTGGGAGTCCGAGCAGCTTATTTATCAATCGGCAGAGGATAGTCAAATTGAAGTAATTCTGACCTGGAAAGAGGTCGCGGGTCTTCATCCAGCCATTAAACTGAATATGATACCAGCTGTTATTTTAGCTAAAATTTATCAGCTCAGTAATCAGCAGATTAAACAAGGGCTGGCAACTTTTAGACCGCCTGCTCACCGACTCGAATTGGTTGGTCAATGGCATGATATATCTTTTTACAACGATTCAGCCGCCACCATCCCGGCCGCTACCATTTCCGCCCTTCGTTTAATTGACGAACCGGTTGATACTTTAATTGTTGGTGGTTCGGAGAAGGGGAGTGATTTTCGAGAATTAGCTCAAGAAATTTTGAAAACTGGAGTTTCAAATTTAATTGCTTTTCCGGTTACGGGTAAACAAATAATTAATTTAATCAAAGAAGAAGCTGAGCTTAATAAGAAACCCCTTCCCCAAATTAGAGAGACGACGACTATGAAAGAGGCTATCGAGTGGGCCTTTCAGTTAACCGCTCCTCAAAAAGCTTGCTTACTTTCACCAGCCTCGGCTAGTTTTAGCAATTTTAAGAATTATCAAGTTCGAGGAGATGCTTTTAGAGAATGGGCTCAAAAAATAGGGCAGCGTTATGATCAAAACAGCCGTTGATCAAAATAATATTCGCTGGGGAGTGGCTATTATCGCTTTGATTCTTCTGGCGATCGGCCTTTTTTTCTTAACGACTACTTCTGCTCCCAGCGCTCTAACGCGTTTTGGAAATAGTTTTTACTATTTTAAAAAACAATTGATGCATGGCGTTTTACCAGGAATGATTTTAGGATTTATCGCTTACATGTTGCCTCTTGATCGATTCCGCAAAACAATTCCTTATCTATTTGGAGCTAATTTACTTTTGATGGTTTTGCTTTTAATCCCTTACTTTGGTCAAGTCTTCGGGGGTAGTCGACGTTGGCTACAAATTGGGTCTATTTCCTTTCAACCAGCAGAGTTGCTAAAAGTGGCTTTTATTCTTTATTTTGCTCATTTGGCAGCTACTTTTGCTTACAAAAAACAATACCGAAAGATATTCTTGATCTTCCTCGGATTAATGCTCACGATTGGAGTTTTGTTGATTCTGCAGCCGGACTTAAGCACTTTAGGAGTTATTGTAATTACCGGCTTCTCAATTTATATTGCCGTCGGAATGCCTTTTGGAAATATCTGCCTCTTGTTTTCCTTGGTTGGATTATCTTTTTGGTTGTTAACACGCTTTTCTGATTATCGATTAGCCCGACTGGAAACCTTTTTAAATCCTGGAGAATCATCTCTCGCGGCGGGGTATCAATTTAAACAAATGCTTTATGCAATTGGCTCGGGTGGTTTAGCCGGATTGGGCCTGGGGTTGAGTCGGCAGAAGTTTGGATTCTTACCCCACTCCATAAGCGATTCAATCTTTGCTATAATAGCTGAAGAGACAGGTTTTATTGGAGCAGTTATTCTAGTGACTCTTTTTGTGATACTAGGATGGTTGGGCATCCGCCTGGCTCTGAATCAGAAAGATCAATTTCGCCAGCTGGTTATTGTTGGTGTTACCGTTTGGATTGTGGCCCAGGCTTTTGTTCATATTGCGGCTAATGTTGGCTTAATGCCTCTGACTGGAATGCCTTTACCTTTTATTAGCTATGGCGGATCAGCCTTAACCGCTCAGTTGATCGGATTAGGATTTTTATTAAATGCGTCGAAGAAATAAAAAGAAAAAATTTAAGATTGTTTTCACCGGCGGAGGAAGCGGGGGACATATCTTTCCGTTAGTCGCTATCATTCGCCAAATGAAAAAGATTGATCAAGATAATAGATTTGTCTATTATTATATTGGTCCACGAGACGCTTTAGCTCTGTCTTATCTTCCGAAAGAAGGGGTCAAGATGTTGACCACTCTGGGTGGAAAAATTAGGCGTTATTTTTCAATTTGGAATATTGTTGATATTTTTTTCCGCATTCCAGCTAGCTTTATTTTATCCTTTTTTTACCTTTTCTTTACTTCTCCCGACCTGGTGTTTAGTAAAGGCGGTTTTGGCTCTTTCCCAACTGTAGTTTGGAGCTTGTTGATGCAGATTCCGCTCTTTATTCATGAATCAGACATGGTGATGGGTAAAGCAAATCGTTTTGGAGCCAGGTGGGCTCTTGAAGTGTTTACTTCATTCCCGTCATCCAAGGATAGTCAAAAACGATACATTAATGTTGGTAATCCCATCCGAACCAATATTTTAGAAGGAGAAAAAGAGGTCAGTCGCAAGGCTTTAGGTATCTTGTCTAACAAACCAGTGATCTTGATTCTCGGTGGCTCACAGGGGGCACAACAGATTAATAGCGTTGTTTTAGAGGTTCTCCAACCATTATTGGAACAATTTGAGGTTATTCATCATTGCGGTCAGAAGCATTTTGATCAGATTCGGACAATGGCTAAAATTGCCGTTGATCAAAAATTCTGGCGGTCCTATCATCCTTATCCTTTTCTTGAAGAGTGGGAGACAATTAATGCTTATCAAGCCGCCGATTTAATCATTGCTCGAGCCGGATCTGGAACTATTTTCGAAATTGCCGCTCTGGGCAAGCCGAGCATTATTATTCCCTTAGCTAATTCAGCTGCAAACCATCAAATTAAAAATGCCTATGTTTTTCAAGATTATGGAGCACAGGTAATTGAAGAGAATAACTTTACTCCTCACTTTTTCTTAAAGTCAGTTCAAAATACTTTTAACAATCCTGAAGCGATGAAGAGAAGGGGAGAGGCGGCTCGTAAATTTAGCCGCCCTCGATCCGCTCGAATCATCGCTGAATATTTAGTCAGTTATCTATTATTAAAATGATTGATCAGAAATTAGAATTATCAGCGCCTGATCGTCCTCGAGTAAGACTCGCTCCGTCGCCGACGGGGCCACTCCATATTGGCACTGCCCGCACCGCTCTCTTTAATTACTTATTTGCTCGTCAAAATCGAGGGTCTTTTGTCCTTAGAGTTGAGGACACTGACCGTCAGCGATCGAAGAAAAAATGGGAAAAGGACATATTAGAGAACTTGGCTTGGCTAGGTTTAAACTGGGATGAAGGTCCCGATAAAGGTGGGCCTTTTGCTCCTTATCGCCAAAGCCAAAGAATTGAATTGTATCGACCATACATCGAGCGTCTACTCAAAGAAGAAAAAGCTTATTATTGTTTTTGCACCAAAGAAGATCTAACTGCACAAAAAGAGTATCAAGCTAGTATCGGAGAGCCGCCTCGTTATACTGGTCACTGTCGCCAAATTGACCCCGAAGAGGCAAGTCAACGAGTGAAAAAAGGCGAACCGGCCGTTATTAGATTAAAAACACCAACTGATCAAATAGTTTCTTTTAAGGATCAAATTTGTGGAAAAACTGATTTCAACACTTCTGAGCTGGGTGATTTTATTATTGCCAAGAACTTAGATGAGCCTCTCTATAACCTAGCAGTGGTTATTGATGACTTTTTGATGAAGATCAGTCACGTTATTCGAGGAGCGGATCATATTTCCAATACCCCTAAGCAGATTTTAATTGCTAAAGCCCTAGATCTGCCTCAACCTGAGTACGCTCATTTGCCACTTGTTTTAAGTCCAAATCGTCGAAAATTGAGCAAGAGGGAAGAGGTGGTTGCTGTGAGCGACTATCGAAATCAGGGTTATCTGCCACAAGCACTAATGAACTTTATTATTTTACTCGGCTGGAATGAAGGAGCTGACCGAGAAATATATTCTTTAGAGGAATTAATTGATAGATTTACCTTAGAGAAAGTTCAGCGGTCAGGAGGCATTTTTGACTCTAAAAGATTAACTTGGATGAATGGATATTATATCCGACAAGAATCACTACCGGTATTGACAAGGATGTGTATTCCTTACCTAATCAAGAACAACTATTTAGTAGAAGTTCCGAATGGCTCCAAAAAGTATCAAATTAAAGAGACCAAAGAAATTGTCTCTTTAGGCTACTTGGAAAAAATTATCGGTCTTTATCAGGAAAGATTAAAAGTTGTTTCTGAAATTCCCGAGCTAGTCGATTATTTCTTCAAAAAAGAGCTTAAATATCAGCCAGAACTGTTAATTTGGAAGGATAAGGATAAAAAAGAGATCAAGAACGCCCTTAATCGCGCGATTAAGGGTCTTTCTAACCTGAAAAGGGACTGGAGCCTGGAAAAGATAAATGAAGCCCTTATTCAGGCTGCTGACGAGATAGGGGACCGGGGAACAATTCTCTGGCCAGTACGAGCAGCCCTAACTGGAAAAGAAAATTCAGCGAGTCCCTTTGATGTCGCCTATGTCTTGGGTGCCCAAAAAACTCTCGAGCGACTCGAGAAAGCTTCCAAACTTCTCTAATGTCTAGCTGAGAGATTTCTCGGAATTTATTGTTTGACAAAATTGAACGAGGGAAGTAATCTGTCAGTAAAGATTAAAGTTCGCATAATGTAGATTAACCGAACTAAGATATGCAAGAAAGTTCTAAAACCATTATTGAACACGTTCCAGACTTTTTAGACTGGATTGACGTTGAAAAGGGTTTGTCAAACAAGACTCAGGAAAATTATGATCGCTTTCTGAAAAAATTTATTCAATGGTTAATAGATAATAATCTACAAAACCTAAAACCCCATCAGATTGACTCTGATCATATTTGGAAATATCGAGTCTTCTTGGCTCGCGCTAGCAGCAACCAGAATAAACAACCTCTAAAAAAAACCACTCAGAACTATTATCTCATTGCTTTACGGTCTCTGTTTAATTTTTTCGCGGCTCGAGATATTAAATCTCTCCCGGCGGAAAAAGTTGAGCTAGCTAAGCAAAAAAAAGAAAAGAAAGTTAATTTCCTAAAGTTGGAACAAGTAGCTAAGTTGCTTCAAGCTCCTAACACTAGCACCTTTATTGGCCTCCGGGATCGAACAATAATGGAAGTGTTTTTTTCAACCGGTTTGAGAATTAGTGAATTAGTCGCTTTAGATCGTCAACAGTTTAAAGACAGTCAATTAAATGAAGCAATTGAATTGAGCATTGTCGGCAAAGGCAGCTATCCTCGAACAGTCTATCTGTCTCAACGATCTGTTCGGTGGTTAAAGCGATATCTAGAATCTCGAGATCGGTTGGCTGGTCCGGGAGACCACGACTCTCCCCTCTTTCTTAACTTTAGATCTCCTAAAAAAACTAGTAAACGCCTAAGTGCTCGCTCAATCGAACAGATTATTAAAAAATATGCCTTAATGGTTGGCCTGCCCGCCAGCACTACACCTCATACTTTAAGGCATTCTTTTGCTACTGATTTGCTTAATCAAGGAGCAGATTTAAGAACCGTTCAAGAGTTTTTGGGACACCAAAATATATCGACTACTCAAATTTATACTCACGTTACTAATAAGCGCTTACGTGATCTACATCGCCGTTTTCACGGAGGAGCTAAAATCAGCGATCAGTAGATTGAAACCCCTCGATTAGTTCTAAGGATTCTTGCTTCTGATAACAGGCCGTTAAATAGCCTAATCCAAAAGATAAAACAAACAGAAGAAAGATTAAAACACCGATCTTGAGCTTATCATAATCAAATTTAATCTTGGTTGAAAATGAAAATCGATTTTCTTCTATCATTGCTAACTAGACAAAAGTCAATGATTAAACTATAATTGGATCGTTATTGTAGAAATATGTCAAAGAAAACTTCTAAAAAAGCAACCGGTAATACTCGTGACTCACAGTCTCAAAGGCTAGGAGTGAAGATTTTTGGCGGACAAACAGTCAAAACCGGAATGATCTTAGTCCGGCAACGCGGAACTAAATTCGTACCCGGTCAAAATGTAAAAATAGGCCGAGATGATACACTCTACGCAATTAAAGACGGCATCCTAGAGTTTCAAACGCGTCGTAAGACTGGATTCGACGGACGTCAACGCTTAATCAAAGTTTTGAATGTGCGCTAACCTTAATCTTAGTTTTAGCTATTATTTCCGGAGTTAATTTAATCTCAACCTGAAAATCACCCAGTTCCTTAATCGGTTTCTCGATTAGAACCTGGTTTTTTTCAACAGAAAAACCTTCTTCTGTCAATAGATGAGCAATCTTAGTTGCATCAATTGATTCAAAAAGTTGACCCCTCTCCCCTACTTCAACCTCAAGGTTGAATGTTTTACCGGCCAAGCTCTTAACCCATTGACGAGCTTCGGCTTCTTCTTTTTCTTTAACCTTAGCTCGAATTTCTTGTAAATGTTGGAGTTGAGCCAAATTGCCTTTAGTCGCTGGATCGGCTAGACCCTTCGGAAAAAGATAATTTCTGGCATAACCTCCGGAAACCTCTTTAACTTCTCCTTTCAGACCAATTTTAGCAATATCCTTTTTAAGAATAACTTTCATAATTATTTAATAATATCTTTTAATAATTCAACTGCTTTATCAAGTTGTGTATCCTCATCAAGCTCTAAATATTTATCCAAATCAAGCTCCACGGTAATATCGGGCTCTAAGCCCACGCCGTCAATTAAATGGCCATCTGGGGTTAACCACTTGGCAATTGTAATTTTAACCATCGAACCGTCTTGAAGGGGAAAAGTTTGTTGAACCGAACCTTTGCCGAAAGACTTTTCGCCAACGATTCTTAAATTTCGATTGTCTCTTAAAGCTCCGGCTAATATTTCAGACCCTGAAGCGCTCCCAGGATTAACCAGAATTAAAGTAGGGTAAGGAGCAAGCTTGGCATTACCGTAAGCATAAAACTCTTGGCGCTCCCCTGAAGCAAATTCTTCAATCGCCACCAATTGACCCATCGGTAAAAACCAGCCAGCGACATCGATAGCCACATCAAGATAGCCACCGGGATTATTGCGTAAATCGACAATTATCCCTTCAGCTGGACTTTTAATAATTGCGGCTGCTACCTTTTGGAAATCAGCACTTAATCCTTGATGAAAATGATAAATTTGAAGATGAGCGATATTGTCGTCAATCAGTTTCCATTCAACTGCAGGAATCTGAATCTTGTCTCGAATCAGGGTAAAGTCTTTCTCTTCTAAATCTTCTGGACGCCAAATTGTTAAAATTACTTNNCATCCGGACCGCTTCATCAAGACTCATGTTGTAAGTTGCCTCTTGATCAATTTTAATAATTTGATCACCCGCCCTTAATCCAGCTCTTGCAGCTGGCGTTTCCTTCAGCGGAGCAATAACTGTAATCGCTCCATTTCTTAAGCCAACCTCCATTCCAACTCCCTCAATTTCCCCAGAAAGATCTTCTTGAAATCTAAGAGATTCTTGAGGATCAAAGAACGAAGTGTGAGGATCTCCTAAAGAATTAACCATTCCCGAGATCGCTCCATAAATCATTTGTCTCTGATCCATTTCTTCCGCATCCATGTAGTTTTCCTCCAGATAGTTCCAGGTTTCCCAAAAAGTAGACAAATCAATTTCTTCAGGCGGAACAATATTTGGCTCGCAAAACAGATCCCTGGTCTGAAACACAAAAGTACCCAAAAGAATTCTGCCTATGACTAGACCAAAAATAAAGAACCCCCAGGGTCTTTGAGACTTTTCAGTTGATGTAAAGTTTGTCATCAGAAACCAAAAAATTAAAGGTGGGTCCGGTGCGACTCGAACGCACAACTTACTGCTTAAAAGGCAGTTACTCTACCATTGAGTTACGGACCCTGGGTAAATTTTAGGCTATAAACCTTCTTTTTGCAACTTTTTTAAAAGATCTTTTTGATCCTTGGTCAAACGTTTCGGTGTGGCAATTTGCAAACGGATATATAAGTCACCTCGTCCCAGTCGACTATAATGAGGAATTCCTTTATTTCTGACTTTAACCACTTGACCGGATTCTGTACCGCTCGGAATATCAACTTTGATCTCTTCTTTAGATAAAGTATTAAACTTTACGACATCTCCCAGGACTGCTTGCGAGAAAGTGATCGGCAAAACACTTATCAAATTGTCCCCCTCTCGCGTAAATTGATCATTCTGCTTAATGATTATTTTCAAATAAAGATCACCGGCCGATTGACCTCGAAATCCAGCATTGCCTTGATGATCAATTCTCAGTATTTGACCATTATCTACTCCTGCTGGAATTTCAATTTCCAGGTTTACTTTTTCTTTTACTCTCCCCTGCCCGTGACAAATATTACAGGGACTTTTAGGAACCGATCCAGTCCCCTGGCACTCTGGACAGGTACTATAATGAGTTATATTGCCGAAGATAGTTTGTTTTACTTGATGCACTTGACCACGTCCTCGACAGGCTGAACAAGTCTCCATATCTGTTCCTGGCTCAGCTCCTTGACCCTGACAGCGTGAACAAGTTACTTGCTTGTAAAGAGATATTTTTTTCTTCTGCGAGTTAAGAACTTCAGCTAAATCTAATTCCAAAGAAGCTTGGATGTCTTCGCCTCGGACTGTTCGACCGGAATGACTTTCCCGACGAAAAGCAAAATCAAATAAATCACCAAGATCAAACTCATTAAACATCTGACCAAAGTCATTTTGGCCAAAGTTAAAACCGAAAGGAGAACCAGATCCGCCAGCTGATTGCTGACCGAAAAAGCCAACCTGATCATATTCCGCCCGCTTTTTGTCGTCTGACAAAACTCGATAAGCTTGGCTAATTTGCTTAAACTTTTCTCCATCTCCACCTTTATCGGGATGATATTGATGAGCTAAGCGACGATAGGCTTTTTTAATCTCTTCTTTAGAAGCTTTACGATCAACTCCTAAAATTTGGTAGTAGTCTTCCATAACTTAATCAGGATTGATTATCTTCCGGCTGATCTTTTGAATTTTGAGATTGAGATTTATCTTCCGGTTGATCCTGACTTTGTTGATTGCCGGACTGATTTGGTTTAGCTTCAGATTCTTGACGATAAAGATCAGATCCGATTTTTTGAAGAAGCTGTTGGGCTTGATTAAGTTTCTTTTCGATTTCTTCTAAATTATCTCCCTGCTTTTCTTTCTCAAGATCGGTTAATTTATCATTAATTTCTTTTTGATCAGCTTCTGAAATTTTATCTTTCATTTCTCTCAGAGTTTTCCGTCCGCTGTAAATCAAAGCATCAGATTGATTACGTGCATCGACTAACTTTTTCTTCTTCTGATCTTGGCTAGCATATTCCTGTTCTTCTTTTTTCATTCGCTCGATCTCTTCCTCAGAGACACTAGCTGATCCCTCGATCCGGATCGACTGTTCTTTATTCGTTCCCTTGTCTTTAGCAGAAACATTTAAAATTCCGTTAGCATCAATATCAAAAGTCACCTCGATCTGCGGAACTCCTCTAGGAGCTGGAGGAATACCATCTAGAATAAATCTGCCCAGGCTACGATTATCATTTGCCATAGCTCGTTCTCCTTGTAAAACGTGAATCTCAACTGAATTTTGGCTATCTGCGGCCGTAGAGAACACTTGAGTCTTTTGAGTGGGAATATTAGTGTTTTTATCGATTAACTTAGTCATCACTCCGCCCAGAGTTTCAATTCCCAGAGAGAGTGGCACAACATCAAGCAATAAAACATCCTTCATCTCTCCTTGAAGAATTCCTCCTTGAACGGCGGCTCCAATGGCAACTACCTCATCAGGATTGATTGAACGATTTGGCTCTTTGCCAAACATCTTCTTGATCTCCTCTTGAATTTTAGGCATTCGAGTCTGCCCGCCAACTAAAACAATTTCTTCGATATCCCCTGTTTTCAATTCCGCATTGGCTAAAACTTCTTGAGTGATTTTTAAAGATCGATCAATGTATTCACTAACCATTTCTTCTAAATCAACTCGACTCAAAGAATAAAGCAAATGCTTAGGGCCTTCATCAGTAGAAGTAATGAAAGGAAGATTGATCTCGCTTTCCATCGTAGTTGAAAGCTCAATCTTTGTTTTTTCGGCCGCATCTTTTATGCGCTGTAAAGCCAATAGATCCTTCGATAAATCAATTCCTTCATCCTGCTTAAAACGCTGAATAACCCAATTCACAATCTTTTGGTCAAAATCATTACCTCCTAAATGGGTATCCCCACCAGTGGCCTTAACCTCGATCGTATCATCACCGATATCAAGAATCGAAACATCAAAAGTCCCTCCTCCAAAATCATAGACTAATATTTGCTCATCTTTTTTCTTGGTTAGTCCATAAGCTAAAGCTGCTGCTGTTGGTTCGTTGATCACTCGACGAACCTTCAAACCAGCAATCTCACCAGCCGCTTTGGTTTCTTGTCGCTGATCATCATTAAAGTAAGCCGGACAAGTAATAACTGCCTCTTCGACCGGTGTTCCCAATTTTTCTTGAGCATCATTCTTTAGTTTCTCTAGAATCATGGCCGATATCTGAACTGGCTTATACCAGCTCTCACCCATTTTTACTTCAATACGATCACCATCAGACTGACGAACTTGAAAGGAAACATGCTTTAAATCTTCTTGGACTGTCGGATCGGAAAACTTTCGTCCGATCAGACGCTTGGTTCCATGAATGGTATTTTCTGAATTAGTGATTACCTGGCGCTGAGCCAGTACGCCCACTAATCTTTCACCTTTCTTGTTGATCGCAACAATCGATGGCGTAGTTCGAGTTNNAGCTTCTCCCGCTTCGATTGTAGCCATTGCCGAAAAAGTAGTTCCAAGATCAATTCCTATAATTTTAGACATTGTTAAAAATTAGTTACTTTTTGAATTAGCTCCGGCTACTTTAACTTTAGCCGGGCGCAATACTTCTTGATTGAACAAATAACCTGCTAAGATCTCTTCGATTATCTGCCCTTCTTTCAGACCAGAATCATCAATACTGGCTATAGCTTCATGCTTTGCCGGATCAAACTCTTGGTTTTCAGTTTCAATTCTGGAAACACCCCAATCACTTAAGACATCTAAAAACTCCTTCCGTGTTTTAGCAACACCTTCAAAAAAAGCATCTCGTCCATACCGACGCTCGACCTCTCTTTCCATTCGATCTAAATTATCTAAAACGACCAACAGGTCTCTCAAAATCTCGCGGTTGGCTTGTCGGCTGAAACTTGATAAACGTTCAGCCTCCATTTTCTTATAATTGAGCAACTCGGCTCGAGCTCTTCGCCAACCATCTAGATATTCCTGTCTTTCTTCTTGACACTTGATCAGTTCTTGATTTAGATCTGATGATTTATTATCTGGTTTTAAAGAAGACATTCTGATTAAACAAAAAAGATGATAACACGAGTTTTAGCTAATGTCAATAAAAGATTTTAGGGTTTATCTGCTCGGTTGGAATAAAAAACACGCTCTCCATGACTCCCTAAATCAACATAATCCAGTTGGTCTAATTCCGCCGCTCCCCTTGTTTGTAGAAATAGTTCCAGGCGTCGCAACTGATTATTGAAATCCATATTGCGATCGAAATAAATCCGCCAATCAGGTTTACCAGCTACAGAGTTGAACATGGTCACTGTAATTTGTAGCCCCTCGAAGGAAACTTTTTTTATACTCAACGCCGGAAAGATCGACAAGGTCTGATGAAGGGCCACAACAGATGACCAATACTCTTCGGCAATAGCCTTCTCTCCTAGCTGAGGAGGAATTAAATTGAGCGGAGCATTAATCACGAAATAATCAACGGGACATTCGTCTAATTTTTCTAAGGCCACTCCATCTGCATCAAGGACAAAAAAATGATTTGAATATTCTAAACACAAAAAAGGCTCTTTTTCGGTGACTATCACTCGAAGAGTATGAAACCAACGTCGTTGAATTTTAGCTTCTTGAAGGTAAGGAAATTGATTAGTCAATTCACTGGAAATTTTACCAATCGGCCAAATCAAGCTCGCAGACAATCTTTGGTCTAGCTGGGCCTGAATTGATTCTCTGATCTGCATTGAATCAATCTTTTTATTTCCCTCAATAATTAATTGATCCTGGCGGAAAGCGCTTGAGAACAAAACCAAATAAACCAAAATTCCAACCAAAATAAAAATCAACAGTGTTTTGATAAAAAACCGCTGACGATACCAAGGCTTTCGCAATCTAATTTTATCGTGTTTAACAAAACTCNNATACTTTTCTTTTCCAACGGCGGCACTTTTCAATTAAATAATTAGGCCAGTATTGCCAACCAGTAACCAAGTCTTGAGTTGGCAGGTAATCGAGGCGATATCCACCAAAACCTTTTTTAAAAAGGCTTAATCCACGATAGGCGTGACGATGATTATCATTATGAGCGATACCCCAGAAATTATAGACAGAACAGCCCCTCTTCTTAGCCTCACGAATGGCCTCCCACTGAATTAAATACGACCCCGGAGCATCCTTCGGCTGCTGACCTTCTGAAGCTCCTTGGTGATAGTAGGCGCCTTTTTGGTGGAAGACAATCATCGCCGAAGCGATTGGTTTTTTTTGATAATAAGCATTAAAGATCGTAATTTCATCTTCGGAGCTTAAACATTTTAATTCTTTTTCCAAATAATTCAAAGAAAAAGCTTGAAATTGATGGCGTCCTACTGTTTGGCGATAGAGGGTCGNNAGGGTCAAAAAATCAGCTAAGTCATCTTTATCACTTCCCATCCGAACCTCTAGATCGGAATTGCTCAGACCTTTCCGAATTAAATAACGAGTAGTTTTTCTCATTCCTCTTAAAATCTCTTCTTCGTTAGGTCTAATATCCAGACACCAAGTTACCTCGGGAACGATAAAAATTGGAGCTTCTCGGAAACTAAGTTTTTTAAATACTTGCCGATCTTCTGAGTTGTCCGGCCAAGCCGGCTGAACGCGAATAAAAGCAACTCTCTGGTCTTGTTGAGCCATTAATCGTATATGATCGATTAAAGTTGATAATATTTTCGCTCGATGGTTCCAATATTCTTGATCGATAATCGGCCCATGCGGTAAAAGCCAAAAGTTTGCTTTTTGATTACGCCATTTGAACAAAGGCATTTCAGCTATCAGAGCGCCAGCAATTAATTTTTGACGGTCAAATACTCCAAAAAGTTTAACCTTTTGACCAAGAGCCATCCGCCACTCTTTAGAGGTCCATGATTGAAGAAAGGTCTTATTTTCAACTCGTCTATTCAGTTCCTGCCACTGATCTTTATCCGAAATTTCAATTATTTCAAAATCACTCATGTCGTATTCTCTTTATTTTCAATTTCATTTAATTCTCGATGATAACGGCAATATTCACATTCCAGATTAGCTGGCGGAATCTCTTCCGACATCAGACATTGATGGGCCGACTTAATCGCCTCTTCAACCCATCCGTCATCACCTCGATAAGGAATAATTTCAACGCGAAATTCTAATTGCCCATCAAAAGCCTTATTATCTTTGATGCCGTTAGCGTAAACAAAATATCCTTGATCAGAAACCGGAAAACCGTTCCTTCGAAGTAACCACTGATAAACCTCCATCTGCCTCTTATAGCTTTGTCGATACTGATCATCGAGAGAAATTACTTTCTCGGTACTCGTAGCCTTATAGTCGACTACGATCAGGTCCCCTCCTTCATCCTGCCAGACATCATCAACTGCACCGTAAATAATGAAATTGGTTGGTTGATAATGATAGCGCACTCCCTTGAAATTATTGCGCCAATTGTCAATTTCCGGATGGCGATAAGGCACCGCTTTGATTCCATAATTTTCCATCAAAGGATGAGATTGGCCCTCAGTACGGTAAATATCAAATTCTTTTTTCAATAAAGCATCCACTGCCAT
>DCTL01000013.1 GCA_002329255.1 Patescibacteria group bacterium UBA1441
GCACAGCAACAACCGCTAAATCGATTGGTTCGGTAATCTCTAAAATCGAAAGATAAGTTCGTTCGCCTTTAATCTCTTTCAAATTAGGATTAACCCAAAAGAGTTTTCTTTTATGACGTCCGGACCAAAGATTTTCAACTAGTCCAGACCCCACTGATCCGGAACGTTCGGTAGCCCCAATTAAAGCCACTGATTGGGGATTAATTAAAGACGATAATTTATTCTTCATCACTCGTAATCCAAATTTTAGCATCCACAACATCAATCTGGCGACTAGTCGCCATAACTGGATTCAAATCAATCTCTTCAATCTCTGGATTTTCTGTCGCCAGACAACCAAGGTTTACTATAATTTCAGCCAATTTTTTTTGATCCACGACTGGTTGACCGCGAAACCCTGTTAGTAATCGATAACCCTTAACCTCAGAAATCATTTGTTTCGCCTCGGCTAAATCAATTGGAACAATGCGCAAACTGACATCTTTCATTATTTCAACCAAGAGGCCGCCCAAGCCAAACATCACCACCGGACCAAATTGAATATCTCGCTTAACTCCTAAAACTAGCTCCAACCCCGACCGCATCTCTTGAATAATCACCCCTCTTATACCCTCAATTTGCTTCAATTGACGCCAAGCTTGATTAAAATCAGTTAAACACTCAATATCCAAAAAGACGCCTTTAATTTCTGTGCGATGCCAGATATCAGCAGCATCAATTTTCATCGCCGCCGGTTGTTTCATTTGAGAAAAAAAGTCCTGAGCTTCTTTTTTATTATTAAAAACAGCCGAAGGCACCACCGGAATTTGATATCGGGCTAATAATTCAATTGTTTCTTCAAAAGGAATTTGTTTCATCTTTTTTAAAAATGACCATGGACACAACGAACATAAAAATATTGATCGAGATAGCTAGTCTCTGTCTGATCATCACTAAGGTTCACTATTGTCGCACGACCCTGGTGGTCTTGATCAGCCGTCCAAAAATAATCAGTGGGATTATTCAGAAAAAATTCAGAGATAGAGCCTGTGCCGAATCGATTGTATTCGGCTAAACTGCCTAATTCACTCTCAGTTGGTAAACGCCAAGAAGAATAGCCGTCTAGAATTAAATCACGACAATAGTCTTTGGCTCCGGTCCATTGATAGCGTACGGCTGAGCTGCGGCAATCAGGCAGCAATTGACCGGCCGCACACCTCTGCCAGATCAAATCCAACTGATGATCAATTACTGCTTCTCCTCCATCAGAAAACCTCGAATTATCTGATCGGAAGAAACTAATTAATAAGCAACCCAATAAAGCCAACCCTAAAATCAGGACCACCCCTTTCACTAATCTTAATCTCTTTTTAAGATTTACCATTTCCTTTAGTTAATTTAGCCGTTTCTTCTAAAACTTGGATTTGATTCCAGGCTCCGAGCCCTCCCTTGGCACAAAAAGATTCACCAAATCTAGTAACTTTATCTTTCGGCACTTGATCACCCCAAACTAACATTGGAATTAAATCCGAGCTGTGCTCCCCCGTTTCGCAAGGCGTTGCATGGTCACCGGTTAGAATTAAGGTTACTCCAGTTTGACTAAATAAAGAACTCAGGGATTGATCAATTTTCTCCAGAAAATTAAGTTTGCCTTGACAATCCCTCATATGGCTTAAACTATCAGTTGCTTTAATATGACAGAAGACAAAATCATGCTCTGACAAAGCTTCAATAGCAGCCTTGATTTTCCCATCCAAATTGGTATCAATACCAGCTGTTACTCCGGGAACATCAATGATCTTTAAGCCAACAAACTTCGATACCCCCCGATAAAGAGGACCGGCGGCAACACAGGCTCCCGACCAGCCCCATTGTTCTTTAAAAGACGGCGCCGCTTTAATCCGGCCGGCCCCTCGTAAAAGAATGTAGTTGACTGGTGGCTGATTTTGCCGAATTCTTTCTTGGTTAGCCGAGTTACTCTTTAATGAAGAATGAATTTGATTTAGATATCGATTGACTAAACGAGCCGTAAAATTAGCTTCTTCGCTACGATCCAAAGGAGTAATTAATGATGGCGGAACTCCAACCTGACGACGGTAACCATCACTTACTTGATCAGAGAGCCCCTCCCCTTCCATTATTACCACAAGCCGATGTTCCAGCCCAGGATAAATACGGAATCTGACACCATCAATAGTTAAATCTCGAATCTGATCAATCATCTCCTCGCTGGCTGGAATACGTCCCGCTCGACGATCAAGAATCCGGCCGGATCGATCTAGTGTTGCCCAATTTCCCCTCCAAGCCACTGAATGATCGTTTAATTCAAGCTCTAGCCCTAAAGCTTCAAAAACACCACGGCCAATTTGATAATGATTTACATCGTATCCGAACAAGGTGAAGTGAGCATCTTCTGAAGTTGGAAATAAGCCTCGCTGAAATGGTTTAATCAAACCCACTGATCCCTCTCGGGCTAACCGATCCATCAATGGAGTCTTCGCCTCTTCTAGAGGGGTCCGACGTCTAAAAATATCACTCGGACGATCTCCCAATCCATCAATAATTAAAAGTAAAATTTTATTCATCTTTAAGTTCAGATTCAATTTCTAACAATCGATTATATTTTGCCAGCCGCTCGCCTCGAGCCGGAGCACCTGATTTAATATAGTTGGAACCGATTGCCACTGCCAGGTCGGCAATAAAATCATCATTTGTATCCCCCGAGCGATGCGACACCATTAGTTGCCAATTGTAAGAAGCGGCCAAGGCCGCCGCTTCTAAAGTTTCATAAACAGTACCAATTTGATTTGGCTTGACCACGATACCGTCCACCGCTTCGGCTTCTTCAGCTTTCTTTACTCGCTCAACATTAGTAACTATCAAATCATCACCGATTAAACTAGCTTGACCATTAAGCTCCTGGTTTAGTTGAGCCCAACCCAGCCAATCATTTTCTTCCAAAGGATCTTCAATAAAAGCAATAGGATAATGACTGACTAATTCTTGATAATAGCTCATTAAACTCTCCCGAGTTTTAAGTGACCCGGCCAAACGATATTGTCCTTGGTCAAAAAAAGAATTAGCGGCACAATCTAATCCGATCTTAACCGAAGTTTGATTGGGCGCGCGATTGATCGCTCGAATAATTAGATCAAGAGCCCTTTCCGGAATAACAATAGCTGGCACGAAACCACCCTCGTCTCCAATATTAATTGAAGATGGACCGACCTCGGCCAATAGAAGACCGCGTAACTGCCCATAGATCTCAGCACCCATTTTAAAATTATCATAAAAGGTTCGGCCTTGCGGAATAATCATAAATTCTTGAAAGTCCAGCCAACCTCCAGCATGAGCCCCTCCATTGATTACATTGAAACAAGGTTTTGGCATCTTCGGT
Organism: Patescibacteria group bacterium UBA1441; assembly: GCA_002329255.1. GTDB lineage: Bacteria > Patescibacteriota > Minisyncoccia > Minisyncoccales > UBA1441 > UBA1441. The sequence goes on from DCTL01000013.1 coordinate 3,377, forward strand.
TGACTAGCATCACGCAACGACTGATAAACTCCATTTAAATATCGCCAGAGAGGTTGATTGGTAGTCGCCGCCGCTGCTCGACAGACAGCGATAGAAACTGGCAAAATGGCATTAGCCCCGAGTCTTGATTTGTTGCGATGACCGTCTAATTCCACCAGAGCTTGATCAATTCTGGATTGAGATAAAACGCTCCGTCCCTTCAGCGCTGGTCCAATAATCTGATTGACGTGACTGACAGCTTGACTAACCCCCAGTCCACCAAAATCTACCCCCCGATCTCTTATCTCCCAAGCCTCATGCTCTCCTCGGGAAGCCCCAGAAGGAGCAGAAGCACGATAGACACGATCATCTAAATTTGTTCTTAGAAGAACTTCAACCGTTGGTTCGCCTCGAGAATTAACAATCATTCGAGCCCGGATAGATTTAATTAAGATCCTACTGCTCATCTTCTTGCTGCACTAATAATCGATTGGCTCCGAGCCAACCCGATGCCTCTTTTAAATCAAATTTCTCCCCTTTTAATTCATATCCATAGATAGATTTACCTTCAATAGCCATGGCAGACAATACTCTATAGAAGTCAAATTTATCCTCTTTAACTTCTCTTTTCATTTCTGCAAAAACTGACCAAAACTCGGGCGTAACAATAGCTCGTCCAGCTAGAAACAATTTACCATCTTCTTGCTTTTTATCTTCAGCCCCCCGAACTCGATACATCCTTTGAGCAATCTTTTCCAGTGATAAGCTTAATTCAGCCTGGGTTGGCTGATCAGTTAGCCCTAGAACAGTCTGTTGAGCCGTATTAAAAACTCGAGCTAATTGGCTGAAGCTACCTTCTTCACCCACCCAAAAATCTTCGGCCCAAGATATGGCCGCTGGCTCATCCTTGAGCTGAGTCATTAATTTTGGCAAAGCGGGACCGAATGAACCAGGTTCGACAATAAGATTAAACTTCTTCGACTGATAGGATTCAATAAAGCGAGACAAGTCGCCAGTCGGTTCTTCTATCTTTGAAATTTGGTTAAAATAATCACTAACGATTTTTTTTTCAGTTGGGCCAACAAAGAAAATCTGTTCAACCCCCATCTCAATCATTTCGTCAACTAAATGTTCAATCAAAGGTTGGCCATGTAATAACCAAAATTCAGCCGTCACCGCCCGTCCTAGCGATAGAGGCTCGAGACCCGGCTGCTTCAAGACAATAATCGCCTTTTTAATCATAGTTTAGCTTTTTCTTCTTAAAAAAGCGGGAATTTCCCAAACTTTCTCCTGAGAAGTCTTTTCAAATTCACTTTTCTTCTTAAGTTCTTTAACGTCAAGAGCATTGAGCCGCTTTACTTTTTTCTTCTTTTTTTTCTCTGGAGCAGGGGTATTCTTTTTAATCTTTAGCTGATCTTTTTTTCGACTCGATTTCTGAGTCGAGGGTTTAATTTTCTTTTTCTTCTTTGGTTTAACCGAATGTTCTTTCTTAACCAACTTAGCCGTTTTTTCTTTATCGGTTTGATTGGAGCGAGTCGCCTTCTCCGGAACACTACTAATTGAAAGAAGAGTTACCTTGATTTGATTTTTAAAATTATTACGACGATCAACTCCAAAAATAATTTGAGCGGAAGGATTGCTTTGTTCTATCTGCTGACTAATAGCATTCACCTCCGTCATTTTTAAGTCAGCTCCGCCAGCAATATGTAATAAAAGTTTATCAGCTGGCAAGGGATCAGAAGAATAAAAATCAGCTTGATGTATTTTCTGCACTACCGACTCTAATCTCTTCTCGCCCTCTGCCGTAGCATTATTCAAAAAAGCGAGCTGATTATGACCTCGTAAGATGGCCCTCAAGTCCGAAAAGTCGATATTAATTAAGCTTGGCTGGCGA
>DCTL01000015.1 GCA_002329255.1 Patescibacteria group bacterium UBA1441
TATTTTCTGACCAAGCCCAACCATTAACATTAGGATCTCCAAAGCCCCAGATTTGCATAGTCAGGCTACCTAATACCGAATTAACGCCTTCCTGCTCGGTAGCTAAAGTTTGACGTGTTTGTAGGCGAGCGTCACCTAAATTAGCCCCCGAAATAACACCTGGAATAGTCTCCCCATTAGTTACACTTTGCCAACCTTGCCAAGTACTTCCGCCATTAAGAGATAAATTAGTTTCTACTTGAACACTAGATTGAATACTATTAACCCTCGTTGCTTCAAAGATAGTCCCATTATTTCCATTACCTGATGAGTCAAAGGCTGTACTCCCGGAAGATTCATTAAATTTCCAGTAACCCATTAACCCACTTTCTGCACCCGTCGCTTCCCCAGACATGATTTCTTGAATCTCTCCTTCGTCTAAGGCGTAATTATATATACGGACATCATCCATCATTCCACGAAACTGCCAATTTGTTGACCACTTTTGATACGACCCCATATATAAATTTGAGATTATCTCATCCTTGCGTATTCCAGTAGCATTTTTTGATTCTATAAATAAGCCATTTACGTAAAATGAAACTGTTTCACCTGATAATGTTATTGCATAATGAAACCATTCATCCTGAGAAACGGGTAGATTGTTTGTTGTCATAAGATTTACATTACTTGAGCCGTTCCAATATTGCAAAAACCCTTTATTTTGATAGATCATTAGCCAATAAAAACCAGGATTTGATTGTGCTTTTCTGTTTAATAAAGTCGCCCCTTCAGAAAAGCGACCTTTGCCGTAAATCCACATAGCAAATGTACTATTGTCGCCATAGGCAAGAGTAGCGCTACTTCCCGCATCTACATAATCATTAGATCCGTCAAATTCCAGCGCTTTTCCCAAAGGTGTTTCTGCCTCCCAAACAATCTGAGACCCTCCTGAAACACCCGCTGAAGACAGGTCGTAAATTGGAGAAGTAATTTCCCCTTGGACTTGTCCGTCAGTAATTGTCAAACCAGAACTTTGAGCAATTAATCCATTCATCTGCCCTCGCCATCGACTGCTCCATTCCGCCCCATGGATCGTGCCATCGTAGCCATGTGTTGAGACATCATCAACGATCTCTCCCAATCTGTCTTCCATATCCCAGCCAACAAATGGCCCAGTAATCAACTGCTCTCCTCGATAAAGAGACATGACCTCATCTTCTGACAAAAGTCGATTATAAAGATGAACTCCGCTGATGGATCCATTAAAAAAATAACGAAGCTCTTCAGGAAGCAGAGGCTCAACATAGCAGACATCAGCGCTCCATTGTGATCCCATGATAATCGGCAAACTGCTACCAGCTGTAGTCCCTTTTAAGTCACTATCACCTGTGATACTCATCAATTGACCATTGAGATATAATTTTGTACTGGCTTCGCCCCACTTTCTAATCCAAACCATGTGATACCACTGACCATCTTCAAGAACAGCATCTGAATATGTTAAAGCGCTAGCCGCTTCAAGGTTACTTCGGTAGCCAAAATAGATTCTCCTATTTTGAACGTAGATATTAAAATGATAATTATTATTACAAGGATATCTTCGAGATAATAAAGTCTGACGAGTAACATAGTTATTAGAATATACCCACATGCTAAATGACCATTCTCCGTATTCTCCCATGACAAAATCAGGATAAACGTCAACATAATCATCAATCCCGTCAAACTTTAAGGCTCCTTGCCCCTCCTCGATAGTTAACGAAGATGAACCTGAAGCTTCAATCCCTTTATTTTGCAAGAGATTAATTAGTGTCGTCCCTAGAATAAGAAATAAGACGACCAAAAGGCCGCCAATCACTCTCTTCTGATTATTTAAAAATCTCCAAAATCTATTCATTAAAAAATTCAGTCTGACTGAATTTAAGCTGATTAATATTTCTGAATAAATAACTAACTAAAACTTGCAATCAGCCCGATTTCATTATATATTAAAAGACATTATGAGTAAAACCCTTAAAGATACAATTAATTTAATTTCGCCTCTCAGCGAAGGTGAAATTGTCGAAGGCCGAATTATTGGTTTTGGCCGATCGGCCCTCTATATTGATCTCAGCCCTCGAGGAACAGCCGTTGTCTATGGACGAGAGTTTTATGACGTTAAGAACGCCTTAAAAGGTCTCGAAATTGGCGATCGAATTGCTGGAGAGATTATTATCGCTGAAAACGAAGAAGGCTATCCTGAAATGTCTATTCGCAGAGGTTTCCGGCAGAAAATCTGGGAAGATTTAGCCGAGAAAAAAGAGAGCGGTGAAACAATCGAAGTCCGAGTCGCCGGAGCTAATAAAGGTGGCCTAATTGTTAAAATCGAAGACATCCAAGCTTTTTTACCGGCCTCACAGTTGTCATTTGAACACTTTCCTCGAGTAGAAGACGCGGATAAGAATAAAATTTTAAGCAAGCTTGAAGATCTGGTTGGTCAAACTTTAAAAGTTAAAGTTTTAGACATCGATCAAAAGGAAGAAAAATTGATTCTCTCCGAAAAGCTAGAAGAGATGGAAAAAACAAAGGAAACTTTAAAGAAGTATCAAAAAGGAGATTTGGTTGAAGGTGAAATAACTGGCTTAGCTGACTTTGGTGCTTTTATTCGCTTTGGTGTTAACAATTTAGAGGGACTAATCCATATCTCTGAATTAGACTGGGGTTTAGTGAAGCATCCTTCCGATATCGTTAAGGTTGGACAAAAGGTTAAAGCCCGCATTGTCGACATTGGTCGAGACGGTCGAGTCTCCCTGTCGCTAAAGATGGCTCAAGCGCCAAAAAAGGAGATAGCTAAGGCGAAAGAGACTGCCCACCCTCGAGCAGATGAGAAAAAAGAAGCTTCTAAGAAAGTTACCGCCAGTCAAAAAACCACTAAAAAAGCAAAATCTAAAGATGAATCAGCTAGTTAAAAAAATTGGTTTGATCCTGGTCGTCTTGTTGGCCGTTTCAGCTGTTTTTTCGTTATTCACGCCAGCCGAAGAAGAGACGATGGAGGAGATTGGGCTCAACGAACTGGCTCAGCAAATCAAAGCTGGGCAGGTCAGTCAAATTGTTTTAATTGAGAATTTGGTCGAAATCACTTATCAAGATGGAAGCCAAGCCCAGTCCCGCAAAGGTCCAGACACTGATTTGATTCAATTTTTGACTAGCTATGGCATAACCTCGGAAGAGCTTCAAGAACTGGATTTAGCCTTTCAGGACCCGCCCGTTGAGTTTGGTTCAGTTTTGATGCCTCTCCTGATTCTCATTTTGCCAGCCATTTTAATCATGGGCTTCTTTTGGTTGGTCTTTCGACAAGCTAAAGGCAGTGTTAATCAAACAATGTCTTTTCTTAAATCTCCTGATCAAAAATTTGTGGCTCAGAAGAAGAAAGAAAAAGTTAGCTTTGAAGATGTTGGCGGGCTAGAAGAAGTTAAAAATGAATTAGAAGAAATCGTTGATTTCCTGAAAAAACCAGAAAAGTTTCTAAATATGGGAGCCAAGATTCCGCGAGGAGTCCTTTTGATCGGTGCTCCCGGATCTGGAAAAACTCTCCTCGCCCGAGCCATTGCCTCTGAAGCTAATGTTCCTTTTTATTCAATTTCTGGGTCTGAATTCGTTGAAATGTTTGTTGGGGTTGGATCGCGCCGAGTCAAAGATCTATTTGAAAAAGCAAAACGTAGTCAGCCTAGTATTGTTTTTATTGATGAGTTAGACGCAATCGGCCGAACTCGAGGATTGGGTTGGGGTGGTGGCAATGACGAGCGAGAGCAAACCTTAAACCAAATTTTAGTAGAGATGGATGGATTTCGCCGAGAAGAGAAAGTAATCGTCTTGGCTTCAACTAATCGACCTGATGTTTTAGACCCAGCTTTACTCCGCCCCGGCCGGTTTGACCGACGAGTCGTTACCGACCTGCCTGATTTAAAAAACCGAATCCAAATTCTAAAGATCCATTGCCGCAATAAACCATTAGCTAAAGATGTTGATTTGAATGAAGTCGCTGAGCGAACTCCTGGATTCTCTGGTGCTGATCTCGAAAACTTAGCCAATGAAGCCGCTATTCTGGCTGCTCGCCGCAATAAAAAAGCTATTTATCAAGAAGAATTTCTAGAGTCGATCATTAAAGTAATGCTTGGACCAGAGCGTAAAAGCCACTTNNNATTGTCGGCCGAGGAATGAGTGCTGGATATACTTTTTCCACTCCAGCCAAAGAGAAAAAGTTAGTCAATCAAGAACAATTGCAAGGAACCTTGGTTTCTATGCTCGGTGGATATGTCGCCGAAAAAATAAAATTTGGACAAGTTTCAACCGGAGCTTCCAATGATTTACAGCGAGCTACTTCTCTCGCCCGTAAAATGGTCGCTGAATACGGTATGTCTAAACTTGGTCCCGTCAGCTTTCAAGAAACCAATGATCTTTGGCCAAGTAGTTTAGCTCAGAAAACATTCTCCGAAACCTGGGCAACTAAAATAGATCAAGAAGTTAGCCGATTGATCAATGAAGCCGAAAGTCAGGCTCTAAAATTGCTTAAGAAGCATCAGACAACCTTAAATAAAATTGCCAAAGAATTGATCAAAAAGGAAACTCTTGATCGAGAAGAATTTGAAAAGATAGTTAAAGCTGACATCAAGACTTCCAAGGCTTGAGCATCTTTGCTAGAATGAGTGCCGAGGAGGGCCAGTAGCTCAGTGGTCAGAGCAGTCGGCTTATATCCGACCGGTCGGGGGTTCGAATCCCTCCTGGCCTACCTAAAACTTGAGGGCGGTTGGCGCAGTTGGTTAGCGCGTCACAGTGACATTGTGAAGGCCACAGGTTCGAATCCTGTACCGCCCACTTTTAACCTCTCTTAGAGAGGTTTTGTTTTATAGATGGTATGCAAATAATTTACCAAGACGAATATGCTATGGCTGTTAATAAACCGGCTGGAGTAAGCGTTTATCTACCTAAGCCAGGCGATTCTTTAATGTCTCGATTAATACAAGTAATACCTGAATTAGCCACTGTTGGTCAAGCTCCCCGCTATGGATTAGTCCATCGATTAGACAAAGATACTTCCGGCATTATTTTAGTTGCTCGGAATAAAGAAGCCTTAAGATTTCTTCAGACACAATTTCAAAAAAGAACTGTTGAAAAATTATACCTTGGTTTGATTTATGACCAGATCAAACCATCTCAAGGAAAAATTGAAAGTTATTTAGTTAGATCACCTCAAGACTTTCGTCGACAAAAGGCAATCCCTCTTGGATTGAATCCAATCGGACGATTGGCTCAAACAGAATATCGAACTTTAAAGACCTGGACTGACTATTCTTTGCTTGAAATTAGACTAAAAACTGGTAGAATGCATCAGATTCGAGCTCAGTTATCGTGGAAAGGTCATCCGATCGTCGGCGATCGGCTTTATCAGTTTAAAAATCAGTCTGGCCCTAAATGCTTGTCGCGTATGTTCCTGCACAGTCAGTCGATTAGCTTAACTTGGTTCGATCAGAAAATTAAAACCTTTCAGGCTCCCCTACCGAAAGAATTAGAGGCAGTTCTGGAATGCTTAGATAAAACACAACATGTCACTACTTGAATTATTCAATAAAAAACAGATGCAGTCTCGGCCCAAGGTGCGCCCGGGAGATTTGGTTCGAGTTTATCAGAAAGATCCGGTTAAAGAAGGTGGCAAGCCCCAGATATTCGAAGGAATTGTGATTGCTCGACGACATGGATTTGGAGCTACAGCCAGCATTACTGTTCGACGAGAATCAGGAGATGTAGCTGTTGAGAAGACTTACCCCCTTCACTCACCCGTGATTGAAAAACTGGAGATCGTTCAACGATCTCAAGTCCGTCGAGCCAAGCTCTATTATTTAAGACACACTACCGGAAAGAAGGCTCGCCTTAAAAGAAAACAATTTGATTTGGACCAGATTGAATATACAGAAGCTGGAACTCCTGCACCAGAAAAAGCCGAAAAGCCACAAGAATCAACAGAGACTAAAACCGAGCAGAGTAAAGAATCTGCTGGATCGACTGAGGAGTCTACTGAACCAGCAGAGAAATCCACTGAACCAGAAAAGAAATAAGGGCGAGTGTTGGAATTGGCAGACAACTACGGTTGAGGGCCGTAGGGGATTTATCCCGTGAGGGTTCAAGTCCCTCCTCGCCCACTAATATTAATAGCCTCTTGAAAAATAGGTGATCTTGGTTAAAATTAAGAGGTTGGGCGCTTAGCTCAGCGGCAGAGCATCGGAGTTACATTCCGAGTGTCAGGGGTTCGAATCCCTTAGCGCCCACCGCCTCTTTCTAAGCCGAGGTAGCCAAGGTGGTCACGGCGCAGCTCTGAAAAAGCTGAAATTCCGGTTCGACTCCGGACCTCGGCACCAGCGGGAGTAGTTCAACGGCAGAACATTTCCTTGCCATGGAAAAGGTTGCGGGTTCGATTCCCGTCTCCCG
>DCTL01000005.1 GCA_002329255.1 Patescibacteria group bacterium UBA1441
CACAATCAGTTTAAACAAAAATAAGATAAAAAACAAGAGCAGAATTAAACTATAGCGTTCCATAAAGATTTTCACCTTTTCCCAGCCTTTAGGCAGAAAGGTAAAAAGAATATGTGATCCATCTAATGGCGGAATGGGGATTAGATTAAAGACGGCTAATAATAAATTAATCCAGACAATAATCTGAAAAAGACCAAGTAAGTTGATAGCAAAAGTCGAGCTTGCTCCGACTAAAATAGTAATTCGTATTGCTAGACCAAAAGTTAGAGCAATCACTAGATTGGCTCCTGGACCGGCAAAAGATACTTTGGCTTCGCCATAACGCTGGTCTCTAAAATTCAATGGATTAATCGGCACTGGTTTAGCCCAGCCAATCAAAAAAGGAGTCTGCATAATAATTAACAGACCCGGAACAATAATGGAGCCCATTAAGTCAATGTGCTTGATCGGATTTAAGCTAAGCCGTCCCATTAGTCGAGCGGTTGGATCACCTAAATGATCAGCCATCATACCGTGGCTGATTTCATGAGCCATAACCGACAGAATTAAAATTAGTAAAAAAATCAATATCTCCATTGCATTATTTAACAGAATGTTTTATCATTGTAGCATTATGACTAAGCAATGCCAAATATGCCAAAAAGAGCCACGAAAGGCGGGCAGCTGGGTTAAATTGCGTGGAAAATACAATCCCGGCGGACCAAGAAAACAGCAGCCTAATTTGCACTGGCTTAAACTGAATGGTCAGAGAATCAGAGTTTGTGCTCGCTGCCTTAAGAAATATTCGTCGAAGTAAAATATCGGCGACGGGGTGTCGTATAATGGTTATTATTCAGGGCTGGGGGTCCTGCGACCCGGGTTCGATTCCCGGCACCCCGACTTAGTAAATGAAAACCTAATCGAAATAACTTATACTCCGAAAAGATATCAAAAAACTCGATGCACAGATCGAGTTTTTTTAATCATCAGCTTAATAAATTAACTGACAACCAGTCACTTCGGCTAACCCTTCCAGGGTGCGCGGTCCATTATAATCCTCACCCGCAAAACGAATGGTCGGATAACCGGTAATTTGAGCTTCTTGGCAGAGATCTTCTTCTTGGGTGCATTCCACATAAATTTGATCAATCATCTCTAAACCGCCTAAAAGATCAACCAATTGATTAGTATAACCGCACCAATCTGCCCCATAAATTAGCATCTCGTGCTCTGATAAACAACTAATAAACTGATCAAAGTTTTCCGGACGATCCAGACCCTCGGACGGTTCCTCGGTTGGGGGTAGTTCATCTGATTGAACTAATTGAGTGTATTCATCAATGTTAATCGCTTCGGCAAAGAAAAGCTCCAGGTCATCACTCATATAAGAAGTCAAAGGTTGCCCTTCAATCTCAACGTCTATTTTAATCAATCCATGATCCTCCGAAATATCAACCAGAGAAGCCTTTGTGCTTCTATGACTCAATAAAATGTCATTAATGAAATTCATCGCTCGTTCATTTGCCTCTTCCAATGATGGACCTTGATCCCCCTGGTTTAAATAAAGCCAGGCACTGAAAGAGAAAATAATTAAACCGATAATAAGAATTAAGAGAGGTTTTTGCATAATACAATCAGATTAATAACTGTTTCTAATAATCACCAGCCAGACAGGTAGCCGTTGGATCCCCTGGCTCTATAACGTTCGGCGTTCCATCATAACACCCATGAATATTACAAGGATTGATGAAATACCTATAGTTATTCCCCAGAACCAAGTCATAGTCACGCCATGTTGTTGTATCAGTAGTCGTGCCTACTTTAACATAATACATATAATATTCATCGACAGCGTATCTCCAGACATCATAATAGTCTGCTGCTGTCATTGAACTCCAGGCCACCAGAATGCTGTCATTCCCGGAATAAACTTGAGGCCAACAAGTTACGCTTGGCGCAGAAGAAGGAGGAACGGCTTCTCTCCAGTATGCCCTTATGGTCAAGTTTGCCGTGACAGAACCACAATATCCAGTTGAAGAATCAAAACCAGAGGCACAGCTACCACTAGAGATACCAAAACCGATACAATCGTAACCGCTAGCAGTACAAGAAGGGCCGGCTGCCGAACTACCATAATTAACTGTACGGCTAGATGGCGAGCAAGAACCCCCCGCCACAATAGGGTTATAAGTAACCGTAAGGGTTGCCGGCGGGCTGAAATCTGCTGTTACGGATCGATTCTCAGTCATACTTAACACACAAGTTCCCGTTCCGGAACAAGCCCCCGACCAGCCATCGAAACTATGTCCTGTCGCCGGGCTCGCTGTTAAGGTTACCGTTCCATCCTCAGGAAAATAATTAAAACAAGTACTACCACAAGTAATCCCAGCGGGATTGCTAGTAACTGTCCCTGAGCCAAGACCAGTTTTGCTCACTGTTAGGCTGTAAACATTTCCACTGCTCGTATTAATAAGCTCCTCAATGACATTCTGGAATATGTTCCAACCGTCACTATTTAAATAACTACCTCGATGCGCAGCCCAATGAATTCTTGGATAGTAATCAGCGGCCGATCTAATGGCTACTCCCGGATAAGTCGAAGAGGCTGTATTTAGTGTTCCAATCGGCATGGTTACCCCAGAGCTGAGGCCACCAATTCTCTGCATCCCGGCACTAGAAGTATAAATTGTCACCGACCCCGAATAACCACTCGAGAAAGGATGACTGGTATTAAAAATATAATAATAATCAGAGCTCCTCAATTCACTAGCTGTTGCCATGCCAAAATTTACCCTAGAAACGTACCTGTCCATCGATAGAATTGGAACAGTCAATCCAAGCAAGCTTCCGCCATAAGAATGAGCCGCATAAGTATCTCGACCCCGAATAACCAATAAATCGGTGTTCGAAAAATCATAAGTAGCCATATCAGCATCACTAACAACAGTGACGTTATAGCCCCAATCTTTCAATTGATTAATAAATGGCATCTCATTAGTTGCGTTTAGACTGGTTGCGCTATAAGCGTTAAAAACAATATTGGCGCAAGGATCGAGACTGACACCAGATGGATGATACAGCAAAAACGAGTCCCACTCAGAACAAGTACGAGTCGGAATGAAGATGTCTTCGCCCGTCTCATTCAGTACCTGGTAATTACCATATTCACAACCTTCAGCCTTAATGATTAGATTATCGCTGGCGTTAACTCGACAATTCTCAAAGCGATATAATCCAGATATTTGACTGACACAACCAGTTGTTTCCTGAGCATTGACTGTAACCTTACCACTTACTAAGAACAGGAAAGAAACGAGAATTATTCCCAGCAAAACAAGTTTTTTATTTTTAAAAATTAAAAACATGATTCTTTTTTATAGTTTAATCCACTCTTCAGGTGTCATCTCGGTCGCCTGAGTTGAGACAACTCCGTAATTTAAAATATTAATGTCTCGGCGTTCCTTTTCGTATTGACATAAATCCTCATAAGACCAACCATGGCTGGCCATTTCCACTTTATTCTGATCAAAATAAATATGTTTTGGTCCACTTTCGTCGCGGAAAACAGATACATAACCTACCCGATCAATCTGATCTTGATCAACATATTGGTAAGCAAAAACAATAGAAATGAATCCTTGCTGACGCAAAACATAACTTGTAAAAAGCGCAAAATCCTGTTCTCCGCCTTGTCTTTGATTAAAAAACTCCAACGGAGTCAAAGCTATAATTCCCTCTCGCGGGACTAACTCAAAGTTTTGATTTAGAAAATTGATTAATTGTCCCGGACTATCAATCTGATCAATTGTCCCATTGAAGTCACTTGAATAGATAACTTCCTCCGGAATATATTCTTCTTCTGGAATATCTTCGCCTAAATTCGATGGCAAGTCTTGAAGGCTCTGGCTAACTAAGAAAAATAACAATATCAATCCCAAAATTACAAGCGCTGTTAAAAATATTTTAGCATTGAGTGACATTTTAACTTCTATGTCTATATTTTACTTTTCCTAGCCCCTCAACAAAATTAATCACAGAATAAACCTTAATCGAAGAGCAGGGGGGCCTGAGTATTTGATCTAGCCAACGGAATTATTTCTTTAATTCCTCAATTTCTTGACGCAGCTCTTCAATCTGTTTTTGTTGTTCTTTAATTGATTCCACCAACGGAGCAATCAAATTACCGTATTGAATTGATTTAATGCCATTCTGGTCAGTTTTAACCAGTTCGGGAAAGATCTTTTCTACGTCTTGAGCAATGAAACCAATGGATGGTTGACCGTTTTCTTTCCAGTTGAATGAAACGCCTTGTAGTTTCAGCACTTTAGAAAGCATTTCATCTCCAGGTAAATAACCGATACCTGTTTTCAAAGAAGCATCTGAAGAATAATAGTATTCGTCAGCGCGGACTGATCCATTAACATCCAGAGCGTAAGAAGGATTAGAATTATTAATGCCTACGTAACCTAAATTTGGAGTTAATCCATCAGTTGTTTGAATGGTAAACACTTCATCGTCGTTGGCATAAAATCTATATCCGCCCCATGAAAGGCCGCCCACTCCCCCACCCATATAGCTATGGAACTGCATTGCCCCGTTAAGACTATCAAGCATTATAATACGAGACTTTATATCTTCACTGACATTTGATTGGATAGATGTACCCTCTGGCATGACTAACACGTCGCCTGAAACAAGACCATTGAGCGACGCGGAACCAGTAGACCTAGACAAGTACATTCGTCCTCGAACATCTAATTTTGTGTCTGGAGCGTCGGTGCCGATCCCAAAATCTCCATATTGACTAAGGATAGCCTTCTGATCACCATCCACAAAGAATTTAAAACCTCCAAAATTAGCGCCCCCGAAACCGTGATCTATATAGCTATGGAATTCCATTGACATGTAAGTAGTATCCATAGGAATAATCCGGGTATAGTAACCCGTAGGAGCAGTTGTTCCAAAATTAGATTGAATTGATTTACCGGGCGCCATTACTAAAAGATCATCACTAACTAAATTATCTCCAAAGTACGACCCAGAACTAATATGTACTCGACCTTCAACGGCTAATTTTGCTTGTGGCGAAGTTGTTCCAATCCCAACATTAGA